>JBBQJU010000009.1:0-22608 GCA_038326215.1 Gemmatimonadales bacterium | reverse complement strand
GAACTTCACATCGGCCGCGGACGGGCCGGTGGTCGTCGGGGCTTGAGCCCTCAGCACGGGCGCGATCAGCAGCGTGGCAAGCAGGGCAAACGGCAACGGGGCCTTCATGGCAGGGCTCCAACAGGATGTGGCGGGAAGAGGCTGTAGGATAGCGCCGTGGCCGGGCAGGCGGGAGGGTTCACCCCGCCCCCGAACGCAGTGAGGGCGGCGGGGTCTCCGAGTTCAATACACACGAGCGCCTTCCACTGTACCGAGTGTTGCGACCCGGGAGACCCCGCCGCTCGCGCTTCGCGCGAGGGCGGGGTAAACCTCACCTTACACCTACATCAATCGGCGCCCGTACAATGAAGCGGTAGCTCAACTCCCAGGGCGTATTGAAGAACGCAATACTCTTTTCATCGTCGATCCGGTGCCAGCGCGCCTCAGCGTCAAAGGTGACGCCACCGCCGATCGCAGTGCGCCGGAGCAGCCCGAGCTCCGTGTACTTCCGCTTGCTGCGGTAGAAGGCCGGGTCGTGTCCGGTGGAGTTGTAGTTGTTGTCGCCCGCGGCGGCCACAAAGTCACGCCCACGCCAGTGAATCGCGAAGAGCTCGACCCAGCCGCGCGGCGTGACACTGGCGCGCAGGTAGGTGCCGTGCCCCTTCGAGGCCCGATCGGCAGGATAGTTCGGGTCGATGTTGCCGTCGCTCCACATCCGCCACGCGGCGAGCGACGAGGCACCGAGGGTCGGCAAGGTGCGTCGCGCCGTCGCGCCGAGCGCGATGACGCGGTTGTTGCTCACCGGCACGCCGGCGTCGTAGAGCTGACCCCCGCGGTGCGACCAGAGATGTTGCGCCTCGATCGTCGCCCAGTCGGTCGGCTCGAGGCGCAGCGTGGCGCCCATCTCGAAGGCCTCGCGCTGGGTCGGCGTATTGAGCTGCTGCCAGTTCACCCACGCCTCGCCGCGGAAGATGCCACGGCGCTCGATCCACTGAATTCCCGACTCGACTGGGGTGGTGAGTTCGCGGGTCGTGACCATCAACGGCTCGAGCAGGCCATGCCGCCGGACGGTCTCGAGCGTGCCGATGATCCCCTCGGAATGCGCGGTCCGGTAGCGGAAGGCAACCATCGGCAGGAGGGTGTCAGCGAATTGCTCGCTGCCGAGGCGGCGGTCGGCGTAGAAGCCGAGCCGCAGTTCGGTCCGCCGCCCCGGCTTCGCCTCCAGCCACGTCTGGAGCTGGGTGCCGAGGATCGTCTCGCCGATGCGGTACGGGGTGAAGAACTCGGTGTTGTCGCCGTAGAGCGCCACCCGGGCACGCCAGTCGAGGCGCTGGGCTACAGCGGTCGCGGGGGCCAGGAGGAGCAACAGGACGACGATTCGGGTCGGGACGCGGATGGGGGGCCTCGCAAGCCTGGGGAGCAATCCCGCGGGGGCGGATGCCGTCGCCGGGGGCCAGCACTATTTTAGTCGGCATGACTACTTCGCGAACCGTCCGGGTCGGGTTGGTCCAGCAGCGGGTGGGGGCCACCCCGGCCGGCAACCTCGACCGTGCCATCGAGGGCATCCGCCAGGCCGCCGCCAAAGGCGCCCAGATCATCTGCCTGCAGGAGCTCTTCGGCTGGTACTACTTCTGCCAGCGGGAAGACCACGACTTCTTCCAGCTCGCCGAGGCGATCCCTGGCCCCTCGACCGATCGCCTCTCGGCCGTTGCCAAGGAGCTCGGCGTGGTGATCGTCGCCTCGCTCTTCGAGCGGCGCGCACAGGGACTCTACCACAATACCGCTGCCGTGATCGACGCCGACGGTGCCTACCTCGGCAAGTACCGGAAGATGCACATTCCGGACGATCCGCAATTCTACGAGAAATTCTACTTCACCCCCGGCGACCTCGGCTTCCGTAGCTGGGATACCAAGTTCGGCAAGATCGGCGTCCTGATCTGCTGGGACCAGTGGTATCCCGAGGCGGCACGCCTCACCGCGATGAGCGGCGCCGAGATTCTCTTCTACCCGACGGCAATTGGCTGGCTCCCGTCCGAGAAGGCGGAGTATGGCGAGCGGCAGCAGGCGGCGTGGGAGACGATTCAGCGGAGCCACGCCGTCGCCAACGGTTGCTACGTCTGCTCGGTGAATCGGACGGGTCATGAAGTGTTGCCAGGGAGTGCGGCCGACGCCCCGGGGATCGAGTTCTGGGGTGGCTCCTTCATCGCCGACCCGAATGGCCGCGTGCTCACCAAGGCGGGGCAGGACGAAGAGATCCTCGTCGCCGACTGCGACCTGGGGAATGTCGATGTGGTGCGCACGCATTGGCCATTTCTGCGGGATCGGCGCATCGACGCCTACGGCGACTTGACGAAGCGCTACCTTGACTGACATCACCGCGAATCGGCGAGAAGGCCCCGCCGCTCGCCCTGCGGGCGAGGGCGGGGCGGCCGGCACGGACACCCCGGCGAGCCGGGGGGTTCCGTATGCCGGCCGAGTGGGAGCCGCATCGGGGCACCTGGCTCTCGTGGCCGCATCGCGAGTCGAGTTGGCCCGGTAATTTCTTCCCGGTGCCGTTCGTCATCGCTGAGATGATCCGCCACCTCGCCCCCGGCGAGGAGGTGCACGTCAACGTCGCCGATGCTGCGATGGAGGCCGAGGCGCGCGCCGTGCTCGCCGAAGCGAAGGTCGCGACGTCCAATGTCTTCTTCCATCACTTCCCGACCAACGATGCCTGGTGTCGAGACCACGGCCCGATCTTCGTGCAACGCGAGGTCGATGGCACCCGCGAGCAGCTGATTCTCGACTGGGGCTACAACGCGTGGGGTGGGAAGTATCCGCCGTACGATCTCGACAACGAGATCCCGCGACTCATCGCCGAGGAGTATGGCATCCCGCGGCTGTCGCCGGAGATGATCCTCGAAGGGGGGAGCATCGAGGTGAATGGCGCGGGCGTGCTGCTCACCACCGAGGCATGCCTCCTCAATCCGAATCGGAATCCCGACCTCACCAAGGGGCAGATCGAGCAGCGCCTCCGCGAGCATCTCGGAGTGCGCAAGATCCTCTGGCTCGGCGAGGGCATTGTCGGGGACGACACGGACGGGCACATCGACGACATCACCCGCTTCGTCGATGCACGGACGATCGTCACCGTGCTCGAAGACGATCCTACGGACGAGAACTACGCCCTGCTGCTCGCGAACCTGATGCGCCTCGAGGCAATGACCGACGTGGACGGCGAGCCGTTCCAGATCATCACCCTCCCGATGCCGCGCGCGGTGGTCTACGAAGAGCAGCGCCTCCCGGCCTCGTACGCCAATTTCTATATCGGCAATGAGGTCGTCCTCCTCCCCGGCTACGATGCCGAGCGGGACGAGATCGCTCGGGCCACGCTTCAGACGCTCTTCCCCACCCGGAAGGTCGTGGTGATCGACTGCACGGCGCTGATCTGGGGATTGGGCGCGTTTCATTGCCTGACGCAGCAGTGGCCTGAGTAGGCGAGCAGCGAACGGCGAACAGCGAACGGAGTGCTCAGGGGAGTCCCTTCTCGCAGTTCGCAGTTCGCCGTTCGCCGTTCGCTGCAACCCTTTGCCTTCCCCGCCCCGTCCTAGTGCCGTGACCGCCACCATGACGCTCTCGACCCCCATCGCCGGGACCCCGGCCCTCGACGTTGAGACCTCCCTCGCCAAGGCGGCGGCGGGGGGCGACGAGGGGGCCTTCGAGCGACTCTACCGGCGCCACGTGGCCCGGGTCCACACGCTGATGCGTCGGATGGCTGGCGATGACTCGGCCGACGATCTGACCCAGGACGTCTTCATCCGGGCGTGGCAGAAGCTGCCCACCTTCCGGGCCGAGAGCGCGTTTTCCACTTGGTTGCACCGGCTCGCCGTGAATGTGGTCCTCTCACGGCATCGCAGCGGACAGAGCGAGCGGAAGTGGATCCAGGACGATGCACTCGCCCTCGGGTACGCGGCGGCGCGTAGCCCCCACCCTGCCGTCGCGATGGACCTCGAAGCCGCGATTGGCCGACTGCCTGACGGGTCGCGTCAGGTCTTCATCCTCCACGATGTGGAAGGATGGACACACGAAGAGATTGCGGACCGACTCGGCCTCGTGGCCGGCACGTCGAAGTCGCAGTTGTCGCGCGCCCGCGCCGCACTCCGGAGGATGCTTGATGGCCACTAATCACGACGACCCCCTCGATCCGCGGTTGCGCGAGGCCATTGCCACGTTGCGCGACACGCCGCCCCCCGAGGACCTCTGGCCGCAGATCGCACCGCAGCTGTCGCCGCGGTATCCGGCCGGCACGATGCTGTTACGCTGGCCCACCGCCATCGCGGCCGGGCTGGTGATCGCCTCCGCGTCGATCGGCGGCACGCTGCTGCTGCTCCGCTCTGGTGTCGCGTTGCCCGTGGGCACCGCCACACCGCCCGGGTTGATCACGCCGGCCAGCAACATCGCGGCCACGCATACGCCCGCGGACCAAGCGCTGCAGCAGGCGATCGGACAGCTCGAGACGCGCCTCAGTGCCACCGAGGCCACACTCGACCAGAACACGCGCGACGCTATCCGCACCTCGATTGCGGCCCTCGACCAGGCGATCGCCGACGCCGCGACGCGGCAGCGCGCGTTGCCGGACGACCCACGCAGCGCAGCGTACTTGACCTCCGCCTTGCAGAAGAAGCTCGACGTGCTGCGCACCGTGACGCGCCGCACCGCCATTCGGACCTGACCCGGTCCCGAGGAGATCACCATGTTGACCACCCTGCTCGTCGCCACGGTTGCCGCAAGTGGCCTCACTGCCCCGGACACAGTGGTCCGGCTCGGCAGCGGCGCCTCGATCGAGATCAATGCGCCGACCTGCGGCGTGACGGTGCGGGTCGGCACCGACGAGCGGCTGGATGTGACCGGCGGCAGCATCGAGGCGGGCCCTCGCAGCGCGGAGGTGCACTGCGATGTCACCGCCTCCGGGCGCCGGCGGGAGGGCACCGGTGGTGGGATGCTGACGATCACGATTCCGTCGTCGAGCCGGCTGGAGATCAACGGTATCTCAGGCGGCGTGACCGTCAACGGCGTGACCGACCGCCTCGATATCACCACGATGAGCGGCAGCATCCGCCTTCTCAACGGCGGTGGCCGCACGACCCTCGAGACGGTCGCGGGCACCGTCACCGTGATCGATTACAAGGGGGCTGCACTCTCGGTCAACGCCGTAGCGGGTCTGGTCGCGCTTGAGAACGTCGCGGTTGATGGTCGGCTCGATGCCGAGAGTGTGAATGGCGGCGTTCGGATGCGCGGCGTGCGTGCGACGTCCGTCAGTGCATCGTCGGTGAACTCGATGGTGGAATTCGCGGGGAGCTTCGCGCCGGACGGAGACTACAGCTTCGAGAGCCACAATGGCGGCATCACACTCACGCTGCCGAGCAGCACGAGCGCGAAGGTCCGCGTCTCGACGTTGATGGGTGACTTTGAAACCGAACTGAAGGGCAGCGTGACGTCCGGCTCCCGCCAGGCCCCAATGGCACCGCCCGCCACTCCGCGACCGGGCCGTGCCCAGACAGCGGCCCCCGCCATGTCGCTTCCCGGATTCATGGAGGAGACGGACTTCACCATCAGCTATGGCAAAGGCGAAGCCCGGGTGAACGTCGAGTCGTTCAACGGCCCGATCCGGATCAAGGCCGCGAAGTGAGGCTCAGCTGAACTTCGGCGGGCGACGCAAATGCACGTCGCTCGCTGCCTGCCACACCGCCGCCAGCCGCAACGCCAGATCCTCCCGCCACAGCGCCGCGACGAAGGTGATCGCCCGCGGCGCCCCCTGCTCCGAAAAACTGCTTGGCACGACGACCGTCGGATGGCCGCTCAAATTGGTCGCCGTCAGCACCGACCCCGCGTTGGTCGGCGCGATGATCACATCGACCGTGGCATAGAGCGCGGCGAGCTGCTGCATCAGCAGTGTCCGCGCGCGGTTGGCCTGGACGTACTGCACCGCCGAGACCATGTGCGCCGCCCGGAAGCTGGTTGGCCAGGCGCCGCGTGTCTGCTGCACCATCTGGTCATCGCGGTTGCTGCGGGTGAGTTCCTCGAACGCCGCCGCCGCTTCCACGGTGAGAATGGTGCGCATGGCATCCGTCGGCAACGTTTCCGGCCAGACGATCGGCGTGAGCGTCGCGCCGGCCTTCACCAGGGCGTCGAGGACCGGTCGCTGCGCCAACACCGCCGCACGCTGGCCCGCCGAGGCATCGGCCGCAGGCTCCGCGAGCGACGGATGCACACCGATGCGCACATTGCTGAGCGGGCGATCGGGTTCGTAGCGGAACGGCATGGTGCGCGTGGACGGATCGCGCGGGTCGGCGCCGTGCACGGCCTCGAACACAAGTGCGAGATCCCCGGCGTGCCGGGCGATCGGCCCGACCTTGTCCATGGTCCACGAGAGTGCCATCGCGCCGTGGCGCGAGATGCGGCCGAAGGTCGGGCGCAATCCGCTCACGCCGCAGCGGGTGCAGGGCGAGATGATCGAGCCGAGGGTCTCCGTGCCGATCGCGAACGGGACCAGCCCGGCCGACACGCTGCTCGCGGACCCTGCGGAGGAGCCGCTCGACCCCTGCTCGGTGTTCCACGGATTGCGCGTCATCCCGCCGAACCAGACGTCACCCTGCGCGAACTCACCGAGTGACGTCTTGGCCACCAGGACCGCGCCCGCCTTGTCGAGTCGCTCGACCACCGCCGCGGTCTCCTCCAATCGCTGTTCCTTGTAGAGCGGCGAGCCCCAGGTGGTCGGATAGCCCGGCACCGCGAAGAGGTCCTTCGCCGCGTACGGCACGCCATGCAGTGGCCCGCGGAACGATCCCCGCTTTGCCTCGGCGTCGAGCACGTCGGCCTGCGCCCGGGCGCGTTCCGGCGTGAGGGTGATGACGCACTTGAGGATCGGGTCGAATTGCGCGTAGCGTGCGAGCGCACGCTCGACCAACTGCCGCGACGTGACGTGCCCGGCGCGGATCAGCCGACCGAGTTGCTCGGCGGAGGCAAAGGCCCAGTCGGCGTCGGTCGTCGGGAGGACCAACGGATTGGGGCGACGCAACGGAACGCGGGCGGTGATCGGCTGGCCGACGGCGGTGGTGCCCGCAGGAAGCGGGTCGAAATGCAGTGCCGGGACGACCGGATTGGGGAGCGGCACCTGCTGCAACTTGGCCAGCGAGGCGAGCGTCCCCTCGACGGTCGAGAGCATCAAGTCACGCTCGGGATCGGTAAAGCTGATTCCCAGCACTGCCTCCGCGGCGGCGAGCTGCTCCTTGGTCAGCGCCCGAAGCGCCGCGGCGGCCTCGTGGTTGGATGCGGCCGCCGGCACCACATCGGCCCAGAGTCGGTCGGCCAGGGCGATCGGGAGGCCGGCGGCCGTGGCAAGGCCGAGGAAGGTGCGGCGGTCGAGTGGCTGGGACATTGGGGGCTCCTGGGGTTGCAACCCTACGGTGGGCTTCAGCGTCAGAGGGAATCATCACTCCGTTTCGACCGATCCGCCAAGGAGCCACCAATGACCCGACCGACCACCGTGCTCGCCGCCCTCTTCCTGGTTGCCGCCCCCTTGGCGGCCCAGGAGACTCGATTCACCCCGACCATCGCCGCCGGTGGAACGCTCGCGCTCGATAACATCAACGGGCCGATGGTGATCACGCAGGGCACGGGACGGACCGCCGAGGTGATCGTCACCAAGCGAGTGATCAAAGGCGACGGCTCGTACGTGAAGGCGATCATGGAGGAACGTGGCGGGATGGTCCGAATTTGCACCATCTACACCAACCGTGACCCGAACCGGAAAAGCTGCTCGGGAGAAAACTCCTCCCCGTCGCGTGGTGGGGAGAAGTACGACCAGGTCGAGATGCGCTACGAGGTCAGGGTGCCGGCCGGCGTGCTGGTCAAGGCGGCGAGCGTGAACGGCAGCATCACCGCCACCGGGCTCGAGGAGGCCGCCTCCATCGAGACGGTGAACGGCGGCATCGACTTCAGCGGCTCCACGGCCAGCGTCCTCGAAACGGTCAACGGCCGCATCAAGGGATCGTTCAGCACGGCGGCGTGGGACGGTACGCTGAAGGTGTCCGCGGTCAATGGCGGGATCGACCTGATCTTTCCGGCCAACCTCGATGCCGACCTGACAGGCGAGACGGTCAATGGCGGGATCACCAGCGACTTCCCGGTGACCATCGAGGGGAAGTGGGGACCGAAGTCGTTCACGGGCAAGATTGGTCGCGGCGGGCGCCGCCTCAGCCTCGAGACGGTGAATGGCGGCATCACCCTGAAGAAGGGATGATCGCGCGTCCAACCGCGGCCGTCAGGCCGCGGGGTGAGCGGTGAACGGAACTAGTCGGCGGCCGCAGCGAGGAGCTCGGCCGCCGCCTTCGCATGCGGGATCAGGGCGAAGAGGTCGCCCTTGTCGAGGTGGAGCCGGCCCGTCATCGCGGCCATCGTCGGCGTGGTCCTGGCCGCAATCAGCGCCAGCCAGGTCGTGATCGTCGCCGAGAGCACGAAATCGGCGGACTCAAGCTCGTCGGGGCCTGCGGGGCGGGCCTCGCTGCACCGGCCATCATCGACCCGCACGAGCGTCCGCGCCGGCGGCTCGGTCTCCGAGGCGACCAGGACCAGTGTGCCGAACCAGCCTGCGGCGGCC
Source organism: Gemmatimonadales bacterium (assembly GCA_038326215.1). Taxonomy (GTDB): domain Bacteria; phylum Gemmatimonadota; class Gemmatimonadetes; order Gemmatimonadales; family GWC2-71-9; genus Palsa-1233. Next base: position 13,991 of record JBBQJU010000009.1, on the reverse strand, counting down.
TCGGCGAACACCGCCGAGCCGTTGAGGTGCGCCTGCCACCGGGTGATTCCCTCCACGGTGAAAAACGACGGCACATCGCGCTGTTCGCCGTTCGCCGTTCGCTGTTCGCCGTCCGGCGTTCGCTGTTCGCCGTGCTCCGTCACGCGTCCCGCGTCGGCAAGGCGTCGAACGCGATCGGTGCCGCGAGGACCTGATCGGGGATCGCGAATGCCTGGGTGATTTCCTCGGCAATCGGGCGCATTTCCTGGATGCAGTTGTTGACCAAGTAGCGGATCGCCTTCGCCTTCGGCGTCTCCACCACCCCGTTCATCATGAACCAGCCGATGTCGCGCTCAACCGCCGACGCCCAGAAGGTGTCGCGCACCAGCATCAGGAGGGGCCGGAGCGATGGCGCCGCCCGCTCGACCTGCTCCTGCACGGCCTCGTGTGCCACCCGCTCCACATGCGCGGTGGCCAGGTGCATCAGGTGGTCCTGCACCTCCTGCATCGCGGTGAGCGGGTCCTCCTTCAGCCCGGCCCGGAGGCGGCGCGCCGCCGAATCGAGCAACCGCTCCTCGCGGTAGCGCAGCAGGTCGAGCTGCTGGACCGGATCGCGAAGATGCTCCTCGTCGTCACGGCGCGCACTGACCGGGTTCATCGCCTTGAGTGCCGCCCGCGCGCGGCGCGTCAGGAGGCGGATGACCCCCATCTCGGCGAACTCCTGCTTGTATCCCGTCAGCAATCCCTTCGCGAGCAGCTGCATCAGGACGGTGTTGTCGCCCTCGAAGGTGGTCCAGACATCGATGTCGCCGCGGATCACCGCGATCCGATTCACCTGCAGGTAGCCCTGCCCCCCACAGCATTCGCGCGCGTCGGTCACGGCCTGCTGGGCCAGCCAGGCGGTATAGGCCTTGAGTCCTGCGGCCAGACCTTCGACTTCCCGACTCTCCGCTTCATGCCCGGCGCCGGTCTTCAGCGCTTCGAACCGATCGACCAGCCGGGAAAGCGCCATATCGAGCACGAGCGACGACGCCAACGCTGGCAACAGTCGGCGTTGATGCGTCCGGTAGTCGAGCAACTTGGTGACGTTACCGCCGTCCGGGCCGAACTGCGTCCGCCGATTACCGTAGCGGATCGCGATGGTCAGCGCACTCTTCGCGGCGGAGAGGGCCGACAGGCCGATGGTGATCCGGCCGGCGACGAGGGTGCCGATCATGGTGAAGAAGCGACGCGCCGGGTTCTCGATGGGCGAGGTATAGCTCCCGTCCGGCGCCACGTGACCAAAGCGATCGAGGAGATACTCCCGCGGGATGCGCGCCTGGTCGAACCAGAGACGACCATTGTCAACGCCGTTGAGGCCTTCCTTGATGCCGGTATCCCCAATACGGACACCGGGCGCGGCGGCGCCCGACGCGTCGCGGATCGGCACCAGGAAGGCGTGCACCCCATGCCGCTCTCCGCCAACGATCAATTGCGCGAACACCGTGGCCATCGCGCCGTGTGCGGCGACATTGCCAAGCCATTCCTTGTGCGCGCCGCCGTGGGGCGTGTGCACGATGAAGCTTTCGGTGGTGACGTCGTACGTCGCGGTCGTCTCGAGGTCACGGACGTTCGAGCCGCTGCCGAGTTCACTCATCGCGAAGACGCCGAGGAGTTCACCGGTCGAGATACTCGGAAGGAAGGTGCGGTGGTGCCACTCGGTGCCGAGCAGCAGCACACTCCCCTGGAAGAGCCCGAACTGCACGCCGTACTTGATGGTCAGCGAGAGGTCGTGAAAGGCGAGTGTCTCGAAGGACGCGAGGAAGTCTCTGGGACGTCCCGTGCCGCCGTACTGGGCAGGGACGGCGAGCGCACCAAGGCCGTCCTTCGCGAGCTCGCGCAGCCACCCGAGGACCACCTCGCGGTACTCGTGGTGCGAGAGGCCATACTGGTAGGCGAAGCGCGGATCGGTCAGTCGCTGCCGCACGAAGTCGCGGACGCCGACTTCGGGGCCATCGAGCAACGCCTTGAGGGCCGCGATGTCCACCGGCGGTGAGGGCCGGACGGGGGAAGGCGCGGGGTGCCGGGGGAGGGCGGGTTGGGTCATGGGAGAAAAATAGCCCGTCAAGAGACTAATATTGTGGAGTGTCCACTTCCCCTCCGCTTGTCGCCGTCCTCGGCGCCGGCGCTGCCGGCCTGCTCGCCGCGATCCATGCGGCCAAGGGCGGCGCGCGCGTCCTGCTCCTTGAGCGTACCCCGGACGGCGGTCGCAAGATCCTGATCTCCGGTGGCGGCCGCTGCAATGTGCTGCCCTCCCATCTCGATACCGGTCGGTACGTCACCGCGTCATCGCCCAATTCGCTGCGGATGATTCTCCGCGGCTGGCCGTTGGAAGAGCAGCGCGCCTTCTTCGAGGACGAGGTCGGGTTGCCACTGCGACTCGAGGAGGAAACCGGCAAGCTCTTCCCGGTGGTCAACAGCGCGCGCGCCGTGCGTGATGGGTTGGTGCGGACGGCGAAAGCGCATGGCGTCGAGTGGCTGCCAGGGGTCGAGGTCACCGCGCTCGATCCACTCGCGGCCGGCTGGGGCATCACCCTCGCGGGTGGCCGCACCATGCGGGCCGACGCCGTGATCGTCGCGACCGGTGGCCTCTCGGTCCCGAAGACCGGCTCCGATGGCTTCGCGTACGGCGCACTCGCCGCCCTCGGTCATACGATCCATCCGACCTACCCCGCGCTGACGCCGTTGACGCTCGACCCGCCGATCTTCGCCGACCTCGCGGGTGTCTCGCTGCCGGTGACCATCGAGGCAAAGAACGCCACCGAGCGACGCGAGGCGAGCGGTGGCTTCCTCTTCACCCATCGCGGATACAGCGGCCCGTCGTTGCTCGACGTCTCGCACGTCGCCGTCCGGGCCCGCCTCGCCGACGAACCGCCCGCGACGATCACCGTGCAGTGGACCTCGTACGATGCCGAGACGTGGGAGACCTTCCTCGCCCCGGCCGCCCATCAGGTCGGCACGGTGATCCGCCGCGAGTTGCCGACCCGACTCGCCGATCGGCTGCTCGCCGACGTCGGGATTGACCCGACCCGCAAGCTCTCGCAGTTGCCGCGCAACGGCCGCAAGGCGCTCGTGGCCGCCTTGACCCGCTACCCACTCCCCTGGAGCGGCGACGAGGGCTACAAGAAGGCCGAAGTGACGGGTGGTGGGGTCGCCCTCGGCGAGGTCCAACCGGCCACGATGGAAAGCCGTATTCATCCCGGACTCTTCCTCGCCGGTGAACTGCTGGACGCGTTCGGGCCGATTGGCGGCTACAACTTCGTCTGGGCGTGGGTGACGGGACGCCTCGCGGGTTTGGGGGCGGCAGCCATCGATGGTCGATGATCGATCATCGATGATCGATCCTCACACTTTCCTTCCTTCCGAGCTCCACATGCGCACTCTGCTCCGACTCCTCCTGCTCCTCCTCCTGCCGTTGTCGCTGTCGGCCCAGTCTCGGCTGACGACGCCGGAGCAGGCCCTCGGCTTCTCGATCGGCGCCGACTATCAACTGGCGACGTACACCCAGCTGCATCGGTGGTGGGAGAAGCTGGCGGTGGAGTCGCCACGGATGAAGCTTGACACCATCGGGACCACCGCGGAGGGGCGACCGCAGGTGATGGCGATCCTCTCCTCGCCCGCCAACCTCGCGCGGCTCGAAGCGTACCGGAAGAACAACGCGCTGCTGGCCGCGGGACGCGTGGATGAGGCCTCGGCTCGGCGACTCGCGGCCTCGGGCAAGTCGGTGATCTGGATCGACGGCGGCCTTCACGCCACCGAAGTCCTCGGTGCACAGCAGCTGCTCGAGATGGTCTGGCAATTCGTGTCGATGAACGACGCCGAGACGACGCGCATCCTCGATGACGTGATCATCCTGGTCACGCATGCCAATCCGGACGGGATGGAGCTCGTGTCGTCCTGGTACATGCGCAAGCCGGATACCCTGCAGCGCAACATGGGCGACCTGCCGCGGCTCTATCAGAAGTACGTCGGCCACGACAACAACCGTGACTTCTATCGCAACGCGCAGGCCGAGTCGCGCAACATCAGCCGCACGCTCTATCGCACCTGGTTTCCCCAGGTCGTCTACAACCACCACCAGACCGGCCCCGCCGGCTCGGTGATGTTCGCCCCGCCATTCCGCGATCCGTTCAACTACGTCTTCGACCCGATGATTCCGACCGGGCTCGACTTCGTCGCCATGGGGATGCAGCGTCGCTTCGCCTCCGAGGGGAAGCCGGGCGTCGTGTCAAAGGATGCGTCGTCGTACTCGACCTGGTGGAACGGCGGGCTTCGCACCGCGGCGTACTTCCACAACATGATCGGCATCCTCACCGAGACGATCGGCTCACCGACGCCGACGACGATTCCGCTGGTGCTCGCCCGCCAGTTGCCGACCGGGAGCGGTCAGTATCCGATCGCGCCGCAGGTCTGGCACTTCCGGCAGTCCATTGACTATTCGATGACCGCCAACCGCGCGATCCTCGACTATGCCTCGCGCTATCGCGAAGAGTTGCTGTACGACTTCTGGCAGATGGGACGCAACTCGATTGCCCGCGGCTCCACCGACACGTGGACCACGACGCCGGTGCTGATCGAGGCGGCGCGCGCGGCCGGTACGTCCACGCAGGCGCAGGCGGCCGCGCTGCATGACCCGGCGCGCCGTGACCCGCGCGCCTATGTGATCCCGGCCAACCAGCCGGAGATCGGCAACGCCCTGGACTTCCTTCAGGCGCTCTCCACCTCGGGGATCGAGATCCAGAAGGCGACGGCCGACTTCTCGATCGGCGCGACCAGCTATCCGAAGGGCTCGTTCGTGGTCCGCGCCGATCAGGCGTTCCGGCCGCATGTGCTCGATATGTTCGAGCCGCAGTGGCACCCGACCGACCTGCAGTATCCGGGCGGCCCGCCGAAGCGGCCGTACGACAACGCCGGCTACACGCTGGCCTACCAGATGGGGGTCGCCTTCGACCGGATCCTCGATCCGTTCCAGGCGCCGCTCGCTACGATCAGCACCGAGACGATCCGACCCGAGGCCGCCGCGTTCGACACCAAGGCGAAGGCGTGGCGCGTCCCGGCCGGTGCGACAGACGGCTTCGTCGCGGTCAACCGACTCCTCAAGGCGAAGCAGAAGGTCGAGCGCCTCCCCAACGGCGACTTCTTGGTCCCTGCCTCCGCCGCCGCCGCCAAGGTGCTCGGCGAGTTGGCGCGTGACCGCGCCCTCCCGACCACCGCGACCACGCTCGCGCAGCGCGGCACCGCCGTCACGCCGCTCCGCATCGGCCTTTGGGATCGGTACGGTGGCTCGATGGAATCGGGGTGGACGCGCTGGATTCTCGAGCAATACGAGATCCCCTTCACCGTGGTCTTTGCCCCGACGCTCGACGCGGGGAACCTCCGCCAGCATTTCGACGTGCTGCTCTTCGTCAACGGCGCCATCCCCGGCACCGGCGGGGGCCGCGGCGCGGGCGGTGGCGGCGGTGGCGGTCGTGTCCTCGACCCGATGACGCTCCCCGCGGAGTATCGCAATCAGCTCGGCAACCTCTCGGCCGCGACGACCGTGCCGCAGATCACCTCCTTCCTTGAGCAGGGCGGCCGCGTCGTCGCGATCGGTTCCTCCGCGACCAACCTCGCCTCGGCACTCATGCTGCCGATCGAGAATCAGATTGTCGAAAAACAGGCCAACGGTACGACCCGGCCAGTCTCGAACGACAAGTTCTACATCCCGGGCTCGGTGCTGGTGACGAGCGTCGACACCTCGATGGCGATCGCCAGGGGCGCCCGCCCGGCCACCGATGTCTTCTTCGACAATTCGCCGGTCTGGCGCCTCCTGCCGGACGCCGCCGCCAAGGGCGTCACGCCGATCGCGCGCTACACCGCCGCCACGCCCCTCCGCTCCGGCTGGGCGATCGGCCAGGACTACCTGAAGGACGGCGTCGCCATGGCACAAGCGACCGTCGGCCAGGGTACCGTCTATCTGTACGGGCCCGAGGTGCTCTTCCGGGCGCAGCCGGCGGGGACGTATCGGTTGGTGTTCAACACATTCTACAGGTAACAGCGAATGGCGATCCGCGAACGGCGAGGCACACCTCCGTTCGCCGATCGCAGGTCGCTGTTCGCCGGAGGACCCATGTCCGACACGCTCGGCGTTTCCCTCACCTGGCTCGGCCACTCGGCCTTCCACCTCGACATTCCGGGTGGTCCGTCGCTGCTGTTCGATCCGTGGCTCACGAATCCGAAGGCGCCGGCGAACGCGGCTGAGCTGGCCGCGACCGCGCAGGTGATCTGTGTCACCCACGGCCACGGCGATCACATCGGGGAGACGGTCGCGCTCGCGAAGGCGAACGGGGCAACGATCCTCTGCAGCGTCGAACTCGGCATGGAGCTGGTCGCCGAGGGAGCACCAGAGGGTCAGGTGGTGGGCTTCAATATTGGTGGCGCGCACACGACGCACGGCGTGACCGCCACGCTGGTGCAGGCCTTCCATTCCTCGTCTGCGGCCACCGCCGATGGCCGTCCACGCGAGCTCGGCACCCCCTGCGGCTTCGTGCTCGAGTGCCCACGCGGCGTGACGATCTACAACACCGGCGATACGGGAGTGTTTGGTGACATGGCGTTGATCGCCGAGATGTACCAGCCCGACATCCTGATGCTCCCGATCGGCGATTTCTACACCATGGGCCCCCGGCAGGCGGCGAAGGCGTGCCAGCTGGTGCGGCCCTCGTGGATCATCCCCCAGCACTACGCCACCTTCCCGGGACTGCCGGGGACACCAGGGGAGTTGAAGCGCCTCCTGCCCGATTCCCTCAGTGTGCGCGTGCGGACCCCCGCACCGGGCGAGACGATCCGGTAACTTACCGGCATGGCTTCCCTCGCCCTTCTCGGTGTACCCCTCGACCTCGGCGCCTCACGGCGCGGGGTCGAAATGGGCCCCTCCGCCGTCCGACTCGCTCAGCTTGCCCAGCGCCTCGAGCGGCTGGGGCATGACGTCCTCGACACCGGCGACGTCCCGATCCCCACGCGCGAGACCCTCGGCGTCGGGCGCGGCATCGACTTCCTCCCGACCATCACCGGCATCTGCCGCGACATCGCGACCCGCACCGCGTCGATCGTGCGCGATGGACGCATTCCCGTTGTGCTGGGCGGCGATCATTCGTTGTCGGGTGGATCCATCGCCGGGGTGGCCACGGCGCTGGCGGAACGAGGCGAGCGGCTCGGCGTGATCTGGCTCGACGCGCACGCCGATCTCAACACGCCCGAGAGCACGCTCAGCGGGAACGTCCACGGCATGCCGGTGGCGCACCTGCTCGGCCACGGTGACTCGGCGATGGCGTCGATTGCGCGGCCATCGCCGGCGCTTCGCCCCGAGCATCTCGTCATCATCGGTGCACGCGATCTCGATGAGGCCGAACGCGCCCACGCGCGCGACTACGGCGTCACCATCTATACGATGCGTGATATCGATGAGCGCGGACTCCGCACCATTCTCGCCGAGGCGATCGCGAAGGTGAGTGAAGGCACCACCGGGCTGCATGTCTCGTTGGACCTGGATTTCGTCGACCCGCGCGACGCCCCGGGTGTGGGCACGCCGGTACGAGGCGGCGTCACCTACCGCGAGGCCCACCTGGCGATGGAAATGCTGTGGGACAGCGGGCGCGTCGTCTCGCTCGATCTGGTCGAAGTGAATCCGGTCCTCGATTCGTACAATCAGACCGCCGAGCTGGCGGTCGAGCTCATGGCCAGTGCCTTCGGCCAGCGCATTCTCTAGGAGCAGTCGATGAGCGACCATCCGAACAGCCGGCCCGCCCTGATCCTCGGCATCTCGATCGTGCTGGCGGCGCTGGTGGGTGCCGGCGCCGTGGCCGGCCTCAAGAGCGCCAACGACGACATCACCGTCACCGGCTCGGCCAAGCGCCTCGTGCGCGCCGACCTCGCCGTCTGGCGACTCGACGTCGGCCGCCAGGCGGGAACGCAAGCCGACGCCGCCCGGATCGCACGCGAGGGGGCCGAGCAGACGCGGGCCTTCCTGACGACGCAGGGCTTCCCTGACTCGAGCATCACGGTCCGGGCGCCGTTCACCATGGTGGTCAACGAGTACATCAACGGGAACGAGACGGGTCGGGTTCTTGGCTACCGAGTGACCCAACAGGTCGAGCTGCGCTCCCCCGATGTCGACAAGGTGGCGGCGCTGGCAGGGGACCTGTCGGGGCTGTTGGGGGCGGGGGTCGGCGTGGTCGGTCAGGCGCCGGAGTACCTGTACGCCAAGCTGCCGGACATTCGGGGGCCGCTGCTCGCCGAGGCCACCAAGGACGCCCGGACCCGCGCCGACGAGATCCTGGGGGCCGTGGGGGCCACGACGGGCCGCCTGAAGGCCGTCCGGGTCGGAGTGTTCCAGGTCACCAAGCGGAATTCGACCGAAGTGAACGACTATGGGATGTACGACACCAGCGACCGGGATAAAGAAGTGACGGGGGTGGTTCGGATCACCTTCGCGGTGAAATAGCCGTAAGGTTCAGATTGCAACGTCGACTGGGGTAGCCGAAGTGGTCATCCGACACTAGAATGACCGGTCGCCACTCTTCGCCCTTCAGCACCACGAGCTCCCGTGTCCCTGCGTCACCGCCTCGCCGTCCCCGCCCTGCTCGCTGCCTTCGTGGCTGCGGGCCTTCCGGCGTCGGCGAGTGCGCAGGCCGCGGGCTTTTCGCGCAGCGAGAAGCCGTTCACGACGATCTCGAAGATGTTCGCGAAGAACGCACCGGCCGACTCGCTCGTCACCTTGGCGAAGGCTCAGATCGGGACGCGGTACAAACTCGGCGCCAAGGCGCCTGGAAAAGCATTCGATTGCAGCGGACTGGTGCAGTGGGTGATGGCCGCGTTCAATCTTGATCTGCCGCGCACCTCGCGTGAGCAGGCCAAGGCGGGCATCGAGATCCCGAAGGATCCGACCCAGCTCCGGCCGGGTGACCTGCTCTATTTCGGCAAGGGGAAGACCGTCAGCCACATCGGCATCTACGTCGGCGACGGGAAGTATGTCCACGCGGCGAATCGCCGGAAGGGTGTCATCGAGGCGTCGCTGCCGACGGGCACCAAGGCGACCACCTGGTGGAAGGGCGCCCGTCGCATCTTCGGCGGTGCCGATAACGCCCCGCCGATCACGCTCCTCGACTCGCTCCTCGTCCGCCCCAGCACCGGCAGCTAAGCACCGGCAGCAGCTAAGCACCACCCGCCGCGTCGGTCGGCACCGCCGCCACGAGCCACGTCAGCAGCGCCGCCACCCCCAACGTCACCACCCCGCCCACCGCCTCCATCGGGCGATCGCGCACGACCACCAACAGCGACCAGATCGAGAACGCCGCGAAGAAGAGCGGTGTCCACGGGTAGCCCCAGACGCGATAGGGGCGTGGCAACGTCGGTTCCCGCCGGCGGAGCAGGATCACCCCCACGACCGCCAACACCATGAAGAGATTGAGCGTGAACGAGGCGTAGGTCAGAATCCCCTCGAATGAATCGGTGAGCACGAAGAGCAGTGCGAGCCCACCCTGCAGCAGCACCGCACGACTCGGGCTTCCCGTCGCCGTGCGCTGCGCCAGCGGCCTGAGCGGCGGATTGTCCTCGGCCATCGCCTCGATCACGCGCGGACCCGCCAGGGTCATCGCCGAAATGGTCGAGACAAGGAGTAGCGCGATCACACCGCTCATCAGTCGTCCGCCGGCCGGGCCGAAGATCCGCTCGGCGGCAATCGCGCCGATCTCGACCTGGCCGGCGAGTTCGGTGATCGGCGTGGTGCGGAGGAAGACCCAGTTCAGCCCCATGTAGAGCGCGGTGACCAGTAACGTGCCGAGCACGAGCGCGCGCGGTACGTTGCGCTCGGCATTGACGACCTCGCCCTGGAAATAGGCGGCGGCGTTGAAGCCGGTGTAGGCGTAGGAGACGAAGATGAGGGAGATGGCGAAGGCACCGCTGGTCATCTGGCCGACCGAGGCGGCGCTCGGTGCCATGGGGAGGGCTGTCCCGGACGCGGCGAGCCCCATCGCCACGAAGGCGAGGATGAGCAGCACCTTCACCGTGGTCACCACGACCTGCACCTTGCCACCGACCGCGGGCGCGAGGAGATGGACGCAGGTGGCGGCGACGATGGCCGCGACGGCCAGCGGGCCGGCGGGGACCTCGAGCAGTGGCCCGGCGTAGCGGCCGAGTGCCATGGCGGCGAGTGCGACCGGCGCAGCGAAGCCGACGGCGACCGAGACCCATCCGGCGACGGTACCGACGGCGGGAGCGTAGATCCGGCCGAGGAAGCGGTACTCGCCCCCGGAACCGCGGATTGCCGCGGAGAGTTCGCCGTAGCAGAGCGCCCCGGCCACGGCGATCAATCCACCGATGCCCCAGGCCGCGAGCAGCGCAAAGCCATCGGTGGTGCCCAGCACCTGAAAGCCGAGCGTGGTGAAGACGCCGGTGCCGACGATGTTGGCCACAACGGTGGCAAGGGCGGCGGCGAAGCCGAGCGGGGCGCGCGTGTGGGGTGTGGTCATGGTGGTCCCTGAAAGATAGGACAGCGTCGGGCACCTCGCGCCGGGCGTGGCGTGCCGCTACAATCCGTTCAGCTCCGGGCACCTCGCCGGGGCGTCCCCTTCCAAGCCGAGACTTCCAGATGCCGCACGGACCTGCCGACGCGCCGCTCTCACGGCGCGACCTGCTCAAGGCTGCTGGCGCTGCCAGCGCCGCGATGGCCGTTTCCAGCCGCGAGAGCCACGCGACCCCGCCGCCACCCGCCACCAACACGGCCGGCGCGGCCACCATGATGGGCGTGCCGTTCGAGCGCCACGCGACGGTGCGGGTCGCGATCGTCGGCACCGGCCTGCGGGGGAGTTCCGTCCTTGGCGAACTACTGGCCATCGACGGGGTGCAGATCACCGCGCTCTGCGACATCGTCCCGGCGAAGGTGGCGCGCGCCGCGAAGCGCGTGACGGACGCCGGCCAGCCGGCGCCGGCGACGTACAGCAGTGGCGAGCGCGCCTTCGAGGAATTGGTCACGCGCGACGACATCGACATTGTCTACACCGCGACGCCGTGGCCCTGGCACACACCGGTCTGTCTCGCGGCGATGAAGGCCGGCAAGCATGCCGCCACCGAAGTCCCCGCCGCGACCTCCCTCGACGAATGCTGGGAGCTGGTGCGTACCTCGGAGAAGACGCGGAAGCACTGCCTCATGATGGAAAACTGCTGCTACGACTTCAACGAAATGCTGGTCGACACCATGGTGAAGAAGGGACTCTTCGGCGAGATCCTCTACGCGGAAGCCGCCTACATCCACGACCTCCGGAGCATCCTCTTCGAGGATCGGGATGAAGGGCTCTGGCGCCGGAAGCCGCACACCAACCGCGACGGCAACTTTTATCCGACCCACGGCCTCGGCCCGGTCTCGTGGTACCTCGACATCCACAAGGGCGATCGGTTCGACTACCTCGTCTCGATGTCAACGCCGGAGCGCGGACTGACGGAGTGGCGCGAGGCGAAGGTGCCGAAGGACTCGCCGAAGTGGCAGGAACAATACGTGGCCGGCGACATCAACTCGTCGCTGATCAAGACGATGCGTGGCAAGACGATCCTGCTGCAGCACAACGTCACCCTCCCGACGCCGTATGACCGGCTCAACTCGGTGCGGGGCACCAAGGGCGTCTTCAAGGACTATCCCGGCCGCATCGCCCTCGACGGCCCAGGTGGCCATGCGTTCAAGCCGGTGGACGACTTCAAGGCGGAGCACACCCATCCGCTCTGGCAGCGCGTCGGCGAGATCGCGCGGCAGAAGGGGGGCCACGGCGGGATGGACTACATCATGGCCTTCCGGTTGGTGGAGTGCATGCGCGAGGGACTCCCCCCGGACTTCGACGTTTATGATGCGGCAGCATGGAGCGCACCGTGGCCGCTCTCCGAGGCCTCACTCGCCAAGGGCAGCGCGCCGATGAAGTTCCCGGACTTCTCCAAGGGGGCCTGGCAGCGGCCGCGGACGGGCGGGTGAACCCGACCCTGCTCGACTGGGGCATCATCCTGGTCTCCATCGGAATCTGCGCGATTCCGCCGATCCTGCTGGCCAAGCGCGCCGGCTCGAGCACGGCGGAGTTCTTCACCTCGGGACAATCGGCCCCGTGGTGGCTGATCGGCGTCTCGATGGTGGCGACGACCTTCAGCACCGACACCCCGAATCTGGTCACCAACTTCGTCCGGACCGGCGGTGTCGCCAGCAACTGGCAGTGGTGGGCCTTCCTCCTCACCGGGATGGCGACGGTCTTCTTCTTCGCGCGCCTCTGGCGGCGGAGCGGCGTCCTCACCGACCTCGAGTTTTACGAGCTGCGCTACAGCGGCCGGGCCGCGACGCTGGTGCGCGGATTCCGGGCCATCTACCTCGGGCTCTTCTTCAACTGCTTCATCATGGCGTCGGTCAACCTCGCCGCCGCGAAAATTGCCTCGATTGTCCTCGGCTGGCCGATGTGGCAGACGCTGGTGATCTGTGGCGTCCTCAACATCGCCTTCGCGGCGAGCTCCGGCCTCTGGGGCGTGCTGGTGGTGGACTTCATCCAGTTCGGTATCGCGATGACCGGCGCCTTTGCCGCGATGTACTTCGCGCTCCAGCAGCCGGAGGTCGGCGGGATGGCGGGGCTGGTGGCGAAGCTGCCCGAATCGACGCTCTCGCTGGTCCCTGATTTCAGCAACTGGCCGTTGACGCTCACGCTCTTCGTGATCCCGCTCACGCTGCAGTGGTGGTCAGTCTGGTACCCTGGCGCCGAGCCGGGTGGCGGGTCGTACATCGCCCAGCGGATGCTTGCCGCGAAGTCGGAGCGCGACGCCCTCGGCGGCACCCTCTTCTTCAACATCGCCCACTACGCGTTGCGTTCGTGGCCGTGGATCATCGTCGCGCTTGCCTCGATTCTCGTCTTCCCGACCCTTGAATCCATTCAGGTCGCGTTCCCGAATGTCGACGCCCGCCTGATCGGGCATGACCTCGCCTACCCCGCGATGCTGAAGTTCCTGCCGCACGGCTTTCTTGGCCTGATGATCGCCGGCATGCTCGCGGCCTATGTCTCGACCCTGGTGACGCACCTCAATTGGGGCTCGTCCTACCTGGTGCACGACTTCTACCGCCGCTTCGTGAAGACCGATGCCACCGAAGCCCACTACGTCGGCGTGGGCCGGTGGATCACGGCCGCCTTGATGATCATCGCCGGCTTCCTCACCTACGCGCTCGACACGGCCGCCGAGTCGTGTCAGCGGCTGCAGTCGATCGGCGCAGGGACCGGCCTGATCTACCTGTTGCGCTGGTTCTGGTGGCGCATCAACGCCTGGTGCGAAATCACCGCCATGGTCTCGTCGTTCGTCGTGGCGCTCGGCTTCTTCATCGCCAACAAGATGGGGATGCAGATTCCGTCACACATTTCGTTGCTGCTCACGATCGCCATCACGACGGCGGTCTGGGTCACCACGGCGATCGTCACCGCGCCGACGGAACGCGCCACACTGCTCGCGTTCTATCGGAAGGTGCGCCCCGCCGGGCCGGGGTGGGAATCGATCCGCGCCGAGACTGGGCTGCCGGCGTCCCCAGACTCGCTGCCGCAGGCCTTCATCGCCTGGATGTTCGGTTGCTTCATGGTGTATGGAGCGCTCTTTGGCACCGGCTCCTTGATCTATGGGCACACCGGGACGGCCGCATTCTGGATCACCGTCTTCGTGATCAGCGCCGGCGTGCTGCTCCGGATCGTACCGAAGATGTGGAGCGGGAGTCCGGTAGAGTCATGACGGCGCCTGCCGCGACCGCCGCCGTGATTCTTGCGCGCGGGCTCGGCAGCCGCATGCGTCGCCCGGCCGACGGCGTGGCGCTCGATCCGAAGCAGGCGGCCGCGGCCGCGGCGGGACTCAAGGGGATGATCCCGGACGCCGCCGGGCGGCCCTTCCGCGATCACGTCCTGTCCTCGCTCGCGGATGGTGGTATCACCGAGGTCTGC
>JBBQJU010000008.1:0-24360 GCA_038326215.1 Gemmatimonadales bacterium | reverse complement strand
GACTGCCGTCCCGAGTTCATTGCCGCCTTCCAGCAGATGGCCCGGCTCGGGACCACGCTGACCGACCTCACGGTGCACACCCCGCTCGCCGCACTCACCAAGCGCGGCATCGTGGAGCGCGGGCTGGCGCTCGGCGTCGATTTCTCCCTGACGCGCACCTGCTACGACCCTGACGCCACGGGCGCGGCCTGCGGGCACTGCGATGCCTGCCAGTTGCGGCTGAAGGGCTTCCGGGAATTGGGGCTGGACGATCCGGCGCCCTACATTTCGGCATGAGTTACGCCGTCAAGGAGATCTACTTCACCCTGCAGGGCGAAGGGCGCCACGCCGGCCGCCCGGCGGTCTTCTGCCGATTCGCGGGGTGCAATCTCTGGTCGGGCCGCGAGGCGGACCGCGCCACCGCCATCTGCCGCTTCTGTGACACCGATTTCGTGGGCACCGATGGCCCCGGCGGCGGGAAGTTCGCGACGGCGGAGGCGCTCGCCGCGGCGGTGGCCTTGGCGTGGCCGGATGGCAGCGACCCGGGCCAGCGCTACGTCGTCTGTACCGGTGGTGAGCCGACGCTGCAGCTCGACCGGGCGTTGGTGGATGCGCTCCATACGGTGGACTTCGAGGTCGCCATCGAGACCAATGGCACCAAGGCCGTCGTCGACGGCGTGGACTGGATCTGCGTCTCGCCGAAGGCGGGGACCACGCTGGTCCAAACCCACGGCGACGAACTGAAGCTCGTCTTTCCGCAGCCCGAGGCGATGCCGGAGCAATTCGCGACGCTCGATTTCCGGCATCATCTCCTGCAACCGATGGATGGTCCGGCGCAGGCGGCCAATACGCGGGCTGCGCTCGACTACTGCCTCACGCATCCGCGCTGGGGACTTTCCCTGCAGACGCACAAGTTCCTCGCCATCCCGTGAGCGCCTCGATGCATGGCTACAGCGATCGGATCAACCACGCGCTGGCCTTTGCCGCCAAGCACCACGCTCCCCGGGCGCCATTGGCCGGCGGAATGCCGTTTGTGGCCCATCCGGCCAACGTGGCGATCATCCTCGCGCGCCATGGTGCCGACGAGACCACACTCGTCGCGGGCATCCTGCACCATGTGCTCGAAGTGTGCGCGGCCGAGGAGCGCGCGGAGCTGGCGCGCAAGATCGGCGAGAAGTTCGGACCAGTCGTGCTCGGCGTGGCCGATGATGCCGTCGAGGCATCGGTGGACGCGCGCGGCGACCGTCTCGCCTGGGCCCAGCGGAAGCGCCTCCTGCTTGCCGCCCTCGCGACGATGGAGCCACGCGCGCTCGACATCTGCTGTGCCGACGAAATCCACCAGTGTGGCACCGCGATCGCCTTGGTGGAACGCCTCGGCGCCGAATATCTCCTGCCGCATGGCTTCGCGTCCGCCCCGCTGCTGTTGACATGGTATGGCGACCTCGACGATGCGCTCGCGCGCCGTGACGACTGGCCCGGTCGGGCCCTCCGCCAGGAACTCGGGGCCCTCCGCCAGCGACTCGGCGCCGCCGTCGCCGGCGACCGCTGACAGGCGGGTATCTTTCCCAGATGCCGGTCAACGTTCCTGAGCTCCAACTCTCCCGTGTCACCGCCGCCCTCGGCGAGCGCTTCCGCCTGGACACCACGGTGGCGGCCTCGAGCGAACGACTGCTCTTCCGTGCCCAAGATCGTCGGCTCAATCGTACCGTCTCCCTGCGCGTCAACCTGGACACGAGTGATGCGCTGCGACGGTGGTTCCTCCGGGAAGCCGAGGCGCTGGCGCGGCTCGACCACCCGGCGATCCGGCACGTGTACGAAGCCGGGGTCATCGGGGACCTCGCGTATCGTGTCGGGAACTGGATCGACGGCGAGTCGCTTGCCGACGCAATCCAGCGCGGCCCGCGACCGATCCCGACGGTGCACGGGCTGGCGCGCGACATCCTCGGCGCGCTCGAGCACGCGCACGCCCATGGCATCATCGTCCGTCGCATCGTGCCGGCGTCGCTGCTGCTCACGACCTCCGGGCGCGGGACGGTCACCGATCTCCGCTACTGCAACCTCACCCTCGCCGATATCCCGCCCGCCGAGCAACTGACCGGCGCGCCCTTCCTGGCGCCTGAAGTCCGCAATGGCAAGACGGGCGACCCCACCAGCGATGTCTATACCGCTGGCGCGGTGCTGTACTTCGCGGTGACCGCGACGACGCCACCACTCGATGCGCAGCAGTTGGTGGCGCCGCGACAGATCCGCGGCGTCATCCCCGCGGCGCTCGAGCGGGTGATTCTGCGTGCGCTCGACCCGCAACCCGACGAGCGCTATCTCACCGCCGCCGAGATGCTTGAGGACTTCGCCTCGGAGGCGGGGGTCTACGAGTCGGTCGATGTCGTGGTGCCGACGCTCTCGATCGAATTGACGGACGGCCCGCATTGGGAAGCCCGGATGCGGCGCGCGCTGGGCGACGACTACGAGCTGCTTGGTCAGCTGGGCCAGGGTGGTTTCGGCCGGGTGTACCGCGTCCGTGACCTGCACCTCGAGCGGCAGGTGGCGCTCAAGGTGCTGCACCCACACCTGACGCAGGACCTCGCCACCGTCGAGCGGTTCCGGCGCGAAGCGCAGCTTGCGGCGCGGCTCAATCATGTCAACATCGTGAACATCTACGACATCGCCGGGCGCTCCGGCCTGCTCTGGTACACGATGGAGATTGTCGACGGGCCGAACGTCGCGCAACTGGTGGATCGCGACGGCCCGCTGCCGCTCGACCGCGTCCTGCGCCTGCTGCGGGAGGCGCTCTCCGCGCTCGGCCACGCGCACGCCCTCGGCCTGGTCCACCGCGACATCAAGCCGGAGAACATGCTGCTCGAGCGCGACGGCTCGCTCCGGATCACCGATTTCGGCCTCGCGCTCGCCCTCCGCGGGTCGGGTCGCTTTGGTGGTGCGACCTCGCAGAGCGGCACCCCGCAGTTTGCTTCGCCCGAACAGCTGCTCGGCGAGCGGGTCGACCAGCGCACCGACCTCTACTCGCTTGCGGCCGTCGCGACGTACGCGCTCCTCGGCCGGACCCCATTCCCGGGCACGACGGTCGAACAGATTCTCGCGAAGCAGACGTCGGACATCGTCCCGGACCTCGGCGCGGAACGGCCAGACATCCCCGAAGGCGTGGCCGATGTGTTGAGTCGGGCCATGCGGAACGACGTCGAAGCGCGGTACGCGTCGGCCGGCGAATTCCGGAGTGCGTTGGAGGAGGCCGTACTGAAGGGGACGCGGCGTCGGGGGAGTGACTTGGCGCGCCTGGCGGCGCGCATCCTCGGCACCTGATCGGCGGGCAGGGCGCCCACCGGCAGCTTGCTACTTGTGGCGGTAGACCACCCGGCCACGGGTCAGATCGTACGGGGAGAGCACCACCGAGACGCGGTCACCCTCGAGCACGCGGATCTTGAACTTCGACATCTTCCCGGCCGCATAGGCGAGAATCGTATGTCCGTTCTCGAGGAGCACGCGGTAGTTGCGGTCCGGCAGGACTTCCTGGACCACGCCCTCCATTTCAATCCCTTCTTCCTTCGCCATCCAATCTCCGGTCCCGTGGGATACCAACACCGGGCCACTTCCGGCCCAGCTTGCAAAAATGGGCTCCCGGAGGGGTGGGCGCAATGGCCGCCGGGGCGGGCCGCTCAGCTCCCCCGAGGCAACTTCGCCCGGAGGACAGCCATTTCCTCCTCCACCATCGCCACCAACTCCGCCAAGACGGACTTGTCGAAGGTCAGCTCGACGCCCGCGGCCCGGTAGAGTTCCGGCAGCGGTCGGGTGGCCCCCAGTGCCAGGAAGCGCCGATAATTGGCGACCGCCTCGACGGGGTCACGCCGGGCGTTCCGCCAGACCTGCAGCGCACCGATCTGTGCCAGTCCGTACTCGATGTAGTAGAACGGATAGAGGAAGATGTGGAGTTGGCGGTACCAGCGCGCGACGCGCTCCGCCTCCAGGCCACTCCAATCGGTCCCCGGCTCGAAGCGTTCGCGGAGCCGCAGCCAGGCCTGATCACGGGCAGCCGCGTCCCGGCCCTCCGGCGCGGTATAGATCCACGACTGGAAGGCATCGACCGACGCGATGTGCGCCAGCGAAATCAGGATGTCCTCGAGGTGCTCGAGCCGCGTCGAGATGGCATCGGGCGCATCGTAGTAGCCGGTCGGCTGGCCCAGGTGCGGGGCCGCCAGCAGCTCCATCGACATCGAGGCCAGTTCGGCCGATTCGGCCCCCGGATGCCGCTGCCAGATGAACGGCAGGGCATGCGAGGCGAAGGCATGGAAGCAGTGCCCCGCCTCGTGCAGCAGCGTGGTCACGTCTTCCGGGATCCCGGCGGCGTTCATGAAGACGAACGGGCGTCCACGCGCATGCAGCGTATCGCAGTACCCGCCCGGGGCCTTCCCGGTGCGCGACTCGAGATCGAGCAGCCCCTCGGTCATCATGGTGCGGAACTGCCCACCCAGCACCGGATCGACGGCCGTGAAGATGCGCGCAGCGCCCTCCTGCAACTCCGTGATGGTCCGGTACGGGACGGGCGGCGCGTCGCGCCACGGATCGACGGCGAGATCCCATGGGCGGATCGCGTCGAGGCCGAGCCGCTCGCGTCGCGCGGCGAGTGCGCGCAACAGCGCCGGCCCCACCGTCTCGGCGATTGCCTCATGCAACCGCTCGCAGTCGGCGGGGGTGTAGTTGAAGCGGCACTTCGCCGCGAAGACGTAGTCGCGGTAGTCCGCAAAGCCGGCGTTGGTGGCCATCGTCGTCCGCAACGCCACCATCCGATCGAAGAGCGTGGCCAACTCATCGCGCGCCGCGACGTAGGGCGCCGTCGCGGCGCGCCACGCCGCCTCTCGCACTGACCGATCCGTGCTCTTCAGGAAGGGGGAGAGCCGCGGCAGCGGGACCTGAACACCGTCCCATGGGGCCATCATCGTCCCGGTGATCTGCTGATACTTGGCGGCGAGCCCTTCAGCCTCCGAGACCAGCGGGACATTGGCCTCGCGGAAGATCTCGATCGCGGTGCGAAAGCGTCGCAGCGTGGTCACGAAGTCGGGACGATCGGTGCCCACCGCCACCAACTTCGTCGCGAGGGCCACTTCCGCCTCTTCGAGTTGCGGCAGGATCTCGGTCGAGAATCGCAGGTGCGCGGCTTCCTTCGTCGCGTCCGCCGTGTCGCAGGTGTAGGCGATCATCGCCAGCGACGCGGCTTCGGTCACCAGTTCGTCGAGTCGCGACCAACGGGCCAGCCACGGCTCGAGGGTTGCCGCGTCGACCGGCGCATCGGCAAGCTCCTGATAGCGGGCAGCCAATTCCGCCCAGGTCGCGTCAGCGAAGCCGGCGGCCGTCTCGGGAAGGGGGGTCCAGGTCATTCGAGGATGATAATCGGGGGGTCGGCCGTCGGTGGCCCTACGCCGACACCGGGAGCGGTGGACGGACGAAACGCCAGGAGAGCAGCGCCACCCCGAGCATGGTGACGCCGCCGATCAGGAACGGGGCGTCGACGCCGATCCGCTGGAAGGCGGAGGTCCCCGCGATCGGGGCGATGATCCGCGCAATCCCGGCAAAGGTCTGGGCGACCCCCATCGTGGTCCCCAGTTCCTCCGGTTCGGTGGCGTGCGACAGGAGCGAGGTCGAGGCCGGAAAGAGCAGTGCCGTGCCGATCGGGACGAGCGGAATGATGATCGCCAAGACCCAGATCGACGGCGCCACGGTGTACATCATCAGGCCGATGGCGAGAATCACGGCCCCGACGCGCATCGCCCGCGTTTCCCCGATGCGATCGACCACTGGCCCGAGCAGCAGCGAGCGCAGCACGAGCGAGAGCAGGCCGTTGTAGACGAAGAAGTAGCCGATATTCTCCTCGGTCACGCCGAAGCGCGCATCGAGCCAGAGCGCGAGCACGGAGGTGAGCAGCGAGAAGGCAAGCATGCCGGTGCCGTAGATCCAGATCAGCCGCGCCGCCTTCCCGGCGGGATGGCGGAGGACGATCCATGCCGCGTGCCAGATCGGTTTCCGGGGCCTCGGTTTGGCGCGATCCTCGGCGCGGCGCGACTCAGGCAGCCATTTCCACGCGGCGATCACGTTGAGGAAACAGAGCCCGGCCGCGATGAAGCCCGGCATCTCGCGCCCGAAATGCGCCGCAGCCGACCCGATCGCTGGCCCGATCATCACACCGGCGGCGGTGGCCGCCGAGAGCCAGCCGAGCGCGCGCGCGCGATCGGCAGGGGCCACCGTGTCCGAGACGTAGGCCTGTGCCACGCCGGTGGTGCCGCCACCAGCGCCCTGCACGATGCGCGAGAGGAAGAGCAGCCAGAGCGAGTCGGCGAGGCCGAAGACGAGGAAGGCGATCGCCGAGGCGAAGAGGCCGATCAAGAGCGCCGGGCGGCGGCCGTACTTGTCGGAGACGCGCCCCCAGATCGGCGAGGCGATCAGCTGCGCGATCGAGAAGGAGGCGATCATCCAGCCGACCATCTCCGGCGTCGCCTTGAGCTTGAGTGCGTAGAACGGCAACAGCGGCAGGATCATCGCGAAGCCGAGCATGTCGACCAGATTGACCGCGATCAACACCCAGAGCTGGCGCAGCTGTTCCCGCTTGGTGTGCCCTTCGGCGGCGTGGGTCACGGTTGCCGCCCGGCACGGGGCGCGCCCGCGTCGAGCAGGTTCATGAAGAGTCGCCAGGCACCCGGCACCGCCGCCGGCAACTCCCGGAAGAAGGCGATACCGGAATAGATCACGGTGCCCCGTCCGCGCTTCCCGACGAGCAGACTTCCCTCGCGGGCAACGTCACCCGGGTCGTGCATCTCCAGCAGCGGCGTCCAGGCCGGGTCCCAGCTCCGTGCGAAGTAGAGTCCGCGCTCCTGCACCCAGCCAATGAAGTCGGCAGGCCCGATCCGATTCGGCGTCCGGAGCAGCGGAGACGTCGGGGCGAGGAGCGTCACCGGCGCGTGCTCATCGGTGACCCGATCATGCGGCGACGCGATGGTGAACGGCAGCGGCGCGAAGCCACCGCGAAGGAAAGGATATTGCTGATACTGCACGACCAGCCGCCCACCCCGCTCCAGCCACTCCATCAGTCGGCCATGCGCGCGCTGCAGCGACGCATCGACCTCGTAGGCGCGGGGGCCGATGACGATCACCTGGAACGAATCGA
Organism: Gemmatimonadales bacterium; assembly: GCA_038326215.1. Taxonomy (GTDB): domain Bacteria; phylum Gemmatimonadota; class Gemmatimonadetes; order Gemmatimonadales; family GWC2-71-9; genus Palsa-1233. The sequence continues at coordinate 17,216 of JBBQJU010000008.1, read as the reverse complement.
GCGGGGCACGCTCAAGTGCGTCCCCGGTCAGCAGGCGGACCGGGACCCCGGTGTTCAACAGCGCCTCGGGAATGCGATCGGCGGCGCCGCGCACGTAGCCGATCCGCGTCGCGCGCGGCGGGAGCGCGACCGGGGCGAGCACCACGACGCTCACGGCCCGGGTGATGATGTTGCGCGGCGGGACATGCGGATAGCGCACGCGATAGACGCCCAGCGAGAGCGTATCCGCTCCGACGGCAACCCGGGTTGCGATTTCATAGTCGCCCGGCGGCGCCTGCCGCGGGGCCGTCACGAGAAAGTCAGCGGCGGCCCGCTCGCCTTCACGCCGCAGGACGACACGCTGCGGCTTCGGTGCGGTCCATCCCGGCGGGACCACCAACGAGACCTCCGCGACGGACGAATCCTTCGCGAGGTGCTCCAACGAGACCCGGAACGACCGCGTGCGGACACCGACCGGCCAGAGCAGCTTGTCGGGCGAGAGGTCGACCGCGATCCGCGGCACGACCTGGATCGGGCGACGAATTTCACCCAGGCCCTGATCGAGCGATCGCGCCTGCACTTCGCGCACAGTGCGGACCACCTCGCCGGACGCCGTCGTGACCTGGAAGCGGGCCCGCACTGGCGGCGGTTCGAACGGCTCGCCCAGCAGCGCGACATCCTTGCCCCACAAATAGCTGGCGCCATCCATCCCGTTGCGCAGGAAGTACGGCGTACTCGGCGCCGCGTCCGGCCAGACGGTGACGAGGTACTTGCATCGCTTGAGTTCCCCGGGTGCCACGACGCCGAGGGCACCGGCACAGCCTTCACTGCGGACCGTCCAGCCGTCCTGGCGCAGCGGTGTCACATCGGCCCGCACCGAGCGACTGCCGCCATTCCACACGGAGACCGTCACGGGGAGTTCCTGACCTCGCACCACCTCGTCGTCGTCCGTGGTGGCGTCGAGGATCACACCGGCATCGGCGAGGGCCACCACGGCACGGTGGGGATCGTCGGGGAGCGGTGCCGTCGGCGTGATCCCGGCGAAGAGCGAGTCATCATTCGCGACGATCCCGGGTGCGGTGGCCTCGAGGATCACCCGCACCCGCGACGGTCCCAGATCTTCCAGCTGCCCCATGTCCTGCGAGCGATGCCGCGACCGACTCCGCGCGGCGATCTGATGCAGCGATTGTCCTTCCGCCGCATCGATCGCGCCCCCATCAAGCACCTCGGCCCGCGCCGCGGCGTCCATCCGGCCGCTGCGATAGAACTTCGCCGGTTGCCACGGGGCCAGACCTTCTTCACGCTGCAGTTCTGGAAAACGGGCCGCGTCACCGGCCGCGTCGAAGGCCTCGCGCGCGACGATCCCGGCGACCTGGTGGTGCCCATGGCCATCGCGTGGGGTCCCTGACCAGACGCTGACCACGACCTGCGGTCGGAAGCGCCGGATGATGCGCACCGCATCCTTGATCAACGAATCATGGGGCCAGAAACGGAACGTCTCCTCGGCGTTCTTCGAGAAGCCGAAGTCGTAGGCGCGCGTGAAGAACTGGCGGCCGCCATCGAGGGAGCGGGCCGCGAGCAGTTCTTCGGTCCGCAACACGCCGAGGGCGCGGCCGAGCTCGTTGCCAATGAGGTTCTGACCACCTTCACCGCGGGTGAGCGACAGGTAGGCCGTCTCGATGCCACGGCCGCGCGTGAGGATGGTGAGGAGTTCGGTGTCTTCATCGTCGGGGTGCGCCCCGATCATCAACACCCGCCGCCACGTGCCGGCAAGCCGGGCTTCCTGTGCCCGCTGGATCGCGCCGCCAGTGCTGGCGCCAGCATCCTGACCGGCCATGGGGAGAACCAGCGCTACCATCGCCGCGAGCAGCACGCCGAGCACCGACGAGCGACGCACGGTCACGACGTGTCGTCTTTTCGCGACGGGGACTGCGCGGCGGGCCCGCGCCCAACGGCGAAGGCAAGCAGGAAGGCGATCAGCGAGGCGAGGAGGAGCGTCTGGCCAGCACCGCGGCCGGTCCCGTTCAACAGCAAGAGCATACCGATCGAGACGGTGATGGTGCCGATCCCGCGAAGAATCTCATCGAGGTTGCGCCACTTGATCTGCCGCCCCCAATCGACGGCGGCAAGCAGCCCGACGACCCCGATCGCCAGGATGACGTACCAGATCCAGATCCAGTACCGCTTGCCGATCATCGAGGGTCCGGGGGGAGAGACGGAGCGCGGAAGAAGTCCCAAACTCTAGCGGTTGAGCACCTTACGGCCAAGGGGGGGTCAGCCACGTTGGGCGATGCAGGCCGCGCAGGGACAGCGGGCCAGGAGGAAGCCGTAGGTATAGATGCCGGTGCTGTGCCCGTCGCTCCAGCGGATGCGGAGCCCATAGCCGCCCACCGGCTCCAGCGCGTCCGCTGAGACGTCGAGGGGCACCGTTGCCGGGTCCAAGAGGGGCCGCCCGGTCATTTCCTCGACGCAGCCCGCACACGGGCAGGCCAAGCGGACCGCGCGCGTCTCGAAGGCACCCAGGTGCCCCTGTGCGTCCCACTCCACCTCGAGGATCGGGCCGAGGCGACGGACGGCACGGGGCATCACGGCGCCCCCGCGGGCGATTCGGTTATTTTCATGGCTCATATTGGGAATTCTACCCGGGAAGCCGACGAAAATGAGCCATCCTGATCCGTTCCAGAGCCGCACCACCCTGACCGTCGGCGGGAAGACGGCCGTGGTCCACTCCCTCCCCGCCTTCGCCAAGCAGGCCGGGATCAACCTGGATCGCCTCCCCTTTTCGATCCGGGTGCTGCTCGAGAATGCCTTGCGGCATGTGGGGCGCGGCTTCGTCACGGAGGCGCACGTGCGCGCCCTCGGTGGCTGGACGCCCGCTGCGGCCGGCAAGGGGGAAATCCCCTTCATGCCCGCTCGCGTGGTGCTCCAGGACTTCACCGGCGTGCCCTGCGTGGTCGACCTCGCCGCGATGCGCGACGCCATGGCGCGGATGGGCGGCGACCCCGCGCGGATCAATCCCGTGGTCCCCTGCGACCTCGTGATCGACCACTCGGTCCAGGTCGACCACTACGGCACCGCGGAGGCCTTCAAGCTCAACGTGGCCCTCGAGTTCGAGCGGAACACCGAGCGCTACCAGCTGCTCAAGTTCGCCCAGCGCGCCTTCGAGAATTTCCGCGTGGTCCCACCGGGCACCGGCATCGTGCATCAGGTGAACCTCGAATACCTCTCGCCCTGCATCCAGTTGCGCGACCAGTACGGCGAACTCACGGCGTATCCCGATACGCTGGTCGGCACCGACTCGCACACCACGATGATCAACGGCCTGGGTGTGATGGGCTGGGGCGTCGGCGGCATCGAGGCGGAAGCGGTGATGCTCGGCCAGCCGTACTTCATGGTGATGCCGGAAGTGATCGGCATGAAGCTCATCGGCACGCTGCCGCCGGGCTGTACCGCGACCGACCTCGTCCTCACCGCGACGCAGCGCCTGCGCGCCCGCGGCGTGGTCGACAAGTTCGTCGAGTTCTTCGGGCCCGGGCTCTCGGCCCTGCCGCTCGCCGACCGCGCGACACTGGCCAACATGGCGCCGGAGTACGGTGCCACCATGGGCTTCTTCCCGATTGATGCCGAGACCGTCCGCTACCTCGAGCGCACCGGCCGCGACCCGGAGACGGTCGCGCTGGTCGAGGCCTACTGCCGGGCGCAGGGGATGTGGCATACCGCCGACGCGGGCGACCCCGACTTCTCGGACATCCTCGAGCTCGATCTCGGGACGGTGGTCCCCAGCGTCGCGGGCCCGAAGCGGCCGCAGGATCTGGTGGCGCTCGCCGACTTGCGGCGGAACTTCGCCACGTCGCTTCCCGGCCTGATGCAGCCGACGGTGCCGGCCGAGCGCCGCGCGCAGGCCGAGGCCGCCATGGCGCGCTGGACCAACGAAGGCGGGGCGACGGCCACGATCACCGCCGAGTCCACCAGCTACGACTGCGAGCTGCAGGGCGAGCAGTTCGAGCTGCATGATGGCGCGGTGGTGATCGCGGCGATCACGTCGTGTACGAATACCTCCAACCCCTCCGTGATGGTCGGTGCCGGCTTGCTGGCCAAGAAGGCGATCGCGAAGGGCTTGCAGCGGCGCGCGTGGGTCAAGTCCTCGATGGCGCCCGGCTCGCGCGTCGTCACCGATTACCTCGACCGCGCCGGCCTCTCGACCTATCTCGACCAGCTTGGCTTCCAGACCGTGGGCTACGGCTGCACCACCTGCATCGGCAACAGCGGCCCGTTGCCAGAACCGATCAGCAAGGCGATCGAAGACCATTCCCTCGTCGCCGCCTCGGTGCTCTCGGGCAACCGCAACTTCGAGGCGCGGGTCCATCCGCTGGTACGCGCCAACTATCTCATGTCGCCGATGCTGGTGGTGGCGTTCGCGCTGCTCGGCCGCGTCAACGCCGACCTCGACACCGAGCCGCTCGGCATCAGCGACGACGGCACCCCGGTCTTCCTGCGCGACATCTGGCCGACACCGCAGGAGATCAGCGAGACGCTCGCGGCGGCGCTCGGTCCGGACCTCTTCCGCCACCAGTATGGCGCCGTATTCGAAGGCGATGCGCAGTGGCAGGCACTCGACGTGCCGGGCGGCTCGCGCTTCGCGTGGGCGCCGGGTTCGACGTACGTGCAGGAGCCGCCGTTCTTTCAAGGGCTCGCCCCCGAGGCGCATACGCTCACCGACATCACCGGGGCGCGCGTGCTGGCGGTGCTCGGCGACTCGGTGACCACCGACCACATCTCGCCGGCCGGCGCCATCCCGAAGAACGGGCCGGCCGCCAAGTATCTGCGCGAACACGGCGTCGACCAGCCGGACTGGAATACCTTCGGCGCCCGGCGCGGCAGCCATGACGTGATGATGCGCGGCACCTTCGGCAACGTGCGCATCAAGAACCGGCTCGTCCCGGAGAAGGAAGGCAACTGGACGCGCTTCCTGCCGACCGACGAAGTGATGAGCATCTACGACGCGGCCATGGAGTACGCCAAGATCGGCACGCCGCTGGTGCTGCTCGTCGGCAAGGAGTACGGCACCGGTTCGTCGCGTGACTGGGCGGCCAAGGGCACCACGCTGCTCGGCGTGAAGGCCGTGATCGCCGAGAGCTACGAGCGCATTCATCGCTCCAACCTCGTCGGCATGGGCGTGTTGCCGCTCGGCTTCGAGCCAGGGCAGAGCGCGATGTCGCTCGGCCTCACGGGCACCGAGGTGATCAGCATCACCGGCGTCGGCGCGCTGACGCCCGGTGGGCGCGTCACGGTGACCGCGACCGACGCCGCGACGGACACGGTCACCACCTTCCAGGCGGTGGTGCGACTCAACTCGCCGGTGGAACTCGAATATCTGCAGCATGGCGGCATCTTGCCGCGGGTGCTGCGGATGTTCGCGAAGGGCTAAGCGATGCACGAGCGCTGGATCGTCTCCGATCTCGACGGCACGCTGCTGGACGAGACCGAGCGGTGCCCGCTCCCCGTGGAGTTGCTGACCGAGGTCCGCGCGACGCATCACGTCGTGCTGGCCTCGAGTCGTACCGTGGAGGAGATCGCGATGGTCGCCGCGCAGCTGGGATGGCCTGCGGCCCCATGCGTCGCCGAGGACGGCCAGATCGTCGTGGACCCGGATGGCAGCGTCGTGCGGCTGGGCTTGGCGACTGCCACGCTGCTGTCACGGCTGGACGGGATCGGCTTGGGCGAGGTGGTCCGCGAGCTCCAGGCCGCCCTGCCCGTTCGCATGGCGAGCATCCTCGTGCCCGCGGAGGCAGCATCGCGCTTCGCACGTGGGGTACCAGAAGCCGGATTGCGGATTACCATAGGAGGTCGGTGGGCGACGATCACCGATGCAGCATGGAACAAGGGCCGCGCAGCGACCTGGCTGCTTGCGCGTGTCGGTGCCGACTCGTGGGCAGCCATCGGGAATGGCGCGAATGACGCGTCGCTCCTGGCGGCGGCGAATCAGCGCTTCGCCATCCGCGAGCCCGAAGGTCACCACCACCCGCAGCTGACGACGATTCCAGGCGTCGTCCTCCTGACCCACCTTGGCCCGTACGGTTGGCCCGAGATGGTGTCCCTGCTGCCGACCACCCCGATGCTCGCTCCCGAGCCGGAGGGCCGACATGCCCCATCCCCGTTGGACGATCACCGCCCTCACGATTCCGGGGCGTGAAGAGTATCTCCGTGAGCTGATTACCTCGCTCGACGCCACGCCGGTTCCCGGCGGCGCGCGGCTCACCGTGGTCTACAACAAGCCGATCCGCGAGGGCCAGGACGAAGTCGAGCGCCGCGTCCGCAGCTGGTCACGCCGCCACGCGTGCGAAGTCTTCTTCAACAACGGCGACCCCACCATCAGCGGTGGGCGCAACTTCCAGCTGAACGTCTGCAAGACGCCGTTGCTCTGCTTCGTGGATGATGACGTCACCGTGCACGGCGACCTCTTCCCTGCCCTGGAGCAGGCACTCCGGTCCGTGCCCGCCGGCATCGTCGGCGCACGATCCTATGTCGAAGCGAGCGACATCCTGTTCAAGCCCCGCGACGCCACCCCCCATGTCATCACGCCGGACCTGCGCTACATGACTGTGCAGGGGATGCTGGCCGCGGGCTACACCAATCTCTTCCGCGACATCGGCGGATTCAATCACCGCCGCCGCTTCTGGGGCGAGTGGACCGAACTGAATCTGCGGATGTGGCGGCATGGCTTCCCGACGGGATACGCCATGGACGGCGGCTTCCTGCGCCACTGGGAAAAGGCGCCGGAATCGCCAACGCGCAACATGGATGGCCGCGCGCGTCATGTGCTGTGGGGGCTGATCTGCACCGCGCTCGAGTACGATGCGGTCGATATCAGCGAGGCGACCGCCTCGTTCTGGCAGCTCGTCGAGGAACGCTACCTCCCCTACTCCTTCGGCGAGACGTTGACCAACGGTGAACTCCTCCGCGCCACGCTCGAACTGCTCCCGGAGCTCTCGGCCTCGATGCCGGCGATGATGGCCCAGCGGTTCGAGTCCGCCACGCACCCGTTCGATTTCAAGCCGTTCCACCCGATCGATGCCGCAGACGTCCAACGCGTGCTCCCGTTTGCCCGGAAGGCAATTCTCCCGTATCGGGAGGCGGTGTGGGCACGTCCCTCGTCGGCGCGGCGACTGGTCAGCGGATTGTGGGGGATGGTGCGGCGAAAGTCCGGCAGCAGGGAGACACCGAAGGGCTGAGCGACACGGGCAGGGCCAGGTGGCGCCGCCCGGGCCTCGGAACGCTCAGGGGCGCTTGGCGAACACCATGGTGGCCGTGGCGACCACCTCGCCGTCCGCCGTCAGTTGACGTGCAACGGTAAGCGTCATGCCATCCGCACTCTTGGTGTACCGATCGGTCTGGACGATCGGGGTCCCCTCGATCTCCGAGGTGATCGTCATGAGCAGCGTCGTGGCCTCATAGCTGATGGCGTAGTGGACTTCACGCGCGGAGCCATCCGGCTGGGGGATGCTGTTCTTCCATGGCTTGCCGTCGAGGCCGACCGTCACCTTCGAGAGGAGCTTGGCGCCCCCTGCCTCGTTGGTGACGTCACGATCCATCACCAGCGTGTCTCCGTGCTGAACAAAGGTCCAGGTGATCGCCGCGGGGAGCGGCATCTCGCCGGACTCGCTCTTGGCAACATCGAAGACCCAGGTCCCGACGAGGCTCGGCTTCGCGGCCTGCGCCGAGATCGGCGTGACGAAGGCCACGATCGCGACCGCGGCCAGGAGTCGACGCATCAGACCACCAGATCCTTGAGCTTTTCGCCCGTCTCGCCCTCACGGAGGCGGATCAGCGCGCGGTCGCGGAGCTGACGAATCCGCTCGCGGGTCACGCCCATCATCCGGCCGATTTCCTCGAGCGTCCGCGGCTGGCCATCGTCGAGCCCGAAGTAGAGGCGCAACACCTTGGCATCGCGCGGCGGCAACGAATCCAGCGCCGCCTCGATGTCGGCGCTCTGCGAGCTCGCCATCGTATGCGCATCCGTCCCCTCCTGCTCGGCGAGGGCAAAGCGCTCCATCCGCTCATTGCCGTCGCCATCACGGGTCGGATGGTCGAGGCGCACCGCTTCGGTGTTCAGCGAGGACAGGGAGCGCACCGCTTCCTCGGTTAGGCCGGTCGCGCGGGCCAACTCTTCCGTCGTCGGCATCCGCCCCAGCTTCTCCTTGAGGAGCGTCGTCGTCTTGCCAAGGCGCGAGAGGTCGGCGGTGCGGTTGAGGGGCACGCGCACCGGACGGCCGTGCCGGGCGATCGCCGCCTGCACGGCTTGGCGAATCCACCACACGGCGTACGAAATGAACTTGACGCCGCGATCCGGATCGAACTTCCGGGCCGCCGTCATCAGGCCGAGGTTGCCCTCGCCGATCAGGTCGACGAGCGGCACACCACGGTTCTGGAACTTCTTGGCCACGGAGACCACGAACCGGACGTTGTGCCGGGCCAGACGCTCCTGCGCCAGCACGTCGCCCTGGAAGGCGCGCCGAGCCAACTCCATCTCCTCTTCACGGTTCAGCAGGGGAACCCGGGAGATCTCGTCCAGGTACAGGTCGAGACTCTCACGTCCTTCATCCACCGCCCGGGCAATCTGCGCCGGACGGAGCGACCGCCGCTTCCCGCGGGTACGAATTGTCACGTCGAACTCCTATCTGCTGCCGTCCGGTCGGCCAGCCCATATGGTGGAGCGGCCCGGAGAGGCGAAAGCATCAATAAACCGCAGAAATCTAACGGCCGAAGCCGTTTTGCGCAATTAGCGTTGCAAGATATTGTGAAACATGGGCTTGGGATGCCGTTTCGCCCGTGAAACACCACCGAGTCAACTCCTAACTGTTGAACCACCGAAGGGGGGCATCGGTTCCCATCCAACGGGACAAAGTCCCGAACGCCTCGTGGAAGGAGACGCCCGGGACCTCGCAACCGTTACACCCCGCCGATGGGACCGGCGCTACAGTGCCTTGATCTCGGTCACCAGCCTGGTCAGCGAGGCCTTGGCATCGCCAAAGAGCATCGCCGTCTTGGCATCGTAGAACAGCTCATTCTCGATCCCGGCGAAGCCGGCGCTCATGCCGCGCTTCATGACGATGATGCTCCGTGCCTTGTCGACGTCGAGGATCGGCATGCCGTAGATCGGCGAGGCGGCATCGGACCGCGCCGCCGGATTGACCACGTCATTGGCGCCAATGACCAGGGCCACGTCGCAGCTGTCGAAGGACGGGTTGATCTCCTCCATGTCGTACAGCCGGTCGTAGGGGATGTTCGCCTCGGCCAGCAGGACGTTCATGTGGCCGGGCATGCGGCCCGCCACCGGGTGGATGGCATACTTGACCTCGCCACCGTTCTTCTCGATCAGCTCGGCGAGTTCCCGTACCACGTGCTGCGCCTGGGCGACGGCCAAGCCATAGCCCGGCACGATGATGACACTCTGCGCGTAGGCGAGCTGGATCGCGGCATCCTCGGCGGAGACCGAGCGGACCGTGAGCCCCGCGGCCGATTTCGCGCCAGCCCCGGTCCCACCGGCGCCGAAGGCACCAAAGAGCACGTTGACGAGCGACCGGTTCATCGCCTTGCACATGATCTGCGAGAGGATGATGCCCGACGAGCCGACCAACGCACCCGAGATGATCAGCACGTGGTTGTTGATCACGAAACCGGTCATCGCGGCGGCCACACCGGAGTACGAGTTCAGCAGCGCAATGACCACCGGCATGTCGGCGCCGCCGATCGGGATCACCAGCAGGACCCCGAGGAGGAGCGAGAGGCCGATCACGGCGTAGAACGGAGTGAGCTGCGCTTCGGGGGTCATCACCTGATAGGTGCCCAGTCCGGCGATGGTCAGGAACACCAGCGCATTGATCACCTTCTGGAGCGGGAAGGTGATCGCCTTGCCGGGCATCACTTCCTCCAGCTTGGCCCAGGCGATCAGCGACCCGGTGAACGTCACCGCACCGATCAGGAGGGAGAGCTGGATGACGACGCCGGTTTCGACCGGAATGGTGGCCCCTGCCAGCTGCGCCTTGAGCAGCTCCGCGCCGCCAACGAGGAGCGAGGAGAGTCCGCCGAAGCCGTTCAGCAACGCGACCATCTGGGGCATGCCCGTCATCTTGACGGTGCGGGCCTGCCAGAGGCCGATCGCGGACCCGACGAACAACCCGACCGCGATCTGCCACCAGGTGAGGATGTTGCCCTCGAGGAGGGTGATCCCCACGGCGAGTGCCATGCCCCAGGCCGAGAGCCGATTGCCGGCGACCGCCGTGGCCGGTGAGCCGAGGCGCTTGAGGCCGAGGATGAAGCAGCCGGAGGCGACGAGATAGCCGATCTCCGCGAGGCCGTGCGGAATGACGATCACTTGGCCCCCTCATCCTTGCGGAACATCTGCAGCATCCGGTTGGTGACGGCGTAGCCGCCGACGACGTTCATCATCGCGAAGACCACCGCGCTGATGCCGAAGACCGTGGAGATCCAGCCATAGCCCCCGCCGGCGACGACGAGCGCGCCAACGACCGTGATGCCGCTGACCGCATTCGAGCCGGACATCAGCGGGGTATGGAGGGTGGGCGGCACCCGCCCGATCAGTTCGATGCCGAGGAACGTGGCCAGGGTAAAGATCACGATCCCGATCATGATGGTTTCACTCATGCGGCCCCCTGATGGCGTCCGGCGCCGTCGTACACGAGGCACATGGCCCCAGTGATTTCATCGGTCACATCGAGCACCACCTCCCCGTCCTTGCGGAGATGCTCAATGAGGGTCTGGACGTTGCGCGCAAACATCTGCGAGGCATGCAAGGAGAGGGTGCTCGGCAGGTTGAGTGGGCCGATGATCGAGACCCCATGATGGACCACCGTCTCGCCCGGCACGGTGAGCTCGCAGTTGCCACCGGTCTCGGCCGAGACGTCGACGATCACCGAGCCGGGCTTCATGCTCTCGACCATCGCGCGGGTGATCAGCCGCGGCGCGGGGCGCCCCGGGATGGCCGCGGTGGAGATGACCAGGTCTGACAGCGCGATCGCGCCGCCAACCGCCTCGAGCACCTTCTGCTGTTGTTCGTCCGCGAGTTCCTTGGCATACCCACCCTTGGTCTCCGCGTCGCCTGCGACGGCTTCCGGCGCGAGGAACTTGGCCCCGAGGGAGAGCACCTGTTCCGCCGCGGCGGCGCGCACGTCGAATCCGGTCACCACGGCGCCGAGTCGGCGCGCCGTGGCGATCGCCTGCAGTCCCGCGACACCGGCGCCGAGCACCAGCGCCTTGGCCGGCGTCAGGGACCCCGCGGCGGTGGTGAGCATCGGCAGGAAGCGCGCAGACGCCGAGGCGCCGAGGAGCACGGCGGTGTAGCCGGCTACCGTGGCCTGCGACGAAAGGATGTCCATCGATTGCGCCCGGGTGATGCGGGGGACCCGCTCCAGGGCGAGCAGGTTGACCTTGCGCTCCGCACAGGCCGCGAGGCTCGGCTGTCCCACGGCGCCGACCAGGGCGACAAGCGTCGCCCCCGCTCGGCAATCATTCAGGGCAGCCGGCTCCGGGACCTGCACGGCACAGACGACATCCGCGCCACGCGCCACGGCGGCCTCCACGCACTCCGCTCCGGCAGCGACATACGCCGCATCGGGACAGAATGCGGCATCGCCGGCCCCGCGCTCGACCACGACCGTGGCCCCCGCCTTGACCAACTTGGCGACGGCGTCGGGGGTCAGCGCCACGCGGCGCTCGCGGGGTGCGACTTCCTTCAGAACTCCGATTCGCATCGTGGGGACCTTCCTCGGGAGCGGGACAGTGCGTGCAGTGGGGAGACCAGGTGCATCGATCCAGGGGCCGCGCGCCCGGTCAAGCTACCGGAGGGTCCGTGGACTTTCAACACAGTCGAGGGCAGGATTGTCCAGATGACTCCTCGAGTTTCCCGCCCCTGCGTCCACAAATTCGGCGGTGCCTCCCTCGCCGATGCCGCGGCGATCCGGGGCGCTGTCTCGATCATCGCCAGTCGGCCCATGCCATGCGTCGTCGTCGTGTCCGCTCTGGCCGGGGTCACCGACCTCCTGCTGGACGTCGTCCTGCGGGCGACGGCTGGCGACGCCGAGGGCGCCCGCACCCAGGTCGCAGCGTTCCGGGCCCGGCACCAGACCGTGGCCAGCGAGCTGCTCGCGGCCCGGGCACGCCGACCGGTGGAGTCGAGCATCGCGGCGGCGGCTGACGAACTGGAGGCACTCGCCGCCTCGCTGGCGGTGCTCCGCGAGGCCTCGGCCCGCGTCCGCGACCACATCGTGGGCCGTGGTGAACGGCTCAGTGCCCTGCTCGTGTCGGCCGCGCTCGGCGCCGCCGGTCACTCAGCACCACTGATCGAGCCGGGCGATGTGATCCTCACCGGCGGACCGTACGGCGGTGCCGTACCGGACCTCGAGGGGACGCGTCGTGCCGCGCGACGACTGCTCGGCCCGCTGCTGGCGCGTGGCGACCTCCCCGTTGTTCCGGGCTTCCTCGGCCGTGCGCCGGACGACGGTACCGCGACCCTCGGCCGGGGCGGTTCCGATCTCACGGCGACACTCCTCGCGCGTGCGCTCGACGCTTCGCAGGTGACGCTGTGGAAGGACGTCCCGGGTCTCCTCACCGCCGATCCGCGAGTGGTCCCCGATGCACGCCTGCTGCCCCACCTCCATCTCGATGAGGCGGCGGAGCTCGCCTATTACGGGGCCAAGGTGCTCCACCCGCGCGCGCTGCTGCCGCTGGCAGGACGTCGCATTCCGCTCTTCGTGCGTCCCTTCGCCGATCCGGACGCCCCCGGCACCGAGATCTCCAGTCGCCGCGATGATGACCGGTCGCCCGTGCGCGCGGTGTCCGCGATCCATGACCAGGCCCTCGTCACCATCTCGGGCTCGGGGATCCTCGGCGTACCGGGAATGGCGGCGCGCACCTTCGCCGCCCTCCAGGAGGCCGGCATCTCGGTCTCGCTGATCGCCCAGGCGTCCTCGGAATACACCATTGACTTCACCATGCCGGCGTCGGTGGCCGCCGAGGCCGTCCAGGTGTTGCGGCGCGCCTTCCGCGCCGAGATCCGCACCGGTGAGATCAACGGCGTCGAAGTCCGTTCCCGGATCGCCATCATTGCCATCGTCGGACTGCGCATGGCCGGACACCCGGGCATCGCCGCACGGGTCTTCGATGCGCTCGCCGATGGTGGCGTGAACGTCGTCGCGATCGCGCAGGGCTCCAGCGAGCGCAACATCTCGGTCGCGGTGGATGCACGTACCGCGACAGAGGGGCTGCGCCGCATTCACGACACCTTTCAGCTTGGCAAGCTCGGCGGCGGCCGACCGCGCCGTCGTGCTGGGCGCGACGTCGTGTTGCTTGGCGCCGGCACCATTGGTCGGGCGGTGCTGGACCTGCTGGCCGCCCATCCGTCCCGGTTCGAGCGGCTGCGCATCGTGGCGGTGGTCGACCGCCGCGGCGCGATGATCGATCCGGACGGGCTTTCCCGTGACACACTGCTCGCCATCGCCGCCGCGAAACGCGAGGGCCGCTCGCTTCGTGATCTCCCGGGCGCCCGACATGGCACGCCGCGTGAGGTGCTCCACGACCTGACGCATCGGGCTCTGGTGCGGCCGATCCTGGCCGATGTCACCGCCGACGAGACGCTCTCGCTGCTCCGGTATGCCGCCGATGCCGGCTTCGATCTGGTGCTCGCGAACAAGAAGCCGCTCGCGGCGGCCTACGCGGACGTCGAGGCACTGCGGGCGGTGATCGCGGCGCGAAGCGGGGCGTTGCGATTCGAGGCGACGGTGGGCGCCGGACTCCCCACGATCGCAGCGATCGAGCAACTCGTCGGCACCGGCGACCGCGTTCGACGCATCGAGGGCTGCCTCTCGGGCACGCTCGGCGTCGTGCTCTCCGCGCTCGAGGCCGGCACGCCCTTCTCGGTCGCCGTGCAGGAGGCGTTGACGCGCGGCTACACCGAGCCCGATCCGCGCGACGATCTGAGCGGCCTCGATGTGGCCCGCAAGGCCCTGATCCTGGGCCGGATGCTCGGGCAGAAGCGCGAGTTCGAGGCGATCACCCCGGAATCGCTGGTGCGGCGCGGCGCCTCACGCTCCGTCGAGAAGTGGTTGGCCGGCCTCAGTCGCGACGATGCCTGGTGGGCAGCGCGCGCCGCCGCCGCGCGGGCGGAGGGCGCCGCGCTGCGCTATGTCGCGACCGTCACGCCAACCAGCATCGAGGTCGGCCTCCGCGCGGTACTCCGGGAATCGCCGCTCGGCCAGTTGCGCGGGGCAGCCAATCAGCTGGTCATCACCTCCGACCGCTATCACGATGCGCCGCTCGTCATCACCGGTCCCGGTGCCGGACCGGAAGTGACCGCGACCGGCGTCCTCGCCGACCTGCGAGCGTTGGCCGGATGACCGCCCGCGAGACGGTCACTGTTTTCGTCCCGGGCTCGGTGGGCAACGTCGGCCCCGGGCTCGACATCCTCGGTCTCGCCATCACGGGAGCAGGGGACATGGTGCGGGCCGAGTGGTCCGAGGACCGCGGCATCGTGGTGCGTGACGCAGGGCACCCCGACCTGCCAACGGAGGCGACGCGCAACACCGCGGCGATCGCCGCGCAGGCGGTGTGCCGTCGCGCGGGCGTCGCGCGTGGCATCGCGCTGCACATCACCAAGGGATTGCCGCTCTCCGGTGGCCAGGGTGGCAGCGCGGCCTCGGCGGTGGCCGGTGCCGTCGCCACGAATCTGTTGATTGGCGCCGGCCTCGACCACACGGCACTGCTCGAGTGTGCCATGGAGGCCGAGGCGAGTGTCGCGGGGCGGCACGCCGACAACCTGGCCCCCTCGCTGCTCGGCGGTCTGGTGTTGGTGCGCAGCATCGACCCGATGGATGTCGTGCGCCTGCCGCTCCCGGCCTCCGTGCGGATCGTCCTCGTCCAGCCCGACCAGCGACTCAACACGCGCGACGCGCGCGCCGTGCTGCCGACCGAGGTCTCGCGCGACATCGCGCTGCATCAGGCCGCGCATGTAGCGGCGATGGTCGCAGGGGCCTGCCTCGGCGACCTTGCCCTGCTCGGGCGCGGCCTCGACGACCGGATTGCCGAACCGGCGCGCCGCGCCTTGCTGCCCGGCTTCGAGGCCGCCCAAGTGGCCGCGCGACAAGCCGGCGCCCTCGGGGGCTCGATCAGCGGCGCGGGGCCGACTGCCTTCGCGCTGGTCGAGGATGACGCGATCGGCGCGCGCGTCCTCGAGGCGATGCAGCGCGCCTACCTGGCAGCGGGGATGCCGACGACGGGGCGAGTGGCCGCCGTAGACTTTCAGGGAGCGAGGGAGCTGTGACCGAAGCGCGACGGAGTTGGCAACGCTGTGACGCCTGTGCGGCGGAGTATGACGAACTCGATGCCGCGCCGCGCTGCGCCGCGTGCGGGGGGCTGCTCGCCATCGTGCATTCGGCGCCGCCGGGCGACGCGCACGCCATCCGTGCGGGCTTCGACGCGGCCTGTTGCGCGCGGCCAAGCCGCACCGCCTCAGGCGTCTGGCGATTCGCCGATGTGGTGCTGCCCACGGCAGCCGATGTCGCCGTCACGCATCCCGAAGGCAACACCCCACTCATCACGCGGACCGCGCTCGATGCATGGGCCGGGGTCGATGCACTCCTGCTGAAGCACGAGGGGCACAACCCGACGGGCTCGTTCAAGGATCGGGGCATGACGGTCGGCGTCACGCAGGCGAAGCGAATCGGTGCCAGGGCCGTCGCCTGCGCCTCGACCGGCAACACCTCGGCGTCGCTCGCCGCCTATGCGGCCCAGGCCGGCCTCCCTGCCCTCGTCTTCGTCCCCGAGGGGCAGATCGCGCTGGGCAAGCTGACGCAATCGTTGGCCTACGGCGCCCGAACGCTCCTGGTCGAGGGCGACTTCGACGCCTGCCTCCAGCTGGTCCAGCAGGCGAGCGAGGCGCTCGGCATCTATCTGCTGAACTCGATCAATCCGTTCCGCCTCGAGGGACAGAAGACCATCGTGCTCGAGTTGCTGCAGCAGCTGGCGTGGGACGTCCCGGAGTGGATTGTCCTCCCAGCGGGCAACCTCGGCAACACCGCCGCCTTCGGGAAGGCACTGCTCGAAGCGTACGAGTGGGGGCTCATCCCGCGGATGCCGCGCCTCGCCGCGATCCAGGCCGAGGGGGCGTCGCCGTTTGCGCAGGCGTTCGCGCGGGACTTCGACCGGCTCGTCCCGATGGCGGCCCACACGGTGGCGACGGCGATCAAGATCGGCGCGCCAGCGAGTTATGAGCGAGCGGTCCGCTCAATCCGCGCGACGCACGGCGTGGTCCGCTCCGTCACCGATGCGGAAATCCTGGCGGCCAAGGCCGCGATCGATGCCGCCGGGGTCGGGTGCGAACCGGCCAGTGCGGCCACCCTCGCTGGCGTGCGGCAACTCCGCGCTGAGGGGGTCATCCGTTCGGGGGAGCGAGTCGTCGGGATCCTCACCGGCCACGTCCTCAAGGACCCTGGCGTCCTCCAGATGATGCACCAGGAGACTGAGCCGCCCCCAGCATGGGCGAATCGCCCGATCCGCATCGCGCCCGAAGTTGCCGCGGTCCGCCGTGTCCTTGATGCAGCGCTCCCCGCCACAGGGTGACACTTCTGTAGTGTAGACGCAACATGAGCGTGGTATTGCGGCGCAACACCGCAACAATGACGGGCGATCCGTGGTGGCCCCAAAGCAACAGGTGTTGCATAAGCCGCGCAGCCACAATGGGTTGAAGGCCGACCGCGAAATCTGGCCCCGCCCTTGCGAATGAAGATCGGTGAGGCGCCATCCCGGCGTCACGACCCGAGGTCCTTATGCGATCGTCTCCATTCGTCCGTGCGCTGGCTCTGGCCACCCTGCTCGCTTCGGCCTCCCCGAGTGGGGCGGTTGCCCAGTTGCCGATGAACTTTGGCACCACCGCGCCGCTGATGGCGAGCGGTGATCAACTAAAATTTTCGTACTTCGGGTGGGAAAACACGACGGTCTACGGTCATACGCTCTGGGCGATGACCGCCTCGGCGTACACCGCCAACCTCGGCAGCAACTGCTACGCCTGGGCCGGCGGCGGTAGCTGCACCGGCACGGCGATGTTCACCAAGAACTACGGCGTTGCGACCAATCCGTATCTCGCCCAGCCGATCCCGACGCCACCACAGACCTTCAACCTCAGCTGGCTGGCGGGCACTGAAGTCGTGTTGGCGCTCCAGGTCAAC
>JBBQJU010000007.1:0-27265 GCA_038326215.1 Gemmatimonadales bacterium | reverse complement strand
CATTCCGTGGTGCTGTCCGCCCGGAAGACAAGTTCGGCCTCCGCGGCGGTAAAGCCACGCAGGACACCACGGACATCGAGCGCGGCCCCACGCGGGACGGTGATGTCCCCCGGCGTGACGGAGACGGCGAAGACGGGTTCGGAGGCTGACGCGGTCCAGGGGACGAAGAGCAGGCGCGCGGCATCACGCACCGCGCCGGGGCCGGCCAACACCATGACGAGGCCGACAGCTGTCGCACCGGCCAGCCATCCAGCGGCACGACGGGTGCGAGGCCGCTCAAGCACGGCGCCCTGCTCCAACTCCGCCACGGCGGCCGTGGCCTGACCGATCACCTTGGCCGAGAGGCCGGGCGAGGAGCGATCGGCAAGTGGCCGTTCGAGTTCGTGCACGGCGCTGAGCAGTGTCTGCCGAAGCTGCGGTGCGCGCTCCTCGACATACAGCGCGATCCGCTCGTCGCTGACCGCGCCAAGCAGCGGGGAGATCACGAAGCGCACCGCCGCCGCCGCGATCAGGAGGTAGCCGATCAGACGCACGGCGATCGTGGTGTCGTCGCCGGGTCCCATCACGCTCCGGACCACGCCACCGACGACCAGCGCCAGCAACACCGCGGCCGCCGTCGCCGTCATCCCTTCGAGAAGCAGTCGACGGCGGCGATGTGCCCGGACGCGTGCCACCGCGGCGCGCAGAGCATCGTCTCGCGTGGCGCTTTCCACGGTCGGGTCGATCATGTGGCAGGCCCTCCAGGGGGTGTCTCAACGGCGAGCCGCGTGGCAGTGCCTCGCCAGCCGCGGCTGCCCAGCAACGATTCGATCACCAACACGATGCCGACGAGCAACAGCAGGATGCGCCAGAGCCGTTGCCGCGTCTCGACCTCAGCAATCGGCGCAATCTCCGCGGCGGATGGATCCCCGGCTTCCTCGCGGACCCCGAGTAACAGCTCGCTGGCAGGCGATGATGTCAGATCGGATTCCCGAATCGGAAAGTTCACCGCGACGGTGGCGATCGGCTCGCCCACCGCACGCTCTCGATAGGCACGATAGAAGCCGAGCGCTTCGAGGTCAGCGGCTCCGCGCGTGGTGCCAGCATCGGGACGGACGAGACCGCCTGTTGGTGTCGCGATCACCAGATCGGCCACGGTGCCGCTCGGCCGCCACCCCTCGCCGGTGGTCCGCCAGAGCGGCTGCGGCTGGTAGCCCGCCGTGTGCAGTGCCAGTCGCCGCACGAACGGAAGGTAGGCCGCCTGCAGCGGGAAGTCGCCGCCGCGCGCATCGAGCGGGATCGCGCTGAGAAGGAGTCGACCGCTCCCCTCACTCCGCTCCATCAACGCGGGCAGTCCATCGTCGAAGCGGGCGAGGACCTTGCTGCCGCTGTCGGCCGCCAGCTGGGCGTAGCGAATGAATCGCGCGTTACCGAGTGCGGCGCTGCCGCCACCGCGAAACGGGGCGAAGATCGGATGTTCGAGGGCCACGTCGCCGATGGAGCCCCCTCGATCGGCGAGGCGATCGATTTCCCCCGTCACTCGGCCGGGGAGCTGGCCTGGCGCTGCCCGGACCGTCCGAAGCCGAGGGCCCGCAACAACCACCGCGCCGTGCCCGGAACGGACCCACTCGCGGAAGGCCTCGTTCGTCGGGGGGAGGAGGTCGAGGAAGAGCACCAATGCCACCGATGCGAGCCGCTGGGCCGTGAGGGTCGCGATGCTGCCTCGCTCCACCACGAACGCGGGATCGCTGCCGATGACAAGCGCCCGTTCGAGGAAGAGCGTCGACTCAGGAGGGAGGTCCCCAGCACCGACCAGCAGAATACGCTGCGACGCTTCGGCGGGTACGACCGCATGGAAGGCGTCGTCGGCGGTCAGGGCATCAGGGTCAAGCGCGACCGACACCTGCGCCTCGCCGGGGGGGAGCGCCACCGGGTCAAAGGCCACCGTCCGGAGCCCGCTGACGGGGAGGTCGATCGTGCGGCTTCCGGCGGTGCGATTGTTCACTGTCAGCGTGAGGGTGGCCCGTCGCGCAGCAGCCAGCGCGTTGCTCCGGACATCGGCTGACACGGCGATGCGGCCGGCCGCACCGCCCCCGAGCCGCTGCACCGCGAGCGATGTCACGGCGCTGTTCGCTGCCGACGGCGCGCGCACGACGACGCCGCGCACGGCGAGTCCCTTGGGCAGGGCCAGGTCGGTCAATCCGCCCGTCCCGACCCGCTGCAGATCCGAGACGACGAGCACCTCGGCGCGACTCAGATTGGCCGCGGCCATCTGCTGCCGAGCCGCCCGCAGTGCGGCGGCGAAGCGGGTGCCGCGCGCTCCGGGGCGCACCGTGCCGAGGGCGGCGAGCGCGGCGGCGTGATCCGTCGTCATCGGTTGGACGACACTGGCGTCATCATCAAACGCGATGACGGCGATCCGGTCACCCGCCCTCAGTCCGCGAATGATCGCCCGCGCCGAATCCATGGCGACCGGCCAGACCGCGGTGTGCCCCATGCTGAGCGAACGGTCGACGGCCAGGATGACCACCCGCTCCGCCGGGGCACCGAGTGCCTTCCCGGCACGCTGAAAGACCGGCCGTGAAAAAGCGAGCACCGCCAGCGCGACGGCGAGCGCACGGAGCAGCAGCAGCGGCAGGTCAGTGACGCGGCGCCGATGGGAGGTCTCGATCGCGATTCGGCGCAGAAACATCAACGAGGGGAAGCGTAGCGGCTTCTCCTTGTCCCGCTGCCGGAGGTGCAGGAGCAATGGCACCGCGAGTGCAGCGAGACCGGCGAGGAAGGCGGGGACGAGGAACGAGAACGGCATCAGCGGGCCTTCGTCCCGAGCAGTCGACGATCCAGGAAGGCCCGGAGCGCACCATCCAGCGGCTGCTCGGTGCCAACGGCCTGATAGTCGACGTTGGCCGCCGTCAGCCCGGCACTGAGCGCGGCGGCAT
This sequence comes from Gemmatimonadales bacterium, assembly GCA_038326215.1. Lineage (GTDB taxonomy): Bacteria > Gemmatimonadota > Gemmatimonadetes > Gemmatimonadales > GWC2-71-9 > Palsa-1233. Next base: position 24,347 of record JBBQJU010000007.1, on the reverse strand, counting down.
GCTCCACCACCATCTGGCGATAGCGGTCGCGCAACTCCTCCGGCTTCAGTGGGAGACGGATTCCGGTCTCAGCATCCTCGAAGGTGCCCGGGGCGCCAGAGGGCAGCTCGCGCTCGGCAGGGTCCGTCAAATGGAACACCATCACATCGTGCCCACGGCTTCGCAGGCCACCAACGGCGCGGCAGAGGGCAGCGGGCTCCTCGTAACAATCCGAGATGAGCACCACCATCCCGGACCGGCCGCGCATCTGCGCCACCTTCTCCACAACACGCGGCAGCCGACCCTCGCCGGCCGCTGTGCTCGCGGCCACGGTGTGCAGCAGCAAGTTGAGGTGGCGCGTCGAGGGTGGGACGACATCGATCATCTCGTCGCGTACTGTCACGAGACCGACGCGGTCACCCTGACGCTGCGCCAGCCAGGCGAGTGAGGCGGTCAGATACCGTGCATAGTCGAACTTGGTCAGCGTGCCGCTGGCGAAATCCATCGACCCCGAACTGTCGAGCAGCAACAGGAGATCGGCGTTGGTGTCGGCCTCATAGGTCTTGAGATAGAAGCGATCGGTCCGCCCGTACACCCGCCAATCAATCCGTCGCAGGTCATCACCCGGTTGGTACGGACGATGTTCGGCGAAGTCGAGCGACGTACCGATCCGCACCGAGCGATGGAGGCCGTGCAGGAAGCCGTCCACCACCGTTCGGGCCAGGAGGGAGAGGTCGCTGATCCCGGCCAGCAGTGCGGGATCGAGGAAGGCGGCGGGGGCAATACCGCTCACGCCGGGCTCAGAGCCCCGACCGCGGCATCGGCGCAACGTCGAGGAGACGATCCACCAGTTGATCGGTGGTGACCTTCTCCGACTGCGCCTGGAAGTTCCGCAGCAACCGATGACGGAAGACCGGACGGGCCAGCGCGCGAATGTCATCGAATGACACATGCGCCCGTCCCTGCACCAGCGCCCGTGCCTTGCCGCCGAGCACCAGCGCTTGTGCCGCCCGCACCGACGCGCCGTAGGCCAGCCACTGACGGACAAAGTCTGGCGCCCCCTCCACCGGCCGGCTGAGCCGCACCAGCTTCACCGCATAGCGGACGACCGCATCGGCGACCGGGACGCGGCGCACCAGCCGCTGGAAGGCGAGGATCTCGTCCCGCGAGACGACCGGGTTGATTGCCTCGGGCGGTACCGACGTCGTCGCCTGCACCACGGCGACCTCCTCCTCCTCGGGGAGATAGTCGAGCAGCACCTCGAACATGAAGCGGTCGAGCTGGGCCTCGGGGAGGGGATAGGTCCCTTCGAGCTCGATCGGATTCTGGGTCGCGAAGACGAAGAACGGCGGCTCGAGCGGGTAGGTCTTCCCCTGCACCGTCACGCGACGCTCCTGCATCGCCTCGAGCAGCGCCGCCTGGGTCTTTGGCGGCGTGCGGTTGATCTCGTCGGCGAGCACCACGTTCGCGAAGATCGGTCCGGGCAGGAAGGCGAGCTTGCGTCGCCCCGTCTCCGGGTCGTCGGTGATCATGTCCGTACCGGTGACGTCGCTTGGCATCAGATCCGGCGTGAACTGGATGCGCGAGAAGCGAAGATCGAGCGCCCGAGCGAGCGAGTGAATCAGCAGCGTCTTCGCGAGGCCGGGGACGCCGACTAGCAGGCAGTTGCCGCCCGCGAAGAGCGCAATCAGCGCCTGCTCCACGACCGCATCCTGACCGACGATCACCTTTCGCAGCTCGGTGGTGATCCGGCGGCTGGCATCGGCAAGGCGTTCGGCCAAGGCGCCGTCGTCGAGGCCGTCCAATGCGCTGGGAGTGGGGCTGTTGGTCACGCCGGGCCTCGCGTCAGTGAGTAAAGGAGTAGATCACGTAGTTGATGCCGAGCTTGAAGGCATCGCCAGTCGGCAGTGGGTCGCGGCCGGTGAAGGACCACTCCCAGTATTCGGAAATGTCGTAGTTGTAGTCGACCACCATCATCAGCCGCTTCGCCGGATCGTTCGCTTCGAAGATGCCGTAGAGCTCGGGGCCACCATTCCGTCCGAAGGCCTCGCCGAACGACAAGTCGGTGATGCGATAGAAGGTGTCGAAGAGCGGATGGTTCACCTCGAGGCGGATCCGACGCGCTCCAGGGAGCACCCGAGCCAGTTGGCGATCGAAGTTGTCCAGCGCCTGCGGCCCCCGGAAGTCATCGACGATCACGAAGCCGCCCTTCACCAAGTAGCTCCGCAGCCCGACGACCTCGGCCTCCGTCGGCACCCATGACCCGACCTCGCAGAGATAGGCCACCGGGAAGCGATGGAGGAGCGGATCATCCGCGGTGTAGACGACACTGCCGTCGATGCGCGACTTGATGGTACTGAGCTCCGCAAGGATCTGCGGGAAGGTCCGATCGGACCGAGGGTAATCGTGATTCCACATCGGATCGAAACGGCCTCGGAAGCCGCCACCCATGTCCACCGCGGTGTACTTGATGCGGGCGTAGGTGAAGCGTCCATCGTAGGGGACGTTTACGATCTCGGTCGGGTAGCGACCCTGCGCTGCCAGCGCTCGGGTTCCGGCGAAGAGGGCGCAGGCGCCGAGCGCCACACGCCAGAGGCAACGCGTCATCACTTTCCCCCTCGCAGGTCGAGCAGCAGTTCCTGGGCCTTCTCGAATCCCGGGGCTTCTTCAAGGATACGCAACAGCTCGGTCCGGGCGGCCGCGACGTCACCAGCACGCTGCAGCGCCTTGGCGAGCTGGTAGCGGGCCTCCAGCAGGTTGGGCGGCCGCAACGCCAGGACCGCGCGCCGCTCCTGGACCGCCAGCGCAAAGCGGCCGGACTGGTCGGCCAGCCGCGCGAGCCATTGGTGCCTGGCCACATCCCTGGGAGCAATCCACAGAGCTCGTTGTACCGCGTCGGCCGCACCGCCGGGGTTCCCCAACTGCTCGAGGACGGTGGCCTGCAGCAGATTGGGTTCAAGCGCCGTCTCGCCGTGGGCGGTGATTCGCGCCAGTAGGGGAGCAGCCTCGGCCGGGCGAGCCGTCATGGCGTAGTGCTTCGCGAGCGGCCACGCGGGGCCGTCCGCCGCAGGATAGCCCGGAAAGAGCCGCTCCGCCTCAGCCAACCGCGCCAGTCCAGCCTCCGCCTGCCCCGAGGCGAGGAGCGCGCTGCCATCCTTCACCGCGGCGCGGATGGGATTGGATGGCATGGTGCCCGCCGTGGGCGTCCCGATTGCGGCTAACGGCACGGCATAGCGGGCACGCAGCCATTGGTCGAAATGCGCATCCAAGGCAACGGGCGTGAGCTTGAGAGTTCGCTGCAGTACCGTGGCCATGTCCCAGCCGCGCGCGAAGCCCGCGAGCATTCCGCGCAGCGCGGCCGACCCATGCTCGGTCTCGATCATTTCGCACACGAGCGAGGCCTGCAGATAGCTGTCGCCGATCTGCTCCGGATAGGTGGGCCGCACCAACCCCTCGTTGATCCGGCTGACGGGGAGCAGCTTGCCACCAGCCACGGTCTCGAGGAAGCTGAGCGATACCTCCATCCCCCAGCCGTTCCCGGTACGCCGTTCCTCCAGCACCGAGAGACCCTCCGAGATCCAGCGCGGCACACGATTGTCGGAGAGGCCGAGGGTGAAGGTGTGGGCCAGCTCATGCCACGCGGTGGAGGCGTAGTTGAACTCACCGGGGGCGCGCGCCGCCGGTGCGTCCATCGCGAGCACGGTCCCGAACGAGACGCCCAGCGCACCGATTCCGGCGAGGCCACTGGTCCGCACCGAGAAGTCGGCGTGACGGTCGTAGAGTTCGAGGCGGATCGGGACCTGCGGCCGATAGCCGTAACGGAGTGCCAAGGAGTCGTAGGCCGCTTCCAGCAGCGGCACCAGATAGATCGCCAGCAGGTCGGCCTCGGCCGTCGGCATCACGATCTCGAAGCGCGCACTCCGCACGGTGCGGAAGCCGTCGAGTCGATCGAGGAGGTCGAGGGTGTTCTTGTGCCACAGATTGAACGGATCGAGCGCGAAGGCGCGACCCAGCGCACGCCTCGCATCGCCGATATGACCGAGTCGGAGCTCGTTGACGCCGAGCACACCGAGCCCGCGAGGCGCCAGCGAATCGAGGGCCGTCCCCTGCGCGGCAAATCGTGCGGCGTCCGCGTAGCGCCGGACGCGGGCTGCCGTTTCGGCGAGCTCCGCATAGAAATCGGACGCCATCGGGTTGATCGCGAGTGCGCGCTGTTCCGCCGCACGCCATGCGGCGGTGTCGGCCCGAAGCCAGGCAATCGCCGCGCGGGTGGACCACGCCGCCATCGCCGTGGAATCGACGGCCAGCGCGCGAGCCACCGCCGCCGACGCGGAATCATATGCCTCGGCCTCGAGATGCAGCCGTGCCAGGAGGAGTTCGGCAGGCACCAACTGCGGGTTGCTCCGCAGCGCACCACGGACGGCGGGAAGTGCCTTCCCGTCCCCCAGAAACGCCATCACCTTCGCGAGGCCGAGGCGGGCGCGGGCATTGGTGCTGTCGCGCTGAAGCACCGCCCGGTATTCCGCCTCGGCGTCCGGGGCGTTGTACTTCTCGAGAAAGAGATCGGCCACGCGGAGCGACGCATCCGGGTCGGACGGATCGGCCTTCGCGGCAGCATCAAAGGCGCCGAGCGCGCTCCGGACCGTTGCCGCATCACCGCCCTGGAGCAGGTATGCGCGGCCTGCGGCCACACGCTCTGCCGCACTCCATTCCGCCGTGCGCTGCCCGTACGCACGACTCACCACTTCCGCGAGTTGCATCGCCGACGCCCGCTCGCCTCGCCGCAGCGCAAGCTCCGCCCGGCCAACCTGCGCGAGGCGCGACAATCCGGCCGACGCGTAGACGGAGTCGGCGGCGGCCAATCGCCCGCGGAGCACGAGGACGTCTCCCAGCGCGGAGAACAGCGCCGGCCCCGCACTCCGGGCCAACGACTCCGCGGCGGCGAGGTGCCCGGCATCAGCCAGCCTGCGGACCGCGGCGGCCGACGGCTGCTGTGCCATGAGCCCGCTCGGCAGGGCGAGGAGGACGACCACGCGGAGAAGGCACCTCACGGTGTCCCGCCTTGTTCGATCAGCCGGATCGCCCGCGTCCGCTTGGCGATCTCAAGCAGGAGACTCTCCAGATCCCGCTCGTAGGCGGTGGAGTCGGTTGTCGCCTTCCGCGCACGCAGCGCTGCGAGCTGGGCCTCGAGGGCTCGACGCTCGGCGATCAGGGCCACGATGCGCGGATCGGTGCTTTCCGCGCGCCGTTGGAAGGTGACCCGTCCTGCCAGCGCGCCATCGAGCGAGGGGGCCACACCGGGATCGGCGCTACCGAGCTTGTCACCGTTGTCGTCGAGCTGGGCATGCTCCGTCAACAACTTCTTGTCGTCGTCGTAGCTGCGCGCGACAGCGGTCTTGGCAAAGCGAAACGCTTCGAGCGCAGAGACGGCGCCATCCTTGTCGGCATCGGCGTCGCCGCTGGTGAGCGCCCGGGCGATGCGCGACGCAAAGATCGAGGCGTTGCGTTCGCTCGGACTCTTGGTGGCGGTGATCACCACCCGATTCGGCGCCGACAGTTGCGCCAGGAAATCCCCGCTCCCGCTTGCCGCGACAATGGCCACCACCGTCTGTTGTGCGAAGCCGCTGAGCCATTGGCTCCATTCGGCTGCCGTCGGGTCCGGACCCGGAAGGTTCACCCGCGACTCCACCCCCTCCCCGCTGCCGTGGCCAATCACCACGACGAGCACGACATCACCGGCCGCCACCCGTCGGGAGAGGCGCAGCATCGCGGCGGCAATCTGCTCCCGTGTCGAGCGCCCGGTGATGCGAGCCGAGTCATCGGCCGGGCGCTCGGCGAGGTAGATCAGCGACGAGTCGGCCACTCCCCACCGGGCGCGGGCGGTCTCGTGGATCTGCGTTGCGGCCTCGCTGAACGCGCGTGCCTCCGCGGGCTCGCCACCGAGCCCGGTGACCAGCAGCACGTGCACCCGACCGTCCTGCGCCGCGAGGGGCCCCGTCATCGCGAAGAGCAGTGCCAGCAGCAGCCGCGTCATGACAGCCCCCAGTGTCGGCGCAGGCCCCACTCCCCCACCAGCAGCGCAAGCAGCGCGAGGAAGACGATCGGTGCGTCCCAGAGGTCGCGTGCGTCGCGCACGGTGATGCCGCTCTCGGTCAGCTGCACATCGTCCACCAGCCTCTCGGCGTCCGCCAGCGGATAGTAGCGGCCGCCGGTTTCCTCGGCGATCTGCCGCAGCAGCGGCGTGCGCAATTCGGCGCGCTCCATATCGACGCCCAGCGTGTCGGCAAGCAGAATCTGGGGTGCGGCGAAGGTCGTGTCGGTGAAGCGGCGCGCGGCGGTTGCGAGCGCATACGGCCCGGCGTCGGTGGCGGTGAACCGTCCGACATAGGTCCCCTCCTCGCGCGGGACCCGATCGAGCGTAACGTCATACGGCTCGCCGAGCGGCGGCGTCACCGTAACCACCACACTGGCATCGTTGACGTCCCCGAAGGTGTCGTCGGCAACGCGAGCGCGCACCGTCACCACCTCCCCGGGCCCGACTCGCTCGGGAATCGTCGCCACTTCGACCCGTTCCGGCACGTCATCCAGCAGCCCGCGCAGCGTCTGCCGCCAGAAGATCGCGTGGGCCATGTCATCGAGTGCGGCCTTCGGATCCATCCGCCAGAGCCACGAATCCTGAATCGCCAGCACGCCGCTGATGCCACGGCCATACCGCTGGGTCGCGAACACCGGCCGCGGGGCACCCCCTCCCGCCGGAACACCCTCGAGCCAGAGGGTTGCACCCGGCCGGAGCGGGCCGAGGCGGTTCACGGAGGTCGCCGGAGGGAGGGCGGCCCAGCGCGCTGGATTCGCCTCGCGCGTTGCCGCGAGCTGGAGCATCGACTGGGCGGCACCCGCTGTGGTCGGCCGCACCGCCACTTCCGCAAAGTTTGGCTCGTTGCCCGTGGCCTGCAGCGCGAACGGTAGCACTTCATCCACGGGCGTCCCCGCGTAGCCGCCTTCACCGAGCGTGCCGCGTCCGCCGAGCATCAACAGCCCGCCACCGCGTTGCGAGACGAAGTCAGCCAGCATCCGCAGTTGGTCACCGCTGAAGAACGCGGCTTCGATGTTGCCGAGCACGATGGCACGGTACTGGAACAACTCCGCACGGCGGACTGGGAATCCACCGGAGAGGTCGAGTGAATCGTCGACGCCAAGCCGGAGATACTTCCCCTCCGCACTCCGCAGGAGCGCGACCAGCTGCACGGCGCTGTCCTCGGCGACGGCCCGACGGATGAAGGCAAACTCGGGGCGGGGCTCGCCATCGAGGTAGAGCACCTTTTCGCGACCCGGACGGACGCGCAGGACGCCCTGGGCTTCATTGTTTTCGAGGATCGCCTCGCCCGCGAGCGGCGTGGCGATGACCCGGATCAAGTGGGTGCCCTTTGGTAACGGCGGAATGCGGAGTGGGATCGACACCGATTCGCGGTTGCCGCGAAGGGTGGTCGTCTCCTGATGGATCACCCGCCCGTCGGCTTCCACCGTGAGCTTCACGTCGAGGTTGGCGAAGCCGCGCACACCGAGGGTCACGTCCGCGACAGCAGCGCCGCCCTCCAGGACCGAACGCGGCAACGAGACGCGCTCGACGGCGAGGTCGCGCGGAAAGCGTTCGGTGCCGACGCCGACCGTGTAGAGCGGGACGTGGCGTACCCGATAGCCGAGCAGCGGGGGCTCGAGGTCGGAGGCGGTGTTGTCGGCGCCGTCACTAACCACCACGACGCCCGCCAGGGGGACGTCGGCAAGTTCCTGCCGGACCGCCTCCAGCGAGGTGGCGAGATCGGTCCGCGTCCCGCCTGCGGTCCAGGCGGCACGATCGGTCAGTGGCGTCGCGGTAGCGCTGAAGCGGAAGAAGCGGAGCGCGAATCGTTCGCCGAGGCGGCGAACCAACGCGGTCGAATCGGCGAAGACGCGCCGCGCTGCATCGACGCGGCGCGAGGCCTCGACATCGGCAATGCGCATGCTGCGAGAATCGTCGACCAGAATCGCGAGGACATTGCGTTGCGGCACCGCGCGCGACACGATGACGGCCGGTCGGAGCAGGCAGGCGAGGACGAGTAGCAGGGCGATGGCGCGAAGGGTGCCAAGGGTGATCCGTTCACGCCGCGAGGGACCGCGCAGCCGTCGGGCCGTGACCACGGCGAGCACGACCGCGAGGAGCGCCAACACGCCAAGCACCCACGGCGCGACGACTGGCGCCACAACCAACTCACCCCGCGCGAAAAGTCGCGGCGGGTACTTGAGGAGGAAGGTGCTGATCGACTCGATGGCGGTGCCCAGGGGGAGCTCCGAGCTACTTCTTGTCGCCGGCGCAGCGGACCCGCATCAGGCGGAGTTCGATGCTCGGCTGGCCTTCCCCTTCGTTGCGCGGAATCAGGGCGCCGTCGGACGACCGGCGGTAGATGATGCGCTGCGGAAACTCCTTGCTGACCCGTTCGAACAGCAGATACTCGCTCGCCTGCCGGACAAGCGTGTAGACATGCTCCGGCTTGCCATCGGCGGAGGCAGCGAAGACGATACCTGAGTCGGTGGCTTCGATCCGCGTGAACTCATAGCCCGTGGCCCGGCCCTTGGTCAGGTACCGGGTGGTGGCGAGCATCAGATTCTCCGACGCGGCGCTCCAGTCCTCCTCGACGCGCTGGTCGTTCCCGGTGTCGGCCGTCCAGCAGCCGGACATCCAATCGATCTTTTCGAGCTTGACGAGGGGCTTTGGCCTGGCCTTCGGCACAGCCGAGTCGGCCGGGGCAGGCTTGGCATCGACCTTCGGCTGCGGCGTCTGGGCGGACGCGAGGGCCGGGGCGAGCAGGAGCAGGGCAGCGAGCGACAGTGGGCGCATCGATGGACCGGTGTCTGGGGGGTCGTACGAACCTCAGAGGTACCACTAAGTACCCCCAGATACGCCGGAAAGGATCCCTTGGTTGCAAGCCCGGAGGCGGGCGAGCCGGACGGCCCGCGGAGGGCGTCAGCCCCCCTCGGCCTGCAACTTCGCCATGCGCTGACGGACCTCCCGCACTCTGACTTGCAGCACGGGGTCGGCTTTGTTCCACTGGTCGGTGAATTGGCCGTAGCGCTCCAGCGCCTTGGCGCGGTTGCCCTTCGCCTCATACAGCTCACCGAGGTATTGCAGCGCCGGCGCACGCCACTGCATGTCGAGCTCGCCGGTGGCATCCTTGGTCGCGAGCAGACGTTCGAACGTCGCGATTGCGGAATCCGCCCGACCGAGCTCTCGATAGGCCAGACCGCGGACCAGATCGGCCATCCGCGGCCGCGTGGAGAATCGCTGCTCCGAGAAGGTGAAGTCCCGGATGGCATCGTCGTAGCGGCCTTCGGCGAAGGCGACCGCGCCCGTGAAGCTCGCGCGCGTGGCCTGGGAATCGGCGGCGAGCGGAATCAGGTCGCGCTCCGCGCCGGCGAGTGCCTCGCGTGCCCACTTCGGATCCTTGGCCATCACGCTGAAATTGCGGAGGGTATACCACGGCCGCTCACTCGGCGGCACGGTCGTGATCGATACCCGAGCCAGCGCGCGCTGGACGGCCGCCGCCCCCGATGCCGTGCTCACGTACATCAGCTCGAAGTAGGCGGAGTCGAGAGCGAGATTGAGCAGATTCCCAGGCGTCGGCTGCGCGCGGTACAGTGCCTCGGAACTCTTGGCCTGCCACTCCCGCGCCTCGCGAAGCCGGCCACCGAGTTCGGCGAGCCCGGCCACTCCCAGCGTGGCCCGCACCGTCTGCCGAAGCGATTTCGGCGCGGCCGCGACTGCCCGGGCAATCGAATCCGCCCGGACCACGTCACCCTTGGCCCACGCCGTGTACCACTCCGCTTCCCAGAGCGCACCGTTCCCCGGGAAACGGTCGCGGTACTGCTGCACCGTGGAATCCAGTGATTCCACTCGCCCATTGGCAATCTGCTCCGTGAGCAGATTCGTGAACGCCCCACCGAACGTGTGCTTGAGCTTAACCACACGACGATAGAGCGACTCCGCCGCCTGGTGATCGCCCATTTCGCCGAGCACCACCGCCGCGTTGTTGAGCGCGGAGGTGCTGGTGGAATCGATCACCGCCGCCGCACGATAGGCGGCGATGGCCTTCCGGCGATCGGGGGTCGGTCCCCGGGTGTAGTAGAACCCCTCGGTCAGCAACCGCTCCATCTCGCTGAGGCGTTCCCGGTGCCGGAACGCGGTGCTGATGGCGGCCATCATCCGTGGCCGATCCTGGTCCTCATTGTTCAACAGGACGGAGATCTTCCGCCATGCCATGGCGAAGGAGGTGTCGAGCTGCACCGCCTCCTCGAGCAGCGCGAGGCCACGCTCACTGTCGTTCTCTTCATCCGCGATTCGTGAGCCCTCGACATACTTGCGGAGCGCCGGCAGCGACGGCGTCGTCACCCGTTCCAGTTCGTTGCTGGCGCGGATGGTGCGCATCGACTCGCCAGCCTTGGTGCGTACCTGCTTCGAGAGCTTGCCGATTGCGGCCAGCAACCCGTCCTGGCTGGACGCCTCTTCCCGGAAGAGCGCGAGGTCCTTGCCGTCGAGCGCCGTGACCAGCCGGGCGGAGACGATGTAGCTCGATCCCAGTTGTTCGATGCTGCCATCGAGGACTGCCTTGGCGCCCTCGCGTGAAGCAATCTCGCGCGCCAGGTCGAAGCGGAGGGCGCTCTCGGTCGGCTTCTGCATCATCGTCAACGCTTCGCGAATCACCGAGCGGGTGAGCACCCGAAGCGAGGTCGATTGCGCCAGGTCGGTCCGCAACGCTTCAGCGACGGTCGCACCGAGGGTGGAGTCGCTGGGTGGCGAGGTAAAATCCGCCACCATCAGCACTTCTTGTTCGCCGAAGGCCCCTTGCCCCCTGAGCGAGGCCATGGGGCCGATGCCCAACGCGCGCAACACCATGAAGCCGACGACCAGCGCGGCAAAGCCACCGACGGCCACCCCACCACCGAGCCAGGCCCGTCGCCACGTCAGGTGCGGCGACGCCTTCATGGCAAGCGTGGCCATGGTCCCCTGTGGCCCGGTCGTCCCCGGTGTGGCGGTGAAGGCGCGGTAGGTGGTGCGCTGCGCGAATGCCGTGAACGCGATGACTGGGAGCCCGGCCAACATCACGGCCACCGAGCCCGGCAGCACCCATTCAGGCAGTCCGATCGCGATGGTGGCCGCCCACGCCGTGAGCGCCACGACGGCCGTGGCCACCGCCCAGAGCAGGGTCGCCCGACCGAGGCGGATCCGGCCACCCTGGAGGATCGCTGGCGTCGAGGCTCCGGTGCCGCTGGTGGTGACGGAATCGAGGACGCGTGCCACTGCTCGGGCCTCCTGCGGGCGACCCTCCGGCTCCTTGGCCAGGCACGCCATCACCACCGCGGCCAGCGCAGGGGGACAGTCAGGCCGGATGCTCATCAGATCACGCGGCGTCTCGCTCATGTGGGCCGCGAGAAGTTTCGAGGGCGAGTTGGCCTGGAACGGCGGCTGCCCCGCAATGAGTTCGTACGCCATCACACCGAAGGCATAGAGGTCGGCCCGATGATCGGTGTCCGGATCGCCCAGTGCCTGCTCCGGGGCCATATAGGCTGGCGTCCCGATCGACATGCCGGCCTGCGTCAGCGCCGTATCATTGGCACCGCTCTCCGTCCGCGCGGCCGTGATGGCCTTCGCGATGCCGAAGTCGGTGACCGTGGCGCTGCCGCTGGAGAGGAGGACGTTGTCAGGCTTGATGTCGCGATGGACGATCCCGTGGCCATGGGCATACGCCAACGCGCGCGCCACATCGCGGAGGATCGAGACCGCCTCGGCCAGTGGGACGGGTCCCTTCGCCAGCCGATGCCGAAGCGAGTCGCCATCGACGTACGGCATGGTGAACCAGGGGACGCCGTCGGTGTCGCCCGCCGTAAGCACTGGCACCACGTGCGGATGCTGCAGCTGCGCCGCGAGGAGAACCTCTCGCCGGAATCGCTCGACCGAAATTCCGGCGAGGAGTTCCGGCGCGAGGACCTTGACGACCACTCGGCGATTGAGCGCGTCCTCTCGCACGAGGTAGGTGCGGGACATGCCACCGCCGCCGAGTTCACGCTCGAAGGTGTACTGGCCTGCCAGCGCGTGCTCCAGCTTGGCGCGGAGTGCATCCATTCCGTGAGGCTCGATGGGTGTGGGAACGGCGGAAAAGTGGGTCCGGAAGCGGGAAACGGCAAGTCATCCGCCGGCCCGCGGCGGATCAGCGGAGGAGTAGTGCTGCGAAGGCCAGGACCACGGCGACGCCGACGAACCACCAAACCCACTGGCTGCTCCCCTGCTCCACCCGCGGCGGCCGCGGCGGCAGCGGCACCAGTCGCGCGGCCTGCTCATAGCGCACCAGTTCATCCCGAAGGTCGGCCACTTCGTCGAACCGCTCGCGCGCTTCCGGATCGAGGGCCCGCTGGATCATCGCTGCAAGCGGCGGCGTTGGGGTCGTCTGCGTCATGCCAACGAGATCACGGAGGATGGTGCCGAGCGCGGTAAGCTCCGCTCGGCCATCGGCGCCAACCAGCATGAGCGTGACCCCGCGTGACGTGACCTCCCGTAGCGTCATCCCTGCCTCGCGCCCCTGCACGACCGCGTCGCTCAGCCTCGCCACCAGTGTGGTCACCTCACTTTGGCCACGCATCGCAAGCGGCAGCTCGACTGTGCCGTCGGGGAGCAGGCGCAAACCATAGCCGGTCCGACCGTCCGGGAGATGGCCCACGTTCGTCGGGGTGATGACGTCGGGGAATTCCATCATGGTCAGCAATTGTGACATGCGCGTCAGCGCGACCGTCGCGCCGTTCGTCGAGGCAGGAATGGCCTGCTGCAGTTTGACGAGATCGCCACGGAGCGCCGCGACTGACTGATACCGATCAGGCGCCTCGGCATCAATGGCCCGGCGAATGATGCTGTCAAGCACGGGCGGGAGTGGCCCTTGCCCCTTGGGCAACATGGTACGGAGCAGCGTGCCGAGGGCCGCGACCTCGGCCCGCCCACGGGGAAGTGGGACGTCCCCCACGATGACCTGACGAAGGACGAGCCCGGCCGCGCGGCCTTGAACGACAAGGTCGGCGACTCGAGCCACCACCTGCAGCACATCACCGAGTCGCGACGGCACGGCACTCGAGGCGGCCCGCGACTCGGGAAGCAGGCGCAGGTCATAGCCCACCTTCCCCTCGGGCAACGACTCGACGTTGGCGACCGAGACCACCCCGGATTGGTCGAGCAAGGCGAGCAACTCGGCGACCCGCTCGGTGATCGCGGCGCCCACCGCGGTGGACGCACCCACCCCGACGTTCACGCCCGGGAGCGTGACGTCGGTGGCAGGAAGTGTCGGGCGAGCGATGGGGGAGGTCGTGGGCGGCTCCGATGTGACGGCGTCGGTCCGGGCGGCTGGACCGTGTTAGCGACTCCAACGATAGATGTGTCGCTCGAAGAATGCCTCGGTCGGGGCGAAGCGGACCAGCTTTTGGATCGACACCGTCTTCGGCCCGATCAGGTAGACGAAGCGAAAGCGGGCAGGACGATTGTCATCGGGACCATCCTGCTCAGTGACAATCCGGAGCACGCCCTGCGCATCAACGCCGCGCTCGATGACCGTCTCGTCGCGGAAGGTGCGGCCATCGCTTGAGAGAATCGCCGTTTCGCCACTGTTGGCATCCGGCTCGTCGGTGTAGCCGACCGTCATCGACCACGCTGTCGTGCCACCTGCGGATGCCGGGAGTCGTCGGACACTGAGGGTGGACTTGATCGTGGTCTGCGCATGGCTGGTGTAGTCGAGGTACTCGAGGGTCCCCTTCCACGGGGCGCCGGTGAGTCGATCGATGTCGGCGGGTGTCAGTGTCGCTGACTTCCCCTGTGCGGCGGCCGGTATGGCGGCAAGGATCGTGGCGGCCAGGAAGAGCCGTCGGGCGAGCGCGCGGGTGGTCATGGGAGTGCCTTGGCGAAGTTGGGCAGTTGACGTCGAGGTGCTGTCTATCGATTCGACCGTCGCGATCGAATGGATGCAGTGCGACTAGTACAGTTCGTGGGGGCCCGAGGGCAGCGCCCCGCCGAGCTTCAGCAGCGCCAATCCCGCGCTCCAGAGTTGGTGCCCTTCCGTGGGATTCGGCGACCACCACTGGACCCGCGTGTACCCGTTGGCATCGACCCGCTCAAATCGCCACACGGAACCATCCACCCCGCCCATCGGACGTGAGGGAACCTGCCAGAGGCCAAGCCGGTCGAGGGTACTCCGCAACGCCTTGCAATCGCCCGCGAGGAGCGGCATCGAATCGCGTCGGATCACTTTGCCGGGGGAAGTGCCGATGGCCATCTGTCCGCCCGGTTTGTCAGGGGATCCCCAGATCGGTTGTTCGGCGGTCATCGCAGTGGTCACGACCGAACACTGCTTCGGTTCGATGACGAGCCGCACGGCGACATACGGCTGAAACGATCGCGCCCAGACGAAGCGAATCACGGTGCTGCCTTTGCGGACCGTAGCTCCCGGGAGCGGTGGCTCGCCCATCTGCCGGATAGCGACGGTGACGAAGCCGGTTGAGTCGGGTGCCGGCGTGAAGGCGGCGAGGCTGGTGTCGGCGACGTAGCCAATGGCCGGTGCCTCAGGTTGCGAGTCACAGGCGGCGGCGAGCGCCGTCAGCAGAAGAATTGCGTGGCTACTTCGGACCGGTCGCATGCCGAATGGTGGGGGAGGACCGGCGAAAATGGGAGGGTGGTGGTTCTGCGCAGAGGTCGTTGAGGGACCGAGTGCCTCGACACAGGAGACCCCGCCGCCCGCGCCTGACGGCGCGGGGGTCGTTGAGGGACCGAGTACCTCGACGCAGGAGACCCCGCCGCCCGCGCCTGACGGCGCGGGGGCCATTGAGGGACCGAGTGCAGCGACGCAGGAGACCCCGCCGCCCGCGCCTGACGGCGCGGGGGCGGGGTGAAGTAGCAGGGGCGGGACTCGAACCCGCGACCCCGGCATTATGAGTGCCGTGCTCTAACCAGCTGAGCTACCCTGCCAAGCGGCCACCAGATGGCGGCCGGGACGCAAAAGTAGCAACCCACCCCGCCGAAGGGAACGTCAGGCCCACTACCGCCCTCCCGAATCCCCCCGTTCCAGCCGAAACGCACGCTCCCCGGGCCGGACCCACCCCCCATCCTCGCGGGCCACCCGCTCCTGGACCATCGCGGACGTCTCGAGTGAGTCGTGAAAGCTCCTGAGCGAATCCACCTGTCGCTGGAGCGACTTGATCTCGGCCTGCAGCGCCTCCTCCTCGCGCCCGAGCGCCCGGGCATCCCCCGCAGTGAACATCCCGCCCCGGAATCCGAACAGGATCGCGAGGAGGAGCACGCCGAGCGCGAGCCACCGACCCAGGGTCACAGCGGATAGAGCTCCGCACCGGGGTAGTGCGCCACCGGCCCGAGCTCCTCGGCAATCCGGAGCAGCTGGTTGTACTTGGCCATCCGGTCGGTGCGTGACGCGCTGCCCGTCTTGATCTGCCCCACGCCGGTCGCAACTGCGAGGTCGGCGATGAAGGTGTCCTCGGTCTCGCCCGAGCGGTGCGAGATGATCGCCCCAAAGGCACTCGACTTCGCAAGCTCGATCGCCTGCAGCGTCTCGGTGAGCGTACCGATCTGGTTCACCTTGATCAGGATCGCGTTCGCGGCCCCTTCCTCGATCCCGCGGCCGAGCAGCTCGACGTTGGTACAGAAGAGGTCGTCGCCGACAATCTGACACTTGTCGCCAAGCGTCTCGGTCATCAGCGTCCAGCCCGCCCAGTCGCCTTCCGCCAGGCCGTCCTCGATCGAGACGATCGGATACTTCTTGCACCAGCCCTGATAGAGTGCGACCATCTCCGCCGCCGACCGGCGCGAGCCGTCGCCCTTCTTGAAGACATAGACACCGTCCTGGTACAACTCCGACGCCGCAACGTCGAGCGCGATCGCGATGTCAGCGCCGGGGCGATAGCCCGCCTTCTCGATCGCCTCCATCACCGCATCGAGCGCGGCCTCGTTGCTCGGGAGATCCGGCGCGAAGCCGCCTTCGTCGCCCACAGCGGTCGAGAGTTTCTTGCCGCTGAGCACTTTCTTGAGGGCGTGGAAGACTTCGACGCCCATCCGGAAGCCCTCGCTGAAGTCTTCGGCGCCGACGGGGATGATCATGAACTCCTGCGCGTCGACGTTGTTGCTGGCATGCGCACCGCCGTTGATGATGTTCATCATCGGCACCGGCATCACCCGCGCCATCGGCCCGCCGAGGTAGCGGTAGAGCGGCAGATCCGACTCCATCGCCGCCGCACGCGCCGTGGCCATTGAGACCGCCAGAATCGCGTTGGCCCCGAGCTTTGATTTGTTGGGCGTGCCGTCGATATCCGTCATCTCGGCATCAATCGCGATCTGCTCGAAGACGCTGATGCCCTCGAGTCGCGGGCCGATGATTTCGATCACATTGCGGACGGCGCCGCGCACCCCCTTCCCGCCGTAGCGCGCCGGATCGCCATCGCGCAATTCCACGGCCTCCTTCTCGCCAGTGGAGGCGCCGCTCGGCACCGAGGCGCGGCCATGCGAGCCAGAGGCGGTGACGACTTCAGCCTCGACGGTCGGATTGCCACGGGAATCGAGGATCTCGCGGGCGGTCACTTCGATGATGGTGCTCATCGGGAATCTCGGCCTGGGTGGAAAGGGAAAACCAGCATGGAAGGATGGACGGGGGCGCCGGTGGAATCAACGGCGGCGATGCTCAGAGGCGGTGCTGGAAGCCCGCCAGTGTCACCACGGCGCCCCGGAGGGTCGCCTCGACCTCGGTACCGGCGACCACCTCGCCGATCCGCGTCAGGATGACCCCCGCGGCCGGTTCGCACTCGCGATCGGCCGCAAAGGACGGCGGCATCGTCACCAACAGCTCGTAGTCCTCGCCACCGGTGGCCGCGAAGCTGGCAAAGGACTCACCACGCCGCGCGGCCACTCGGTGCACCGACGGATGGATCGGGCATCGCTCCAGGATGAGCCGCAGGCCGACGCCCGACGCAGCCGCCAGATGCGCCGCGTCGCCGCCGAGTCCGTCACTTAAATCCATCATCGCGGTCGCGCCCTGCGCGGCCAACCACTGCCCGGCCAGGATCCGTGGCTGCGGGCGCGCAAACGCCATCCGCGCGGCCGCACTGGGCGTCTCGCCATCGAGCCAATCATGCAGGGCAGCACGCGCGCCACCCAGCGCCCCCGTCACGTAGATCCCGTCGCCCGGCTGCGCGCCTCGGCGCGACATCGGCGTCGGTCGTGCGTACCCGAAGACCGTGACCGTCAGGGCGAGTGATGGCCCCGAGGAGAGGTCGCCGCCGAGCACGAGGCACCCCGCCGACTGTGCCGCCTCCCCGACGCCCGACATCACCGCGATGAGTCCGGCCTCGTCGAGGTCAGGCGGCACGACCACGGCGACGGTGATCCCGGCCGGCGCTGCTGCCGCGGCCGCGAGATCGGAGAGCGCACTGGCCGCCGCGCGCCACCCGATCTCCGTTGCTGTGAGCCACTCGCGGCGAAAGTGGACGCCCTCGACGGAGGCGTCCGTGGACACCACCAGCACGCCCTCGCGCGCGGGAATGGCCGCCGTGTCATCGCCGAGCGGGCCGGCGGCCTTGCCGAGTGCCGACGCGATCCGGCGAATCCGGTCGAACTCGCCGCCCGCGGCCAACGTGATCGAGGTCATCGTCCCTGCAGTCGGAGGCGCACCAGGCCATCGGTAGTACCGATCCAGAGAAAGCTCCCTTCGCTGGCAATCGCCGTCACGCCACCAGGAAGGTCGATCGGCACATACAGACTGCGCAGGAGCGGCAGCATCGGTCGGACGAAGCCGGCACCACGATCGCCACCAACCCAGATCCCCTCCGGCGTCATCGTGAAGACGGTGAGCCGACCCAAGGCAGCGAGCACCGGCCCAGCGGTCCAGGCACCTGAGCCCGGATCGCGCCAGAGGAGTTGCGACTCCGTCATCGCGACAAGGGTGTCGGCGAGGTAGCCGATGCCGCGGACCGGGACGCGTGCCCCGCCGAGGCGGGCGAGGCCTTCGGGCTCCGCCAGCACGGCCTCACCGGGCATCCAGGCGCGCAGTCCATACGGGGTGCCAACCCAGAGGGTGTCGCCGCGCGAGAGCAGCGCATACGCTGGGTCGATGTACCGCGGCGCCAGTCGTGTGGCCTTGCCGTCGTCCTGGAGTTCGGCGAGTCCGCGCAACGTCCCCGCGACCATGCGGCCCTGGTGGAGGACCAGGCTGAGCGTGCGTGGGTCGGGCAAGCCGTCGAGGTCGTTCCATCGTGTCGTGCGTCGATCCGGGAGAGTGAGCCGGACCACGCCCTGGTCGGTGGCGAGCCAGAGGGCGCGGTCCGCTGCCACGATCCGGCGCGCGGCAGCAAACGGCAAGCCGAAGGGCGCAGTCCCGTCGACGACGGTGCTGGTCGAGAGATCAAGCGGCAGGAAGGCGAGTTCGGCCGAGGTGCGAAGCTCCGCGTCAGTCGCGACCCAGATGCCGTCAGGCAACAGCGCGATCGCACCCACCCCCATGCCGCGGAGGCCGAGGGCGAGCGGCTGCGCCGAGGCGCCGATTCGATCGAGCTTGAGGACGCCGAGATTGCTGCTGCCGAGAAGCCAGCCGCTGCCGTCAGGGAGCGGTGCCGCGGCCGTGAGTCGCCCCTGCTCGAGGCCGGGTCCCGTCACGAGTCGAGGCGCGAAGGTGCGGAGCTGGGGAACATCACGCAGCGCATCATCGATCGTCGGCGCCATCTGGAACGAGCGTGACGGCGTCGCCGGCACGGTCGCACCACCAATCCGTGACTGCCGATACCAGCGTCCCTCGATCTTGAACCAGGCGCCGCCGAGCGGATCGGCGGGGTCGACCCCGATAGCGGTCGGTGTGCCAGGGAGCGTGCCCTCCTCCCAGCGCTCGACGGTTGGGGTATAGTGAATCCACCCCTGGGCCGTGCCGAGCCAGAGCGATTGATCCGCCGGATCGAGGATCGCCAGCCGCACATCGCGCAGCATCAGAGGACGCGGGGGCGTGCGCGGCACGTCCCAGCGTTGCGTCTGCGGGCGCCAGAGGCCGATGGCCGTCGGGAAGGCGACGAAGACGCGATCGAACGACGCCGCCATCGCGTTCACCCGCGCGAAGTTGCCGATCACTACACGGTCTTCTGGTCGGAACGCACTCGCCGGCGTCGGCAACCCTGGCCCGCCGACGACGGACGAACCGCAGCCCGCCACCAACCACAGCACCAGGAGCCACTCGCGCCGCATCAGTCGCGCCGGGGCGCGGGGAGATCGACCAGCACCGGTGCGCGCAACGCCAGGGCTTCCCGACCCCACCACCGCCAGACGTCCGGGAGGGCGACGATGACATCCATCGGGCGCATCGCGCGCGCAGAGGTACGCCGGGCCGCGTGATCAGCGGCATCCCCCAGCGCTTGCGCGGCGACGGCGGCGGCATCGACGGGATCCTCACATTGCGCCAGCATCGTCCCGAGGATCCCGGAAAGGACATCGCCGCTGCCACCGGTTGCGAGCCCCGGGTTACCGGCCGCGACCGTTCGCGTGGGCTGACCCGCAGCGGAGATCACCGTCGGTACGCCCTTGAGCAGGATCGTCGCAGGCAGCAATGCGGCCGCCGATTCGGCGGCGCCCCATGGGTCGGTCTCGAGCGAGTGACTGCAGGTCGGAAAGAGCGTGCGGAATTCCCCGAGGTGCGGCGTCAACACCAGCACCTTCTCGGCCGCGAGCGCGGCAAGTGCAGACTGCGCATCGCGGAGCGCTACGAGGGCATCAGCGTCGATGACGACACGCGCGCATTGACCGAGCACGGCCAGCACGAAGTCGCGGCGCTCGGGCGCGCGGCCGAGGCCCGGGCCGATCACCACCACATCGGCACTGTGGAGCAACGCGATCATGGCATGGTCGAGCGGCGCGGCGAATGGATGCTCAAGGACCTGGATGTCCGGCTCTGCGGTGCGGAGCGTGGTGGCTGCCCCGGTCGGCGCGACCAGATGCACCAGTCCGGCCCCCGCGCCGAAGGCCGCACGGGCCGCGAGCCGCGCGGCGCCAGTCATCGACTCACTGCCGCCGACGATCACGACGCGACCGCGCGTCCCCTTGTGGCTGCGTGCTGGCAGCTGCGTCAGGCGGCCCGCCGCCCAGCGCCGGAGCACCAGGGTCGGCCACGCAGGATCCGGTGCCGGCAAGCCGATCTCCACGATCGCGAGGTCACCGACCTCATCGCGTGCCAGCAGGTGGCCACGACGCGCCCCACCGAATGTCACCGTAAACCACGCCGGGAGCGCGCCGTACGACACGCCGGTGGCGAGATCGAGGCCGCTCGGGCCATCGACCGCGATGATCGGGCGCTGGAGATCGGCGATGCGGTGGAGAAGCTGGGCGAGCGGCGGGCGGGGCGCGCCACTCGCTCCCGTGCCGAGCAGCGCGTCGATGATGAGCGCGACGGCCGGCCACGGACCATCGGCGGCGAGCGTCCGAACGCCGTCGGCAAGGGCGTCATCCCGGACCGTCTGCGTGAGGGGTGCGCGCGCGGGCTCGCTCTCGACCACCCAGACCGGCACGCCGAGACGATGGAGGAGACGCGCGGCCACCCAGCCGTCGCCACCGTTGTGCCCTGCCCCACAGGCCACCAGTACGCCCTGCGCCGCCAGTGGCCCGGCCCGCTCCAGCACCAGCTGGGCGACGGCCCGTCCCGCGCTCTCCATGAGCGTGCGCAGCGGCCGGCCACTCGACTCGGCCAGTTGGTCCCACGCCTTCGCCTGCTCGGGCGTGACTACGGGGGTGGTGAACATCCTACAAAGCTACACGGCCACCGCCGAGCGCGTGTGCATGCTCACCGATTCCGCGGGGTCACCCACCAGAGGGTATACGGTACCGGACCATCCCACGTCGGGCGCGTCGGGCTGTCGGCCGCCAACCAGAGCGCCCCATAGGAGAGCTTCGAGACGTTCGCAATCTTGGCGATGTCGAGCAGGCGCGGTTCATCCGTCGGCTGGTGATACTCCGGCGTGGTCCCGTTGAAGAACTGCATGATGGGAATCCCGTTCTCGAGATACGGGCCGGCGTCGGTCCGGGGGTAATAGAACTCGCTGGTGACGTCCTCATAGACTTGATCGAGGGCGATGAACGGGAACTCCTGTGCGGCACGCATCAGGATTGCCTGCGTGTTGCTGCTGAGCAATTTCGGTCCGGTCACATAGATCGAATCCGAGGACGAGAGATTCTGGATGCGCGCGCTGTTGGGCGGACGACTGCGCCCGATCATGTCATTGCTGACATGCAGCACCAGCTTGCTCGACCATGGACCGTACGCGATGAAGCGGGTGCCCCAGAGGCCCGTCTCTTCGCCAGAGTCCCAGATCATCAGGATGGAGCGGCGAGGTCTCGGACCTCCAACCAGGGCACGCGCGATCGCCATGTTGCCGGCACTACCACTGGCATTGTCGTCGGCGGCATTGTACTGGTCGGCGAGCTTGTTACCGGGCACTTCTCCGCCGGCTCGGACGGCCCCGTCCAGATGCGCGGCGAGGGAGATCCATTCATCCTTCACCGTCGGGTCGGATCCTTCCCACAACCCGACCACGTTGTACGGGTGCGCTTCAGCGGTCGTCGCGGCGAAGTTGATGGAGACGCGTTTGCCGAGCGCGGCAGACGTGGGGTAGCGCTTGGTCGAATCGGCGGCGAGGACTTCAGCGGCCGAAACGCCGGTACCCGCCAGCAGCCTTCTGACGGCGGACTCCGACAGCACCACGCGCGGAACCTGATACTGGGCGTAGGCCACACCGAGTGAGGGGTTGAGGTCCTGGCCAGTGGTCGCTCGCCGGTTCCAACCGTTCAGCAGGCCCGGGGTGGGGACCAGGAGGATCCCGAGCGCGCCCTTGAAACGCGCTTCTTCCAGGTAGGTGGTGTAGTCCACCCCCATGACTCCCATCGTGTCGGGGGCACCAAGCACGCCGCCGGCCCGCACCTGCCCGCGCACGGTGACGGGATTGACCAGAATCCATTTCCCCTTGATGTCGAAGCCTGCATAGGGGTCGATCCCCTTCTTGCGCCGCGCCAGCCCATCTCCGACGTAAATCACATCAGCTTGACGCACCCCTCCGACGAGGAAACTGAAGACGTAGAAATCGTTACCCCATTGCAACGGTTCAGTCCCGATCGACCCCGAGACGCGGGTTGTGTCGAGCTTGGACTGCGTGACCGTGTAGTGCACGAAGTAGCTGCCGTTGTCGCCCATCGGTTTGACGCCAAGCTCCTTGAGCAGGCGGGCGATGTAGGTGGCGGCGGAGTCATAGCCCGGGGAGGGCGCATTGGGGAACGGGGTGCGGCGCCCCATGTTGGCGTCGGAGGCGAGGTAGTCCACATCGCGTCGGATATCCGACTCACGAATCTGATTGGCCGCCTGCTTGACTGCGGCAAGCTGCGATTCGAGCGCGGCAGGACCAACGCTGGGCGCTTTGGCCGTGGCGCACGCGGCCAACAAGATGACCACACCGGGAAGGATTCGACGCAACAGCAACATGACGACCTCGAATGCAGCGCAGAGAACAGAGTGGCAGGACAGCGGATTCGCTTAGGCCGCGGGATCCCATCGGATTGCGCGGATGGTGTCGAAGGCGCCGGTGAAATCGAAGACGTCGAGGAAGTCCTCCTCGCGGTCACCCGGCTGCACGCTCAGCAGCCCGACCGCCACCAGCGAAAAGACGATCCGCCCGAAGTCGGCCGTGCGCCGTACGCGCCAGTGGTCGAGCACCGACTGCGCCAACAGGCCGAAGCGCTCGAGCGCCAGATCGCGACAGGCCCAGGACAGCTCGGCGCCGGTCACGTGGCGACGGGCGTCGAGGCGGCCCTGCAGGTACTCGATCGCCTCCAGCATGAAGAGGTAGGCGCGCTCATCGAACTCCGTTCCCGCGACAGCGCGGATCCGGGCGAGCACCCCATCGGCGAACTGGAGCTCGGGCACGCTGCTCAGCCCCTGGCGCCGGTGGTGGCGTAGAGCGGGAACTTCCCGGCCAGCTCCTCGACGCTCCCCTTCACGCGGGCGAGCACCGCCGCGTCGTGATGGCAGGTCAGCGCCTCGTCGATCAGCTCCGCCACCCGGATCATCTCGGCTGTCCCCATGCCACGCGTCGTGAGCGCCGGAGTCCCGAGCCGGATGCCGGAGGTGACAAAGGGCGATTGGGGATCGTCGGGAATCGTGTTCTTGTTGACCGTGATGCCGGCCTCGCCGAGCACCCGCTCGGCCTCCTTCCCGGTGAGTTCCTTCGGCCGCAGGTCGACCAGCATCAGGTGCGTGTCAGTGCCGCCCGAGACGATGGCGTAGCCGCGCTCGACCATCGCCTCGGAGAGCGTGTGCGCATTCTCCACCACCTGCCGCGTGTAGGCGCGGAAGTCCTCGGTGAGCGCCTCCCCGAAGGCCACAGCCTTCGCGGCGATCACATGCTCCAGGGGCCCACCCTGCCCCCCGGGGAAGACCGACTTGTCGATCGCCTTGGCGTGTGGCTCGTGACAGAGGATGATGCCTCCACGCGGGCCGCGCAGCGTCTTGTGCGTGGTGGAGGTGACGATGTGCGCATGCAGCATCGGATTGGGATGCACCCCACCAGCCACCAGCCCGGCGAAGTGGGCCATGTCGACCAGGAAGGTCGCCTCGACCTCGTCGGCGATCGCGCGGAACGCCGCGAAGTCGATGATCCGCGCATAGGCCGAACCGCCGGCGATGATCAGCGTGGGCCGCTCCCGACGGGCCATCTCGCGCACCTGGTCATAGTCGATGCGGCCAGTGTCGGCGCGGACGCCGTACTGGACGGCCTTCCACACCTGACCCGTGTGATTCACCGAGGCGCCATGGGTGAGGTGCCCGCCGTGCGGCAGCGAGAGCCCCATCAGCGTCTGGCCCGGCTTGATCACCGCCATGAAGGCGGCAAAGTTCGCCTGCGCGCCGGCGTGCGGCTGGACATTCGCATGCGGGGCGCCGAAGAGCTGCTTGCAGCGATCGATCGCGAGCTGCTCGACCTGGTCGACCACTTCACAGCCGCCGTAGTACCGCTTGCCGGGATACCCTTCGGCGTACTTGTTGGTGAGGCAGCTTCCCATGGCCTCGAGCACGGCGCGCGAGGCGAAGTTCTCGCTGGCGATCAGCTCGAGACCGTCCTGCTGGCGACGCAGCTCGCGGCCGATCAGATCGGCCACGATGGGGTCGGCATGGGACAGGGGGGCATCATGCTGCAGGGCTTCGGTCACGTGGCATCCTCGATCTTGGCGATGCGGCGTTGGTGGCGGCCGCCCTCGAAGGGGGTGTCAAGCCACGCCGCCAGAATGGCGCGGG
>JBBQJU010000006.1:0-27316 GCA_038326215.1 Gemmatimonadales bacterium | reverse complement strand
ATGCCGCGTCACCGGTCGCCAACCTCGTCACGCGGTTCACGACCACCGGCGCCGCAGAGCAAATCAACGGGCTGACGCAGGGTCCCCAGGCGTTCGGGCTGGCGCGGGGTCGAGTCTTCTTCGTGAACGGCAATCGGCTCGGCTGCTATCCGGTCCAGGTCAATTGTGCCAACAACGCCAGCTGGCTCGCGCCCTTCGAACGTGGCAAGAACCCGCTCGACTCGATCCCGCTCCTCGGGCCCGGCAACGCGGTCGCCGCGGTGACATCGAGCGACGGCCTCCTCTACGTCCTGATTGCCGGCAACGGCGGTGCGGTCGAGGGGCGGCTGTCGGCTGTCGATCCCGTCCGCCAGCGTGAGGTCGCCTCCTTCGGTGGGCTCGGGGTGGCGCCATCGTTCATGGTCTCCGATGGGGGTGACCGACTCCTCATCGCGAGCGCGGCGGAGGGGTTGATGATTTTCAATACCAGGACTCGCGCGCTTGAACGCGGTGCCGGCGCGGGGATTCCACTGCTGCAACCGCGCGGGCTGACCAGCGATGGGTTGGGGCGGAGTTACGTGGTCGAGGCGGGCAGCTGCACCGTCGGCGGCGAAACCGGGCGGGTGCGCGTCTTCGGCGCCGACCTGGTCGAGCGCCGCACCATCGCGACCGGTGTTTGCCCGGTCGCTGCCGCCATCACCGAGATCCGGGCCGACCTCTTCCCGCTCGCCAACTAGGCCGATGGCCGGCGCTCCGGTCATCACGCCGGCCATCATTCTTGGGTCGATTCGCTACGGGGAAAGCTCGCGCATCGTGCGGTTGCTCACCCGCGATCTCGGGGTGCTCAGCGCCATCGCGAAAGGGGCACTCCGTCCCAAGAGCCGATTCGGTGCTTCTCTGCAACTCCTCAGCGAAGGACAGGCCCACCTCCTCCAGTCACGCGGAGGTGACCTCCACACCATGGTCGCCTTCGACCTGACCGGCTGGCATGGAGGCCTCGCCAACGACATGGGGCGCTTCCATGCTGCCTCCGCACTCGCGGAGCTGGCAGTTCGCTTCGTCCCGCCGGTCGGCAATCCTCCGCTGTACGACGAAATCCGACAAGCCGTCGCCCTGATCGAGCTCGCGCCGGCCGATGCGGTCGAGGTGGTCGGGCTGCGAGCGCTCTGGCGGCTCATTGGAGACCTCGGCCTGGGGCCGGCGCTCGAGCAGTGCGCCCGCGACGGTGCCGACTTGCCCGACGGCCCCGTGGCGTTCTCGCTGGGCGATGGGGGCTTCCTCTGCCCAGCCTGCGCTCGGGGCGCTGGCTCCGCCCAACTGACGGTGGCGGACCGGGCGGCCGTCGTCGCACTCCTCACCCCAGGGGCGGACCTGCCGGTCCTCGACGCCCCTCATGCGGCCGCGCACCGGCGCCTCCTCGCCCGCTGGGTCGGCCACCATCTGGCCGACGGCGACCTTCCTGCCCTGGAGGCCTGGCGACGCACCGGGTAGTGGCCCGGGAGCCCCCGGGGTGGCACTATTCAGCTGTTCCATTCCCGTACCGTCACCCGACGGAGGCCTGTTCGAACCCACCAATGTCTGTTGCCTGAAGGAGTTTCCATGCGCCGACTGCTCCGGTCGGTGGTCGTGGCGATCCTCCTCGGGGTGGTGATCAGGCCAGCCGTTGCCCAACGGTCGTCCGATCGGCCCGTGATCTCACTCGAGGAACCTCGTCCCAACCCCGTCCTTCCGGCGGCGCTCGTTCCCTTTGCCATCGATGCGGAGGTTTGCCGCAAGGGTCACGTTCCTCGCGTCAGCGTGAAGGTCTACAATGTGCTCGCCAATCCGGTGGCCGCGCTGCGGCTGCGGGGGCGGCGAACCGAGCCGCTCGACAACGCACCGTTGCGATGCGGGACCTACGTAGCCGTGTGGGACGGTACCATCGATGGCGGGACGCGCGTTGCGCCACCAGGGATCTATTACCTCCAGCTCGCCGTGGACGACCGGACTCCACGTACCAGAAAGCTGATCGTGACCCAACCGTGAGGGACGCCGATGCGTCCCTCGCGGCCGTTTGGGCATGCACCGATACCTTCAAGGATCTTGGCTCGGCCATTCCGGCAGGTGCGGTGCGGCGCATCCCTTGCCATCTTCCAAGACAGCCCAGGAGGGAGGCCCGATGCTGAGACCAGACCGTTTGACCGTGAAGGCCCAGGAAGCGGTCCGTGACGCCATTGCACACGCCGGGAAGCGCGGCAATCCGGTGGTGAACGACGCGCACCTGCTGGCGGTCCTGCTGGCCCAGGACGACGGCATCGTGCCACCACTGCTGCGCAAGGCTGGGGTGACGGTGTCTCGGCTCAGCAATCAGGTCGAGGCCGAGGTCGCCACCTTCCCGAAGCAGGCTGGCGGCGACACCACACCGACGATTGATCGTGGTCTCTCGAAGATCTTTGATCGCGCCGAAACGCTCAGCAAGGAGTTCGGCGACGACTTCGTCTCCACCGAACATCTCCTGCTCGCGCTCACCGAAGAGAAAGGGACCACGGCCCGGCGTCTCCTTGAGGACGCGGGGTTGACGGCCAAGGAGCTGCGCGACGCGCTCGACCAGTTGCGTGGCTCACACCGCGTGACCGACCAGACGCCGGAAGAGAAGTACCAGGCCATTGAACGCTTCACCCGCAACCTCACCGAGCAGGCGCGCGCCGGGAAGCTCGATCCGGTCATCGGCCGGGACGAGGAAGTGCGTCGGGTGATGCAGGTGCTCTCGCGCCGGACCAAGAACAATCCCGTGTTGATCGGCGAGCCCGGCGTCGGCAAGACGGCCATTGTCGAAGGGCTGGCGCAGCGAATCGTGAATGGCGATGTCCCCGACTCATTGCGCAACCGCGAGGTCGTGGCCCTCGACATCGGACTCCTGCTGGCCGGTGCGAAGTTCCGCGGCGAGTTCGAGGAGCGGCTCAAGTCGGTGGTCAAGGAGCTGACCGATGCCGAAGGGCGCTACATCGTCTTCATCGACGAGTTGCACACCTTGGTCGGCGCCGGCAAGGCGGAGGGCGCGGTCGACGCCTCCAATCTGCTCAAGCCAGCCCTCGCGCGCGGGGAGCTGCACGTGGTGGGTGCCACGACGCTCGACGAGTATCGCCTCCATGTCGAGAAGGACGCCGCCCTCGAGCGACGCTTCCAGCCGGTCTATGTCGGCGAGCCGAGTGTCGAGGACACCATCGCCATTCTGCGTGGCCTCAAGGAGAAGTACGAGGTGCACCATGGCGTGCGCATCACCGACAGCGCGTTGATCGCCGCCGCGACGCTCTCCAGCCGATACATCGGCGACCGTTTTTTGCCGGACAAGGCGATCGACCTGATCGACGAGGCCGCGGCCCGGCTCCGGATGGAAATCGACTCGCTGCCGCAGGAGATCGACGAGGTCGAGCGCCGCGTGCTGCAGCTCGAGATCGAGCGGCAGTCGCTGCTGCGAGAGAAGGACAAGGCCTCCCTCGAGCGTCGGTCGATCCTCGAACAGGAGATTGCCGAGCAGCGGGAGAAGAGTGCCGGCATGAAGGCGCAGTGGCAGTCGGAAAAATCGGCGATCGAGAAGATTCAGAAGAAGAAGGCTGAGGTCGAGCAGCTGCGCGCCGAGGTCGACCAGGCGACCCGGAGTGGCGACCTCCAGAAGGCCGGGGAGCTCCGCTACGGGCGCATTCCCGAGCTCGAGCGTGCCCTCACCGTCGAGGAGGCCAAGCTCGGTGATGCGCAACAGGGCGCCCGCTATCTCCGCGAGGAGGTGGAGACCGAGGACATCGCGACCGTCGTGGCGAAGTGGACCGGTATTCCGGTCACCAAGATGCTGGAGTCCGATCGTGCGCGGCTCACCCGCCTCGAGGCGGAGCTCGCGCGGCGCGTCGTGGGCCAACCCGAGGCGATCGCAGCGGTCTCGAACGCCGTGCGGCGTGCGCGCGCGGGATTGCAGGACACCTCACGGCCGACGGGCTCGTTCATCTTCCTCGGCCCCACTGGCGTCGGCAAGACGGAGACGGCTCGGGCGCTTGCCGAGTTTCTCTTCGACGACGAGCGGGCAATGGTGCGACTCGACATGTCGGAGTACATGGAGAAGCATGCCGTCTCGCGGATGATCGGCGCACCGCCGGGGTATGTCGGCTACGAGGAGGGTGGGCAGCTGACCGAGGCCGTGCGACGGCGGCCCTACTCGGTCCTGTTGTTCGACGAGATCGAGAAGGCCCATCCCGATGTCTTCAACCTGCTGCTGCAGGTGCTCGACGAGGGCCGCCTGACCGACTCGCAGGGACGCGTGGTCGATTTTCGGAATACGGTCATCATCATGACCAGCAACCTGGGCGGCCGTCACATTACGGCGGTGCGCGAGCCTGATCCGGTGGAGTGGCTCGAGATCGAGTCGAAGGTGCTCGAGGAACTGCGCGCGCACTTCCGCCCCGAATTTCTCAATCGCGTGGACGACGTGATCGTCTTCCATCCGCTCACGCGGGAGGACCTCGACCAGATTGTGGCGCTCCAACTTGGCAAGTTGCGCACGTTGATCGCGGCGAAGGGGATGGTCCTCGATGTGACCCCGAGCGCGATGACATGGATTGCCGATGCCGGCTACGATCCCCTGTACGGGGCACGCCCGTTGAAACGGGTGATTCAGCGCGAGTTGCAGAATCCGATCGCGATGGAACTGCTGGCCGGGAGCTACGAGGAGGGCGATATCATCCGCGTCAACGCGGTGGGCGAGCATCTCGTGTTTGAGCGGGTCCCGACTGCGAGTGGGTGAAGCGCCGCCCTCCGCGAGGGATCTGGCGGGGATGCGGCTGGCGCTGGCGCAGGCCGAGGCCGCCGCGGCGGCCGGTGAGGTCCCCGTCGGGGCCGTGGTCTGCGTCGGCGACCGTCTGCTCGCCGCGGCGCACAACCAGACCGTGGCCTCCGGCGATCCGACCGCGCACGCCGAGTGCCTCGCCCTGCGCGGGGCACTGGGTGCGGTGGGGAGTGATCGGCTCCTGGATGCCACGTTGTATGTCACCCTCGAGCCGTGCGCCCAGTGCGCCGGAGCGATCATTCTGGCCAAGGTGGGTCGAGTGGTGTTTGGCGCCTGGGACGACAAGGCCGGGATGGCCGGTTCGGTCCATGACCTGCTCCGTCATCCGCGCCTGAACCATCACCCGGAGGTGCGGGGCGGGGTGCTCGCGGATGCCTGCGGTGATATTCTTCGACACTTCTTCCAGGATCGTCGCTGAGTGACGCCCCTCGCCCTGTCCTCGGTCATTGCCTCGGAGGTGTCGTGAAGGTTCTGGTCGTTGATGATGATCCCACCATGCGCCGGCTGGTCGTCCGCCTCGCATCGCGCCATCCGGATGTCGAGATCACCGAGGCCGACAACGGTGTTGCGGCACTCGCCGCCGTCGAAGCGCAACGTCCCGACCTGGTCTTCACCGACGTCACCATGCCCTACCTCGACGGGCTCGGCCTGCTCGAAGCCCTGCGGGCGTCGGCCGCACATCGCACGCTGCCCGTCGTCGCCGTCTCCGCCATTTCCGACAAGGCGCTGGTGCTCCGCATGGTGGACCTCGGCATCGAGGACTACATGCTCAAGCCGCTCGATCCGGCGACCGCCGGCCAGCGCTTCGACGAACTCCTCACCCGCGTGGCTGCCCGGCTCGCTGCCCCCGTCGAGGGGGCGGCGGCGACCCGCGGCACCCTGATGCTGATCGATCGCGAACCTGGATACGGCGCCGTGGTGCGGGCGGCGCTTGGGAGTCGCTTCGATATCGTGGACGACCTTCCGGCGGCGGCGGCGTTTGCCGCGGCCGTGGCGGCGCCGCCACTCCTGGTGCTCCTCGGCCAGGGCCTCGCCATGCCGTCCGAGGCGGTCATCGCCAAGACCTTGCGGGCGACCGGGGTGACCAAGGCGGTGCTCCTCACCGACCATCCCCTCACCGAGGGCGGTGAGGCGTTTGATACCATCGTGCAGCGCACGCATGTCCCGCAGAAGCTGCTCGCCTCGCTTGAGTCCGTGATTGCCGGACTGCAAGACGACGGCGGACAGCTCGCCCTCCACCTCCATGCGGTCGGCACCGACCTTGGCGTCGCGTGTCGCCAGTCGTTGGGTATCCTGACGGGTCAGGAATCGTCGCTGGTCGAGGGCAAGGATGGCCCCAGCGGTGAGATCACCGCCGTCCGGGTGCCGCTCACGCGCGATGGGGGTGGGGAGTCTGTGTCGCTGGTGCTTCGCATGGCCGCGACGGACGTGACGGCGTTGGCGGGGGCGGATGTCGGCAGCGACGGAACCCTGCTGCAGGCGGTCGCCAGCCCGGCCGCCGCCCGCGTCGCGCATGCACTGTCCCAGCGTGGCTGGACGTTCTCCGTGACGGCGCCTGAAACACTCGCCGATGCGGCGATGCTCGAGGACGCGGCCGCACGGCTTCTGGTGCGGACAGAAGGGGGGCAGCTCCTCGAAGCGCTGCTGTGCATCGATGCGTCGCAGCCTCCGGCCGTGGCTGCCGGATGACCATGCCACGGGTCGCCGCCATCCCCTCGGCCGCGACCCGACTCGAGATCGCCCTCCTCGCGGGTGGCAGTGCGGTATTGTGCGTCGTGGTGGGATGGGCCAGTCGGACGGCGCTCAACCCCGATGGAGTCTCCTACCTCGACATCGCGTCCAGGATGTCGGCGGGTGATTGGGCGGCCGCCGTGCAAGGCTACTGGAGCCCGCTGTACCCCCTCCTCCTCGCGATGCTCGCCACCGCCACCGGCGCGACGGGAATGCACTTGCTGGTGCAAGTCCATCTCCTGAATGTGGCGATCGCGCTCGGCGTCGTGATCCTGCTGTGGCGTGTGGCGCACGCGCATGGCGACCCGGTCGTTGCGCGGGCGCTCTTCGCGGCGTTCCTCCTCGCGTCGGCTCGAACGCCCCGACTCGATGCGGTCACCCCCGACCTCCTGCTGATCGGTGCGGTGGCGGGATTCGGTGGCGAACTCCTCCGTCGGCAGGGCATTCGTTGGCTGATCGCCGGCGCGTGGCTGGGCCTGATCTTCTTGACCAAGACCAGCAGTTGGCCTTGGCTCATCGTCGCCACGACACTGCTTGGAGTTGCCGGGGGGAAGAGCGTCCGCCGAACGCTCATCCGCGCCGTCGGCGTGGCCGCCGCCCTGATGGCGCTGTGGGTCGTGCCCCTCTCACTGAAAGCCGGCCGGCCGACGCTCGGCAGTGCCGGCGCATTCAATGCCTGCTGGTACCTTGCGCGGTGCGATTCGCGCACGCCCGACCAGCATGCCGGTACCCATGCGCGCTATGGCCGGCTGCGGCTTGCTGATGGCGAGCAGGTGACCGTGGCGGATTTCAGCACCACGCGGTGGACCTATGCGCCGTGGTCCGATCCGACTGCGTGGCAGGCGGAGGTGGGGACCATCAACCGCGCGCCGCTCGACCTCTTCGACCTGCTCAGCTACTGGGCGAGGCAGAGTTGGGCGATCCTGTGGCTGTGGACACCGCAACTCATGCTGCTGGTCCTCTTGCCCGTGGCACTCCTCAGTTGGCGTCGCGGCCAGGTCGCGGTCGGCTGGCGCGAGCAGCGGATGGCGATACTGCTGGTGCTGCTCGGGATCGCGGGAGTCGCCCAGTTCATTGCGGTGCATGCGGAGCCGCGACTGATCGCCCCATTCGTCCTGTTGGCGGTCATGGGGTGCCTCTGGTGGTGGCGTCCACCGGGGGTGGCCGTGCCGGTGCGTCCGCTCCCCTCGATCGTGGTGCGTGGCATGACCTACATCGGCTTCATTTCCGCGTTGGTGCGCGGGGTGACCTATCTCCCCGAACTCCAGACGCGGACCGACGCTGATGTGGCGCGCTTCGAACGGCTGGCTCGCGCGGGCGAGGGCGCGGTCCCCGGCGGACTGCACGGCCGCGATGTGATCGTGGTGGGGCCGGCCATTCCGGTGGTCTCTGATGCCTGGCTCTTCGGGGCGCGCATCGTAGCACAGGTCCCCCCAAGCTCAGCAGATCGCATTCGGGCGTGGACGCCGGCGCAACAACGTGAGTTGCTGACACTGCTCGCGCAGGGCGATGATGCTGTCGCCTGGCTCGCCAGCGCGCGCGGCACCATTCTGATGGCCCCCATTCCTCGGAGCACCCCATGAAGCCAGGATCGATCGCCGTCCTCGTCGGCCTCGCCGCGCTGGTCGGATGCCAGAAGGCGCCCACCGTGACCGGCGCGACCGTCACGGTCGGCGACCTCAGCATCCAGGACGGGGTTGCCTGGGGACTCGCGTCGAGCCGCAGTTCGACCGTTGGCTTCCGTGTCTCGGTGGCCACGGCGGATACGCTGGTGGGCGTGGAGAGCCCCGACGGGCTGGCCACGATGCACACCACGGCCAATGGCCAGATGGTGCGCCTGGCGACCCTGCCGGTTGCCGGGGGAGCCACCGAAGTGCTCGGCGGGGGGGGTGCGCACATCATGCTCACCGACGCAACCCATGGCTTTGCGGCTGGCGATTCGGTGCGGATCGTCCTGCAATGGGTACGGAGCGGGCGAGTGGCCTTCTCCGTGCCGCTCAAGAACTACTCCGACGCGTCGGGGCTGCTCGACCGCTGATCAGGCCGGGGGCCGCCCCTCTTGATCGGCGGCCCGCTCCAGCCCATTTTGTCGTGCTCCCGTGCCTCCCGCACGGGGAAGCCAGGACAGGTGTCCGAGTGGTTGAAGGAACCGGTCTCGAAAACCGGCAAACCGGCAACGGTTTCGAGGGTTCGAATCCCTCCCTGTCCGTGTATCATCTTGAGGGGCGCTCCCGGCAGTGGGGGCGCCCCTCCTGCTTTGCCCCGGCGGTGCTATCCTTCGGTATGCTGCTTCCACTCCTGCTGACCGCCCAGAGCTCGCTTCCGGAGTCATGCCTCCTCACGGGGCTCTGCAATCTCGTCCAGCCGGCGCCTCCGGTGCCGCCGGGGGTCTTGTTCGTGGCGGTGGGCATGATCTGGGTCGGCATGATGGGGCTGCGGCGCCGTTCGGCGCGATGACCAGCGCCGTCCGTCTCACCGATCTGCAGAAGACCTACGCTGGCAGCAGCACCGCCGCACTTGATGGCATCTCCCTCGACGTCCCAGCCGGCTCCATCTATGGCATCCTCGGCCCCAATGGGGCGGGGAAGACCACCACCATCGGGATCTGCACCACGCGCGTTCGCCCGACGGGCGGCTCCGCGGTCGTGGCCGGGCTATCGGTTGCGGACCAAGCGGTCGCGGTGCGCCGAGCGATCGGCGTCGCCGCGCAGGCCCTGACACTCGACCGCTCCTGTAGCGTCTCACAGAACATCTACTTCCACTGCCGCTACTTCGGCATCGGGCACACTGACGCCCGGCAGCGCACCACCGAACTGCTCGAGCGGTTCCGGATTGCCGACCGCGCCGATGCCATGCCGATGACGCTCTCCGGCGGTCTCGCGCAGCGCGTCCAGCTCGCCCGTGCGATCGCGCATCGCCCGAGTGTCCTTTTTCTGGATGAGCCGACGGCTGGGCTCGACCCGCAGAGTCGTCTCGCCCTCTGGGACCTGGTCCGCGGCCTCATCGCCGACGGGATCACGGTGGTGCTCACCACGCACTACATGGAGGAAGCCGATCAGCTCTGCGACCGGATCGCGGTGGTGGACCACGGTCGACTTCTCGCCGAGGGGACACCGGCCGCGCTGAAGCAGGAGGCCGGTGGCAGCGCCGTCGTGAATGTCCACTTTGCCGGCTCGCTCGAGGACGCCCAGCGCGCCGTGACCGCGGTGGCGGGGGTGCGCGAAGTGCACCCAACGGAGGGCGGCTTGCGCATCCTCGTCGAGCCGGAGGGTGCAGGGGTGCCGCGCGTGGTGGCGGCCGTCGCCGCGTTTGGCCTGACCGATCTCAAGGTGGTCGAGCCGTCGCTCGAGACGGTCTTCATCGGCCTGACCGGACGTGACCTCCGTGAGTAGTCAGCCCGGCGGCACCATGGCCTCGCTGGTCGGCCTCTGGTCGCGCGATCTCGCCGTGCTCCGGCGCGAACTCTTTCCGTTCATTCTTCGGGTCGTGGCGAACCCGCTGCTCACCGTCTTCGTCTTCACCTACGTGCTGCCGAAGAGCGGCCAGTCGATGCCGACTGCGGCTGCGGCGGGGTCCTTCGCGACCGTGCTGGTGCCCGGTCTGGTGGCGGTGGCCATGATGTTCACCGCGATTTCTGCCGTGGCGCTGCCGCTCAGTGTCGAGCTCGGCGCCACCCGCGAAATCGAGGACCGGGTCCTCGCCCCGATTCCGCTCGGGACGGTACCGCTCGCCAAGGTGGCCTTCGGTGCCTTTCAGGGCATCCTCGCTGGCGCGGCGATCTTCCCGATCCTGCTCATCCTGCCAGCCACCGAAGTCCATGTCCGCGTCGCGAGCTGGCCAATGCTGATCGCCATGCTCCTCCTCGCGAGTTGGACCGCCGCCGCCCTCGGCCTCTTCCTCGGCACCGCCATCCGTCCGCAGCAGATCGGATTGATGTTCGCGGTGGTGCTGACGCCGATGACCTTCCTCGGCTGTGTCTACTACCCCTGGGCGGCGCTCCATGCGATCCCCTGGCTGCAAGTGGTGGTGCTGGCGAATCCGCTCGTGTACATGACAGAGGGGTTGCGGATTGCCCTCACACCGGATGTGCCGCACCTCTCCCCGATCGTCACTGGGGTGATGCTGACGCTCCTCGGGGCGGGGCTGACCCGACTCGGGGTCCGGGGCTTCATTCGGCGCGTCATCGCCTAGGCCTTTCCGTTCGCACCTGCTCGACCGATACTACGGCCAACCCCACCCCAGCGGAGTTGCTGTGCGCCTCGCCCCGTTCGTCGTCCTCCCGGCGTTGCTCCTCGGCTGCGCGCCGGAACCCGATGCGCCCACCACGCCGGTCCTGCCGCCACCCCCGCCCGCCCTCGCACGCGGGCACTGGTCGGATTCGCTGACGTGGGCCCCTGGCCTGATGCCGGTCGCCGACGAGGATGTGACCATTCCGGTCGGTGACACCGTCGAACTCGACGTCTCGCCCCCGCGACTGAATCGGCTCACCATTCTGGGCACACTCGTGGTGGCTCCCGGCCGCGACATTCAGCTCATCGCGCATGAGGTCCACATCCGCGGCACCTTCCGGATTGGTACCGAGGCTGCGCCGTACACCAAGCGGTTCACCCTCACCCTCACCGGGGCACCCGACGGGGTTGTGACGGCCTTGGGCAGCAAGGTGCTCGCGGTCTTTCCTGGGGGGACGCTCGACATCCACGGTGAGAAGCGCCTCGGCTGGACGCGGTTGGCCACCACGGCACCGCCGGGCGCCACAACCCTGTCGCTGCTGGAGCCAACGAGCTGGCGCGTCGGCGATCGGGTGGTCGTTGCGTCCACTGACTTCGATCCGGCCGAGGCGGAGGAGGCCGTGGTGACGGCGGCGTCGGCGACGGGGGTGACCCTCGATCGCGCGCTGCGGCACGAGCATTGGGGCACGGTGCAGCAGGTGGCGGGGCGGAGTGTCGATGAGCGGGCGGAGGTCGGGCTCCTCACGCGCAACATCACGGTGCAGGGGGACTCGACGTCGAGCAACGGTTTCGGCGGGCACCTGATCATTTTTGCGGGCGGCACGGCGCGGATTGAAGGGGCGAGCTTCACCTCGATGGGGCAGAGTGGTCTGGTGGGGCACTATCCGCTCCACTGGCACATGGCCGGCGATGTCACCGGGCAGTACATCCGTGACGTGGCCATCTGGCACACCTTCAATCGCTGCCTGACGATTCACGGCACCGATCGCGCGGTCGCGCAGCGCAACGTCTGCTATGATCACCTCGGGCACGGCTACTTCCTCGAGGATGGCGCTGAGACCGGGAACACCATCGAAGGGAACCTGGGACTCTCGGCGCGTACTCCAGCCGCGAACGTCCGCATCCTCGCCTCGGATGCCAATCCGGCCACCTTCTGGCTTACCAATCCCGACAACACGGTGCGGCACAATGTGGCGGCCGGCTCGGTCGGCTTCGGCTTCTGGTACGCGCTGCCGGCTGCCCCGACCGGCTTCTCGACTGGGCAGCCCGATCGACCACGGCTCACGCCGCTGACGGAGTTCAGCGACAACGTGGCGCACTCCAACCGTCGACCAGGCCTCAACGTCGACGATGGACCGAAGCCGGATGGTACGACCGAGACGACCTCGTTCAACCCGCGCGTCGGGGCAGTGAGCAACGGTACACCGGTGATCGCCACGTTCCGGAACTTCACGGCCTGGAAGCACACCTCGCGCGCGGTCTGGCTGCGCGGCTCGTCGCAGCGCCTCGACAATGCCGTGCTCGCGGACAACCTGATTGGAGCTACGTTCGCCTCCTCGGAGACCTTCTTCGAGAATTCCCTCGTGGTGGGCGAATCAGGCAACATCACGCCCTCGCCCAATGCCTCCTTTCCGATCCGCGGATACGAGTTCTACGACGGCACGGTGGGCGCCACCAATGTCACCTTCGCCAACTTCGTCTCCACGCCGGCCCGACCGGCGAGCGCACTCGGTTACAATCGCCGCAACGGCTTCCCGATCTCCCAGCTGAACTTCGGGACGGCGCTGCGTTTGGTGAATGCCAATGGCGCCTATCTCGAGCCGGCGCAAGCGGACAAGGACGGTGACAAGTCGGCGCTCTTTCGCGACGTTGATGGCGGGCTCACCGGTACCCCGGGAATGACGGTGATCGCCGATGTTGCACTCCTTGTCTCACCAGGCTGCACCAGACGTGTGGAGTGGAATGCCTGGCAGTGCCCCAATCGCTTCCTCGGCCTCAACATCGACAGCGAAGGGAACGAGCCGGTGGCGCCGATGTCGCTCCGACGTGACGATGCGGCCACGGTCTCCCTCGTTGGCGTGCCGGGCAATCAGCGGACGGTGCGGATGTCGGTGCCGATGGGTCGGCGGTTCGACTTGGCGTGGGTGACCGCGATCCCGCGGCGGCTGCGGCTCACGCTCCAGCGTGGCGATGTGGGCGACTGGATCCAGGTGGCGATCCCGTATCAGTCCGGCATCCCCTTCTCGGTGGTGCGCGACTTCGGGTCGAGTACGCCGCTGCGGGCCGCGTCGTCGCTGGCGGAGGTCGTGAGCGGCACCGGTGAGCGCTACTACTGGGATGCGGCCACGGAGACGCTGCACGCCAAGCTGTACATCCGGACGGGACGCACCAGTACCACGCTGCAGGTGATCGGCTAGCGAGGGTGGCGTGCGATAGCAATTCAGAGTAGTGTGCGAGCGGGGCCCGCGAGGAGCCGCGATCTTCCCCCTCTCACTTCATCAGGCGGAGCCACCGATGGCCGGCTATTTCGAATTGAAGACAACGGCATCCGGGAAGTACATGTTCAACCTCAAGGCAGGGAACCACGAGGTGATCCTCACCTCGCAGCAGTATGCGACGAAGGCGACAGCGGAGCAGGGCATTGAGTCTGTCCGGAAGAATGCCGCAGATGCCTCCCGGTTTGACCGACGAAGCTCGTCGAAGGGCGATCCCTACTTCGCGTTGACGGCCACAAACGGGCAGGATATTGGTGGGAGCGAGATGTACTCCTCGGCCGCCGCGATGGAAAATGGGATCGTCTCCGTCCAGGCCAATGCCCCGGCGGCATCCGTGAAGGATCTCACCTGATCTACTGGCGGTATACCGTGCGACACGGTGGTTCACGGCGATGCTGCGGGGGGCATGGCGGACGCTAGCGACTTCGGGGAGGCGTGGGTTACACTTCGCGGGTTCATTCCCGCAGTGCCCTGCCTCCCCGAGGTATTCATGCGCGCAGTCCTTGCGACGGTCTTTGCCGTCGTGCTTGTCGGCCCCATGCCTGCGCAATGGCGCACGCATCAGGCCCTCTCGTCGTCCCTCCAGAGTCTCGTCACCACCCACCGCGGCCGAGCCGAGGTGGTCGTCCTGGCCACCTCGCCCGGCGGCCGCGCCGTGCAGGCACTTCGGATTGGGGCCGGTACCGATGTCGCCACACGACCGGCGTTGCTGGTCGTGGCGAACGCGTACGGCCCCCATCTGGTGGGGTCCGAGATCGCGACCGCCACGGCCGAACGCCTGCTCGCCGCGTACGGCCGCGATGCGGCTGTCACGGCGCTGCTCGACCGCACCACCATCTGGTTTGTACCGCGACTCAACCCGGATGCGGCCGAGGCCGCGTTCGGCCGTCCGCTCGGTGAGCGAGTCGGCAATGGGCTCGCCTTTGATGACGATCGGGATCAGCGGACCGACGAAGATGCGCCAGACGATCTGAACGGGGATGGGGTCATCACCGTCATGCGGGTGGCCGATCCGAACGGCGAGTGGCTGATCGACGAGAGTCAGCCGCTACTGATGCGTCGCGCCGATCCGGCCAAGGGCGAAGTGGGCCGATTCCGGCTCCTCGGCGTCGAGGGGAAGGACGACGACGGCGATGGCCGCTACAATGAGGACGCGCCCGGCGGCACCGACGTCAATCGTAATTTTCCCTACAACTACCTGCACCACGGCGCCAATGCGGGACTGTACTCCATGTCGGCGCCCGAGGCTCGAGGCCTTGCGGAGTTCCTCGTCGCCCACCAGGAGATCGCGGCGGTGTACGTGCTTGGCCCGCAGGAAAACCTGCTGCGGCCTTGGGAGAACCGCCCCTCCATGGGGATTGCCAACGAAGCAGGGGTCCGGGCGCCGGAAGGGACCAGCGCGGGCGGGCAGCTCAACTCGATCCTTCGTGCCGATCAGGCAACCTTCGCGGAACTCGGGCGTCGTTTCCAGAAGAGCACGGGGGTGTCCAAGGGGCCGGCCTCGGCCTCGAGCACTGGTGATCTGCTGAACTCGCTCTACTTCGTCTTTGGTAAATGGGCCGTCGGATCGCGGGGGTGGTGGGTGCCGGACGCGCCGAGGGATACCTCGAGCCGAGTCGTACTCACCGATGGCAATAGCGAGGATCGCAACGCGCTGCGCTGGTTTGAATCACAGGGCGTCACGGCCTATGTCCCCTGGACGGCGGTCACACTCCCGGGTGAACGCGGCGTCGTCGAGGTGGGTGGCTGGAAGCCCGGCGCCTTGCTGAATCCGCCGGCCGGGGCGCAACTCGACTCGACGCTGGCACGGCAGGAGCGATTCATCCGCGAGCTGGCCGGCATGCTCCCGCGCATCGCGCTGCGCCCCGCGCGTGTCGAGGCGGTGGGCGACGGTGTCTGGCGCGTCGCGGTCGAGATGGCCAACGACGGCGCGCTCCCGACGACGACGGCGCTCGGCGCCCGCATGCGCAATCCGCGCGGTGTGCGGGTGGACCTCACGGGGCCGGGGATGACCATCCTCAGCGGCAACGCGGTCCAGGTGCTCGGCGTGCTTGAGGGCGCTGGCCGTACGACGACGCTCGAGTGGACCATCGCCGCTCCCCGCGGCACGACACTGCAGTTGACGGTCGGTTCGCCGGTCAGCGGCAGTGCCACCCAGACTATCTCCCTCCGGTGAGGCCGACGATGCTCACGCGCTCCCTCGCCACGGCGGCGTTGATGTTGGTCCTCGTGGCGCCCGCGCCTGCCCAGCAGGCCACAACCGCGCTCGGCTCGCTCGCGGCGGCCGGGTCGCCGAAGGACCCCAAGGTGATCCTCAATTGGGATCGCTTCTACGACCACGCAGCCATCGGCGAGATCGGACGACGACTGCAGGCGGCCCATCCCAACACCTGTCGGCTCTCGTCCATTGGCAAGAGTTTTCAGGGCCGGGAGATGTGGCTCCTGACGGTGACCGACTTCACCAAGGGTGATGCCGACCGCAAGCCGGCGATGTACATCGACGGCAATATTCACTCGAACGAAGTGCAGGGCACCGAGTTTTCGCTCTACACCGCGTGGTACCTCTGCGAGATGCAGGGGCAGAATGCCTGGGTCGATTCCTTGCTCGCGACCCGGACGCTCTATATCGTGCCGACCATCAATCCTGACGGACGCGAGCATTTCCTCAAACAGCCCAACACCGCCTCGTCGCCGCGCACTGGGCTGGTGCCTCGCGACAATGATGGGGACGGGAAGGTCGATGAGGATCAACTCGACGATCTCGACGGCGATGGGCACATCACCCAGATGCGGCGCCGCAACCCCAACGGCCGCTTCATCGAGAGTCCGGAAGATCCGCGAATCATGATTCCGGTCCTGCCGGGGCAGCGCGGCCAGTGGGAGTTGCTTGGTGGGGAAGGGATCGATAATGATGGCGATGGCCAGATCAACGAGGACGCGGTGGGCGGATACGACCCCAACCGCAATTGGCCGTGGCGGTGGCAGCCCCAGTATGTGCAGGGCGGGGCCGACTTCTATCCGACGTCGCTCCCGGAAACCCGCGCGGTCATCAACTTCGCGCTCGCCCACCCGAACATCGCCGGTGCGCAGAGCTACCACAACAATGGCGGCATGATTCTGCGCGGCCCTGGTTCGCCGCAGGATGAGTTCCGCCCGCAGGACGTCGCCGTCTTTGACCAGATCGGGCGGACCGGCGAGCGGATTCTGCCCGGTTATCGCTACATGATCGTCTGGAAGGATCTCTACATCGTCTGGGGTGGCGAGCTCGACTGGTTCTACGGGGCGCGGGGCGTCGTCACTTTCTCCAATGAGCTCTGGACCAATTTCAAGCTCTTCGAGAAGGCCGAGACCAGCACCGGTCGCTATGATCGGACCGACTACGAGTTCGATCGGCTGCTCCTCTTCGGGGATGCCTTCGTGCCCTGGAAGAGCTTCAATCATCCGCAGTATGGCATGATCGAGATCGGGGGGATGAAGAAGAACTTCGGCCGTACCGAGCCGGGCTTCCTCATGCAGGCCGAGGCGCATCGCAACATGGCGTTTTCACTCTACCAGGCCTGGCAAATGCCGCAGGTCGAGGTCGATACCATCACGACCCGATCGCTGGGGAACGGTCTGACCGAGGTCACGGCCATCGTCGCCAACCGCCGCCTCGTGCCGACGCACACGCAGCAGGACGTCGAGAACAAGATTTCACGCCCCGACTACGTGACGCTGGCGGGCGGGACGGTCCTGACCGGCTACCGGGTGACCAACCCGAACAGTGGGACGTCCATCGAGCAACTGCGAAACCCCGCGCGGCTCGAGCTGAGTAACATTCCGGGCAACTCGGTGGTGATGGTGAAGTGGGTGACCCGTGGTGCCGGGCCGTTCACCGTCACCGTCGATTCGGAAAAGGGCGGAGCCCACACGCGTACCCAGCGCTGAACACAACGATCCCCGGGCCGCCAGTCCATCGGCGCCCGGGGATCATTGTGTGCGGTCGGGTCAGCGGAACCGGTGGAGCGCGCGGATCAGCGTCCGGGCGCCGTCCCGGCGCCGATCTGGTATTCACGCGGCGGCGTCGCATGCAGCAAGTGGGTCACGAAGTAGTCCCACCGGCGCCGCATCATGTAATTGCTGGCCGCGCCGAAGCCATGTCCCGCGTTCGGGAACATCAGCAGGTCGAAGTCCTTGTTCGCCTTGATCAATTCGTCAACGATCAACCAGGTGTTGTTGGGCGGGACGTTGTTGTCGCTCGTCCCGTGGGCCAGGAGCAGCTTCCCCTTCAGGTTCTTGACGAGGGTCTGGTTGGCTTCTGCGGTGTAGTTGTCACTGCCGTTGGCGTTCTTCACCAGCAGCCCCTGATAGCGCTCACCCCAGTCGTCCTCGTAGACGCGGTTGTCGTGGTTGCCCGATTCCGCGATCCCCACGTGGAAGAAGTCCGGGTACCGGAACATGGCATCGGCCGTCGCGAAACCGCCGCCGGAGTGGCCCCAGATCCCGACGCGTGTGAGGTCGATCCACGGGAAGCGCGCCGCGAGTTCCTTCATCCCCGCGACCTGATCGGGCAGGGTGTTGTCGCCCATCTTGCCGTAGTAGGCGTCCATGAAGGACTTCTTCCGATTTGGCGTGCCCATGCCGTCGATCTGCACCACGATGAAGCCCAGCTCGGCGAGGGCGCCGGCGTCCCCGCGCGCGGCGGCGAAGGCCCGCGACCCCATGCTGCCGCTCTGCGGCCCTGGATAGATCTGGTTGATGATCGGATACTTCTTTGCAGGATCGAACGTGCTGGGCCGGAACAGGATGCCATAAATATCCGTCGTGCCGTCGCGCCCCTTCATGGTGATCCGCATCGGCGGGGTCCAGCCGGTGGCCGTGAGCTTCGAGATGTCGGCGCGCCCCAACTCCTGGAGGATCTGGCCCCTCACGCCATCGCGCAGCACGGTGATCGGCGGGGTGTCTGGCGTCGAGTAGGTCGAGATCAGGTACTTCCCACTCGGCGAGAGCTGCGCGTCGTGATCGAAGTCCTCCGGCGTCAAGGCGACGAAGGGGCCCTTGTCCACATTGACCCGGTAGAGGTGACGGAAATAGGGATCGCCACTGGGGAGGTT
Organism: Gemmatimonadales bacterium; assembly: GCA_038326215.1. Taxonomy (GTDB): domain Bacteria; phylum Gemmatimonadota; class Gemmatimonadetes; order Gemmatimonadales; family GWC2-71-9; genus Palsa-1233. The sequence goes on along the minus strand of JBBQJU010000006.1, from coordinate 8,976 downwards.
GCCGAGCGCCGTATACCAGAGCGTCCGCGTCGCTTCGTCCTCGCGGACGATGGCGCTGACGTTGCAGTTGCACTCGGTGACCGTCCGCTTCAGCTGGCCGTTGTCGAGGCCGTAGAGATAGAGGCGGCCCCAGTCTTCGCGCTGTGAATACCACAAGATCTCGCGGGTGGCCCACCAGACGCGCCACCCGCTGCGCGATTCGAACTGGGTCGGCGAGCGCTCCTGCATCACGGTCTTGACCTCGCCTGTGCTCGTGTTGGCCAGACGGACCCAGACCTGCTTGTGATCGCGCGAGACCGAGGCGAACGCCAACTCGCTGCCGTTGGGCGAGAACTTGACGTCATTCATCGAGATGTTGTCGCTGAGCGTCGAACGGTGCTGGTCGGCCGGCATCTTGAGCCGGGTCACCGTGACGCTCGGCACGTCAATGACGACCCGCTCGATCATGGTGACCACGCTGTCGCCCGGGAACGGATACTTCCACGCTCGGAGCTGCGGCGCCCCGACGCGCACGTCCACGAGGTACATGTCGCTGACCTTGCGCTGGTCCTGCTGGAAGGTCGCGATCTTCTTCGAGTCCGGCGACCAGAGGACCACGGGCCGGTCGCTGGTGGCCCAGCCGGCGTTGTCGGTCGCGTAGCCGTAGTTCGGCGTGCCGTCGGTGGTCAGCGCCGTCTCCTTGCCACTGGCGACGTCGCGCACCCACAGGTTCCAGTCGCGAATGAAGACCGCCTTGCTACTGTCTGGTGATGGGACACTGAGCCCGCCGGCGCCTCCTCGGCCACCACCCCCGCCGCGCCCGCCGAAGCCGCCCGCCGCGCCGCCACCCGTTGCGGCGCCGGCGTCGGTGCAGCCCTTGCCGGCGCGACCGCAGGCCCAGCGCCGGCCGGCGGCCGCCACGGTGACCGTCTTCTCATCGGCCGAGAGGTCCAGCGTCTGGAAGGGGAGGGCATCGGCCGAGATGGTGGTCTTGGTGACCATGCTCAGCGTCGCGGCGAGTGCCACGTGATCGAAGAGCGGCACGGCCTTCTTCGAGGCTGGAGTGACGAGGAAGAATTCCCCCTTGGTGCCGGTCGCCTTGCGATACCAGAAGCGATCGCCACGCAGCCAGGTCGGCCGCCCCGCACCACCCGTCACCAGCGGCGTCGTCGCGGCGGCCAAGAACCGCTCGGCGCGGGCGTAGTCGGCGGCGGTGACCTGTTGCGCTGCGAGGGGAAGGGTGGCGGCCAGCAGCAGGCCGCCGACCAGGGTCACAGAATGAAAGGAGCGCATGCGGGCGCCTCGGGCGGGGTGGGGAAGTCGATCGGGGGAACCCACGAAGTTGTCCCCCGGTCCTGACCGACACAAGGCACCCGCCGCTCAATCAGCTCACGGCGTGGCTACCCGGGCGACCGGCCTGTCGTCGAAGCGCCGGATGAAGTCGGCCACGGTTCGGACGACGCCGACGTAGAAGCCCGGCATCAGGCGCTCCGGCGTATCGCTCGGCTTGTGGTAATCGGGGTGGTCCTCGACGCCGAAGTAGACGAATGGGATCCCCTTGCGGTGGAACGACCCCTGGTCGGACTGGTTGGTCCAGTCGTTCCCTGGGCCGGCGGCCGGCGTGTCGTGGCCGATCAGCGTCGTCACAGGTGAACAGGCGGCCGTCGCCGTGACGAGTGGAAGCAGCTGTGGGTACTTCCCGGGGCCGGAGGCGTAGACCTCGCCTCGCACATTCCGGCCGACCATATCCATGTTCACGTTGACGAGAATCTTCTCCAGCGGCACCGTCGGCGCGTCGACGAAGCCGCGACTGCCCGGCATGCCGCGTTCCTCGCCATCCACCGCGGCAAACACGATCGTGTGCTGTGGCGGCGCCTTGCGGAAGTGGGCCGCGAGCGCCACGAGTGCCGCGGCACCCGACGCGTTGTCGTCGGCGCCGTTGTAGATCGAGTCGCCGTCCACCGCGCGCCCAACCCCGACGTGGTCGTAGTGAGCGGTCACGACGATGTATTGCTCCGGGAAGGTGCTCCCGCGAATCACCCCGACGACGTTGAAGGCGTGGTCGATGTTGTTGTTGCGCGGCGCCGCGATCACCGGCACGCGGTGCAGTCGTCCGGGGGCGAGGGTCGCGAGGCCAAGGGCGTCGAAGCGCGAGGCGAGATAGTCTCGGGCCTTGGCGCCTTCAAGCGATCCGAGCGCACGACCGCGCATCGAGTCGGCGGCGAGGCGGAAGACATCGCGCAGCAGCCCGACGGAGTCGAGCGCCGCGAGCGGGGTGCACCCCGGATGCGCCGCCGGGATGACCGCCGCTCCGCGCGCAGTCTGGGCGATGCCCTGATCCGGTGTATTGCCAGCGCAGGCCGCAACGAAGGCCAAAAAGGGGAGAACGCGGGGGCGGCGACGCATCGGCTGTCCGGGATCGAGGGAAGGAAGGTCCGCGGCGGAATCGTGGGGAAGGGTATCGCCGTTGGCTGGCGGGAGCTAGTCGACGCGGCGTGTTACCTTGCACATCCCTCTCACCCTGAGCCCATCGTGCATCTTCGATCGCTCCCGCTGCTGCTGCTCATCGTGGCGTGCAACGGCGAGGCCGCCCGACCCCCCGCAGAGACGCCGCCGACGCCGTCCCACGCGGCCCCGGCCGGCCCGGCACCCGCCGAGATGTCGCACGGCGAGGCAAAGGTGAATGACCCTGCGGTCCCGCTCCATCGTGCCGCCGAGGCGCCTCCGCGCAGCACCACGCATCGGCATGCCGTGCGCATGACCACGTCGCACATCCGCCATGTGATCGCGCCGGGCGTTGTCTATGAGGGCTGGGCGTTTGACTCGGTCATCCCTGGTCCGGTCATCCGGGTGACCGTCGGCGACACGGTCGACTTCACCATCGTAAACCGGGCGCCGATCCCCCACTCGATGGATTTCCACGCCGCCGAAATCGCACCGAGCCGAGCCTATGTGAACGTGAATCCGGGCGATTCGCTCTCCTTCCAATTCGTCGCCCGCGTGCCGGGCGCCTTCATGTACCACTGCGGCACCGCACCCGTCGCCGCCCACATTGCCAACGGCATGTATGGCGCCATCGTGGTCGATCCCGTCCGGGCCTTGCCGCCCGCCCGTGAGTACGTCCTCGTGCAAAGCGAGTTCTACCTCTCGCCCGCGTCCGGGCCGGATTCGCTCCATTCGCTGGACTGGGCTCAGGTGTTGGACCTCTCGCCTGATCACGTCGTCTTCAACGGGGTGGCCGGCCAGTACGCAGCGCACCCCCTCCCGGTCGATCCGGGGCAGTTGGTCCGGTTCTACGTGGTGAATGCCGGCCCCAATCGTGTCTCAGCCTTCCACCTGGTCGGCGCCATCTTTGATCATGTCCGGGTCGGCGGCTTTGGTCCGCCGTTGGAAGGGGTCCAGACCTACAATGTCCCGGTGGGGAGCGGCGTGATTTTCGAGGCGCGACCGGCCGAACCGGGCATCTATCCGTTTGTCAGCCATGCCTTCGCCGATGCCACCAAGGGAGCGGTGGGGGTGCTCAAGGTGGGGAAGGTCGAGGCCGGGATGGCTGGCGGTCACTGACCGAGGTCGAGGGCGGCCCGGTTGGCTCCGGTGCCGTCCCCCCGCTACTTTCCGCCCCGCGCGGTGCCGCTGGCCGCGCTTGGACAGGTGCTCGAGTGGTTGAAGAGGAACGCCTGGAACGCGTTTAGGCGGTTTACGCCGTCTCGAGGGTTCGAATCCCTCCCTGTCCGCTGTGGGAACCGAAGTGGCCTCTCGGGCGTAGGAACAGTGACCCCACCCCCGGAGCCCCGCCCGTGCTGATCCGCCGTCCCCCCGACATCCGCTCCGCCGAGATCACCAACGAGTCGCTCTACCTCTCCCGTCGGGAGTGGCTGGCGTCAATGGGGCTGGCCGCCGCGGCCTTCACCCCGGGGCATCTGGCGGCGCTCGGTCGTCGGTGGCAGCAGGGCGGCGATCTCAAGCCGTCGTCGTACAAGGACATCACGACCTACAACAACTTCTACGAGTTCGGGACGGGGAAGGGCGACCCGGCCGAGAACGCGCACACCCTCCGCCCGCGCCCCTGGTCGGTCGTGGTCGAGGGCGATGTCAAGAAGCCGGGGACCTACGACCTGGACGTCCTGCTGAAGGGGATCCCGGTGGTCGACCGCACGTATCGGCACCGCTGCGTCGAGGCGTGGTCGATGGTGATCCCCTGGAGCGGTATTCAGCTGAAGGACCTCATTGCCAGGCTCGAGCCGGGGCCGAAGGCGAAGTATGTCGAGTTCCACACGCTCTACGACACCAAGCAAATGCCGCTGCAGAAGACCGACATCATGCCCTGGCCCTACGTCGAGGGGCTCCGGCTCGATGAGGCGCGCCACCCGCTGACGCTGCTGGCTACCGGCATCTACGGCAAGCCGATGCTCAACCAGAACGGAGCACCGCTCCGACTCGTGGTCCCATGGAAGTACGGCTTCAAGGGCGGCAAGTCGATCGTCAAGATCCGCTTCGTCGAGCAGCAGCCGCGCAACAGCTGGCAGCTCCTGATCCCCGGTGAATACGGTTTCTTCGCGAACGTGAATCCGGCGGTCGACCATCCGCGCTGGAGTCAGGCGCGGGAGCGGCGGATCGGCGACTTCCTCAAGCAGCCCACACTGCCGTTTAACGGCTACGCCGACCAGGTCGCGTCGATGTATGCCGGTATGGACCTGCGCAAGTTCTACTGAGCGGATGACCGCCTCCCAGTGGATCGGTCGGGTGGTTCGCCCGGCCGTGATCATCGGCGGCCTCGGCCCGGGGATCTACCTCGGCCTCGGCGTGCTCGGGATCACCGCCATTGACCTCGGCGCCAACCCCGCCGAGAAGCTGGAGCACTTCACCGGGACCACGACTTTGGTCCTCCTGCTGCTCTCGCTGACCGTGACTCCCCTCCGCCGCGTTACCGGGATCAATCCGCTGGTGCGGCTGCGTAAGCCGCTCGGCCTCTGGGCGTTCGCCTATGCGGTGGCCCACATGAGCTGCTATCTGGTCTTCGATCAGTCGCTGCTCTGGGGCGAGATCTACTACGACATCCTCAAGCGGCCCTACATCACGGTGGGCTTTTCCGCCTTCCTGATCCTCCTCGCGCTGGCCCTGACCTCGAGTGGATGGGCCATCCGCACGCTCGGGAAGCGCTGGACGACGCTGCACAAAGCGGTCTATATCGCGGCCGTGCTCGGAGTCTTCCACTATCTCTGGCTCGTGAAGCTGGACACCTCCACCCCAATCGCGTTTGCTACGGTGCTGATCCTGCTGCTGGCGGCGCGAGTCAGTCGACGTACGCCCCCGAATTCCCGACCGGCCGGCAAGGAATTAATTTCCCCCGCGTGATCACGGCTCGTCGCCCACTCCGCGGACTCTCCGCACTCCTGCTGCTGCTTTCCCCTGGTGTGGGCGGGCTGCTGCTGGCACGGTTGCACCCCTGCCCGGCGGCCGTGGTCCAGCCGGCAGCGGCGCCGGGCGAGGCGAGCGGGCAGATGGTGGGGCACGATCACGCCATGTCCCACCCAGGCACTCCGGCCCCGACACCAGGCCACGAGTCCCACGAGCACCACGGCACCTGCGATTGTCTCGGCAGTTGCCACACGCCCGCGCTCGCCACCTCCCCGCAAGCCCAGATTCTTGTCGTGGCCATCGACGCGTCGCCGATTGTGCGCGCACTTTGGCCCGCCATCGAATCCATCGTGCCGACCCGGCCGGTGGATCGCCTCCCCCCGACCACCGCACCTCCCCGCGGCTGACGCGGGCGCCTCGGCGCCCATCGTGCCAGTCCGTGCCGACTGCTCCGCGTGGGGCAGCCCGGCGCTCGTGTCGTGGCCCATCCGGGCCGCGCGTCATCGTTGCGGAGTGCTCTCATGTCTCTCATGTCCCACCCTTCTCATCGTCGCCAGACGATGATCCCGCTGAGTTGTCTCCTGGTGTTGGTCGTGACGTCTCCCCTCGGCGCGCAGGTCAAGCGCGATTCGGTCCAGCGTCTCCCGGATATCGGCGTCGCCCTCAAGCGCCGCACGACCGACGGCGATACAGCGGCGATTCCTTTCCTGCAGAAGCTGACGCTGCCGACCACCTCCAGTGTCACGGCGGCTCAGGCCGAGCGTACGGTCAACGCCCTCGATGCGCAGGATGTCCTGAAGTACCTGCCGAGCATCTTTCTCCGGAAGCGTAATTACGGCGACAATCAGGCGACGGTGCAGACACGCGTCTGGGGCGTCTCGTCGTCGGCGCGGTCGCTCGTCTTCGCAGATGGGGTACCACTCTCAGCGCTCATCGCGAACAACAACACCCTCGGGGCGCCGCGCTGGGGGCTGGTGTCGCCGCAGGAAATCGCCCGCGTCGACGTGATGCAGGGGCCGTACTCCGCCGCCTATGCCGGCAACTCGCTCGGTGGCGTCATCGAGGTCACGACGCGTCTCCCGGAACGGCTCGAGGCCTCGCTCTCGCAGACCTTCGCCAGCCAGTCGTTCTCGCTCTACGGGACCAGCACGACCTACGGTACGCTCCAGACCGCGGCGAACGTCGGCAACCGCTATGGCCGCTTCGCCTTCTGGGCCAGTGGGAACTACCAGCGGAGCAACAGTCAACCGCTGAGCTACGTCACCAGCGGGTCGTTCCCGGCCGGCGTCACCGGTGGATTCGCCGAGCGCAACCGACTTGGCGCGACCGCCAATGTCCTCGGCACGACGGGACTGCTGGAGACCGACATGACCAACGGCAAGGTCAAGCTGGCGTACGATCTGACGCCCACCCTCCGCGGCGCCTATACCTTCGGGATCTGGCACAACAGCTCCGCCGCGACGAGCGAGTCCTATCTCCGCACCGCCACGGGCGCGGCGACGTACGCTGGACAATCCGGTTTCGCCCCCGGGACCAATCAGTTGAGCGCTTGGCATACGGCCCACAGCCTGAGCATCCGTTCGAGTTCGCGCGGTGACTGGAACGGCGAGGTCGTCGCCTCGCGCTATCGCTACGAGCGCGAGGAACAACGTTCGCCGACGACGGTCGCCACCGGCACCGCCCTTGGCACCGCTGGGCGCCTTGCCGTCCTGGACGGCACCGGCTGGTCGACCTTTGACCTCAAGGGAGCGTGGCAGCGAGGTGGAGCCGGCGCTCGGCACACCGTGACTGGCGGGCTTCACTACGACGCCTACTCCCTCGTGAATCCGATCTACAACATCGCGGACTGGACGACGGGGACCGCCGCGATGGCGACGTCGCTGGCCACGCGCGGCGACGGCAAGACGCGGACACAGGCGCTCTGGCTGCAGGACCGGGTGCGCTTGGCCCCGACCCTCGCGCTTACGGTCGGTGGGCGCCTCGAGGGGTGGCGCGCCTATGACGGGGTCAACATCAACGGCGCGACGACCGTACGCCAGGCGGAGGCGAACGAAACGCGATTCTCACCCAAGGCCTCACTCCGCTGGGCGCCGGAGTCGCCGTGGTCAGTGACCGCGTCGCTGGCCCAGGCCTATCGCTTTCCGACCGCCACCGAGCTCTACCAACTGGTGACGACCGGGCAGACGTTTACCTCGCCGGCACCCGATCTCAAGCCGGACAATGCGCTGTCAGCAGAACTACGGATCACCGGCCAGTTCGACCGGGGCTCGGTGCAACTCGCGCTCTTCCAGGACGACGTGCATGATGCGATCATCGCCCAGTTCCGCCCGCTGGTGCCGAACTCCGCCACGCTCTTCTCCTACCTGTCGAACATCGACCATCTCCGTGCCCGTGGCCTCGAAGTGGCCATGACTCGCACAGGCGCGGTGCTGCCGCGGCTCGATCTCTCGGCGAGCATCACCTACGTCGACGCCAAGACCCTGGCGCTCTCCGGGCGGGCAAACGCCACGGCGCCGGCCGGCTCGGCCATCGGCAAGCGGGTCCCGAATCTTCCTGACTGGCGTGCCACCGCCACCGCGAGCTACCGCGCGACCGATCGCCTGGCGCTGACGCTCGCCGGTCGGTACAGCGGCGACATCTACACGACGCTCGACAACGCCGATGTCAACCCGAATACGTGGCAGGGCTTCTCCTCGTGGTTCGTGGCCGATGCGCGTGCCACCTACCGTCTGGATACGCACCTCACGGCGGCGCTCGGGGTCGACAACCTCAACAACCGGAAGTACTTCCTCTTCCATCCCTTCCCGCAGCGGACGCTCGTCGGGAGTTTGCAGTATGGCCTCTGATCAGCAGCGGCACCTGTTGGTCACGCTCCGACACGCGCTCGGCGTGGCGGGGCTCCTTGCGGGCTGCACCGGAGGCGAGCCGCCGCTCGCTTTCGATGCGCCCCATGAGGTGACCGCGTCCACGATGGTGGGGATTGCCCCGATGGTCGTCTTCTCGCGGTGGGGGCAACGGGCGACGGCCTGGGTCTCCGCCCCGGCGGGTGGCACTGACGGTCGGCTCTACATTGCCATGGACGATGGCGCACCGATCGAACTGCGCGACAGCCTGGGTCCGGTCGAAGGCCGCAGTGAGGCGCCGCCGAAGCTTGCGTTCGGTGCGGACGGAACCCTGCACGCGATCTATGTGGTGGTGCAGGACGACCCTGCCGCCAGGCAGCCTCTGGAGGCGATCCGCTATATCCGCTCTGCGGATGGCGGGGCGCGATGGAGTGCGCCGGTGACCGTCTCCCACGATGGCGTCTTCGGCGCGCACTCCTTCCATGCGCTTCATGTCACGCCATCGGGGGGCTTGGTGCTCTCCTGGCTCGGTGGTGCGGCTGGTGAGGCCGGGATCTGGGTCACGCACTCCGCTGATCAGGGAACAAGCTGGGCCACCGAGACGCTGGTTGACAGCGGGCCGACGTGTGAATGCTGCCGAACGGCGCTGGCGAGTGCGCCAGATGGCACGCTCTACCTTGCCTGGCGACATGTCTATGACGGCAACATGCGCGACATCGTGATCTCCCGTTCCGACGATCAGGGCACGACATGGTCGCCGGCGCAGCGCGTCCATGCCGATGGTTGGTCGTTCGAT
>JBBQJU010000005.1:0-28107 GCA_038326215.1 Gemmatimonadales bacterium | reverse complement strand
GTGGGGGCGGTCTGCGGGGGCGACGCGGGCTGGGGCGACGCATGCGTCGCCCCTACCACCGACCCTCGGATTCGAAATTCCCCCGAGGAGGAGATCCCGGCCTGGAGGAGGTCGAAGAGGGAGGGTTGGGTCGGATCGGGGTCGGCTGGCGGCGGTCCTTCGACGACGCGGTGGTCGGCCTCGAGGATGCCGAGGACCTCCTTGGCCCGGCCGACCACGCCGCTGGGGAGGCCGGCGAGCTGGGCGACGTGGATCCCGTAGGAGCGGTCGGTCCCTCCCGCCTCGAGGCGGTGGAGGAAGACGATCCCATCGCCCGACTCGCGGACCGCGACGTTGCAGTTCCGGGCATGGGCGAGCTGCTCGGGGAGCTGCATCAGCTCGTGGTAGTGGGTCGCGAACATGGTCCGGCAGCCGATCCGGTCGTGGAGATACTCGGTGACCGCCCAGGCGATCGCCACGCCGTCGTAGGTCGAGGTCCCCCGGCCGATCTCGTCGAGGAGGACGAGGGAGCGGGCGGTGGCGTTGTGGAGGATGGCCGACGTCTCGGACATCTCGACCATGAAGGTCGACTGGCCGCGGGCGAGGTTGTCGGAGGCGCCGACTCGGGTGAAGAGGCGGTCGACCACGCCGATCCACGCCTCGCGGCAGGGGACGAAGCTCCCCATCTGGGCCAGGACCACATTCAACCCGATCTGGCGCAGGATGGTGCTCTTGCCGGCCATGTTCGGGCCGGTGACCAGATGGACCCGCTCCACTTCGTCGAAATGGACATCATTGGGGACGAAGCGCTCGCGCGGCATCATCCGCTCGATCACCGGATGGCGCGACCCGCGGAGGGTCAGCCCATAGCCAGCGTGGACCACCGGCCTGACGTAGCGCTCATTGACGGCGGTGTCGGCCAGTGAGGTCAGCACATCGAGCCGGGCCAGCAGCCGCGCCGTCCCCTGCACTCGCGTGATGGCCTGACCGACCAGCTCACGCAGGGCCGCGAAGAGTTCTCCCTCACGCTCCGCGATCCGTTCTTCCGCGCCGAGCACCTTGGCTTCGTAATCTTTCAGCTCAGGCGTGACATACCGTTCGGCGTTGGACAGCGTCTGCCGCCGTTCGTAATCCTCAGGGACCGCGTCGGTGTTGGCGTGGGTCACCTCGAGGAAATAGCCGAAGACCTTGTTGAAGCCGACCTTGAGTGAGGCGATCCCGGTGCGATCGCGTTCCCGCTGCTGGATCGAGGCGAGTGCCTGCTTGCCGTTGTCGCGCAGGTCGCGCAGCTCATCGAGGTCAGCGTCATAGCCCTGGGCGATCACGCCGCCATCGGCGAGTGTCACCGGCGGCCGCTCCACCAGACCGCGCGCCAGTTCGGCGGCAAGGTCCTCGAGGCGATCGAAGTGTTCAGCGGTGTACTCGAGCAGCGCGGCGACTCGAGTGGTGCCTGGCACGGTGCGCAGCGCGAGCAGGGCGACCGATTCACCGACCTGCGGCAGCGCGAGGAAGGAATCGCGCAGCGCGCCGAGCTCGCGCGGTGTCACGCGGCCTGCGGCGGCGCGCGCGGCGAGCCGCTCGACGTCCCGCACGCCATCGAGTGCCGCGCGGAGGGTGGCGCGCGCGCTGCCGGCTTCCACGAGGGCGGCGACGGCGTCGAGTCGGGCCTCGATGCGCACCGGATCGCGGAGCGGTGAGAGCACCCACTGCCGCAGCAGACGCGCGCCCATCGGCGTCTGGGTGCGATCGAGCGTCTCGACGAGCGTGACGCCTTTGGCGCCGGCGCGCAGCGGCTCGACCAGCTCGAGGTTGCGGCGGGTCATCTCGTCGAGCCAACAGAGTTCGTCGGGCCGGCGGACGTCGGGCCGGGCGAGCTGCGGCAATCCCTGCGGCTGCAATTCCAGGGCGTAGCGGAGCAGGGCACCACCGGCCCCGACCGCGGCGGCATCGTCCGTTGCGATACCGAGGGCATCGAGTGAGGCGATGGCCAGGCGGCGGCTCAGCTCTTCGGCGGCGAGGGCGGGATCGAACTCCCAGCGCTCACGTTCAGTGCGGAGAACCTCCGGCTCAAGGACCACGCCACTCTCGCGCGGGACCACCACCTCGGCGGGCGCGAGACGACCAAGCGCTTCCGCGAGCCCGTCGGCGGCGACCGTCTCGAGGATGAACTCGCCGGTGGTGAGATCGAGGGCAGCCACCCCCATCGCCTCGCCGCTGCCACGCGGTGCCACCGCGACCAACCAGTTGTTGCGCGATCCCGGCGTCCACTCCTCGTCGAGGAACGCCCCCGGCGTCACCGTCTCGACGACGGCGCGCTTGACGATCCCCTTGGCGAACTTCGGATCCTCGATCTGCTCGCACACCGCGACGCGGAAGCCGGCCGCGATGAACTGGCGCAGATAGCCCGCCGCCGCCTTCACTGGCACGCCCGCGAGCGGGACGCCGTCGCCCCGCGACGTCAACGTGATGTTGAGCACGCGCGCGGCCACCTGCGCGTCCTCGAAGAACATCTCGTAGAAGTCGCCCATCCGGAAGAAGAGGATCGCGTCCGGATGACGCGCCTTGATCTCGCGGTACTGGGTGAGGAGGGGGGTGTCGGTCAAGGCGAACTCGCGTTCACGGCGCTTTCGTCACGAAGGGACTCCCACCCACCGCGGCCTTCAGTTTCGCCACCGCGGCCACCGCGGCGTCACGCGTCGAGAACGGCCCCGCCTGCAGCTTCGTCAGGCCATTCGGGCCGGCAACGCGATAGACCATGTAGCCGGCTTGCTCGATCTGCTGCGTCGCGCGGCGGATGGAGGTTGGATCGCTGATCGCGGCGACCTGCACGCGCCAGGGTGATGCGGCGCTCTTCCCCGTGGTGGCCGGGGCCGGTGGCGGGGTGGTCGGGGTCGTCGTGGGCGTCGGCCTCGGCGCCACCACCTCGGGGCGCTTGAGACTGTCGCCCTTGGGAATGGCCGCGAGCCGCGCCAATTCCTCCGGCGTGCAGCGCTGCTTGGCATACTCGAGCTGGTTCTTCAATTCGAGGTCGCTGCCGACCTGCTGCAGCCCGCGGGTGATCCAATCGCACGCCAATGGTCCGTCACGGCGTTCGAAGGCGGCGCGTGCGCCGAAGAGCGCTGCGACCGGGATCACCGCGGATTCCGGGTAGTCGGTGAAGATCCGCTTCACGCGCAGCACGGCGCTCTCGCTGTTGCCGCTGCCGTAGTCGAGCTGCGCCAGGCGGAGCGTCGCCTTGTCGGCCCATGCCGACTGGGCGTATTCCACCGCGATGCGGGCGTACTGGAGCCGTGCCTCACCCAGCGACTTCGCCACCGCGGCCGACGTATAGAGCGCCTCGGGGAAGGCGGCATCGGTGGCTTTGGTCTGCGACAGGATCCGAGCGATCACCGTTCGTGCCGAATCGCCGTAGCCCTCCTGCGCCAACCGGGTGACCTCGACGAAGCGTGGGGACGTGGGGGGGAGCGGCGCTTGGGCGGCGAGGGGAGCGGCGGAGGCGAAGCTCACGACGAGGGCGAGCATGCTGTGCCCCAACACTTTGGGATCAAACCGGTTCCGTGAGATTTTCATCAGGCCGCCTTCCGCACGCGCGAGGTGGCCAGCAGCAAGACGAGATCGGTCACGATCCCTCCTTCATCAGAAATCGTGGTGTTCTTGAGGGCGGCGTCGGCCGCGAGGGTCGCGGCGATCGCGGTGCGCAGGCGCGGCAACGACCAGCGCCCGACAACCTCGCCCACCAAGGCAGCGAATGGAGGATAACTCCCCACGGGCGGCCGCATCCGGAACGCGAACGGCTTGACCACATCGGCCAGCGCGCGGTCGCGGATCTTCCTCGTCTCGGCCGTGGCGCGGCCCCAGCGCAACATCAGCAGCGAACTGCCGAGGAGGGTCACCAACCGGACCCCGGAGACGCCGCTCAGCGCCAGCACCTGCGGGATCAGGGAGAGGGCCCGGGCGGTATCGTCGCGGAGGACGGCGTCGCGCCAGTCCTCGACCGTTTCCCCGAAGCGGATCCCCACCAACGACCCGACCGTCTCGCGATCGATCGGCCCGGCGTGCTCCAGTGAGGAGAGCTTGGCCACTTCAGCCGTCAGGGTCCCCAGGTCGCCGCCGGTGGCCCGGAGCAGGTGCTCGAGGGCGTCCGGCGTCAGCGTGATCCCGGCGCCCTGCAGCCGGTCGTCCAGCCAGGCATCGAGGGCCTCGCCAAGCATCGCCTTGCAATCGATCAGGGTGCAGTGGGCGGCGAGATCGGCGTCGGGGTCGTCGTCGTTCCCCTGAACGAAGATCAGCACCGTCTCCGGCGCGGGCTTCTCGAGGTAGCGGACCGCTGGCTGCTTTCCCTTGCTCTTCCGCTTCCACGACTCGATGTCGCGCACCACCACGACCCGCACGTCGGCCATCATCGGCAGCGTGCTGCAGGCCGAGGCGAGCTCGTCCGGCTCCAGTTGCGAGGCCGAGAGATAGTCGAGGTTGAAGTCGCGCAGGCCCGGGTCGAGCGCGCGGTCGAGGAGCGCGGCGAGTGCCTCGTCCTTGAGGATCGCTTCGCTGCCGGCAAGATAGAAGGCACCCCGAGGCGGGGTCTTGGTGAGGGCGCGCTGGAGTTGTGGGAGGGAGAGAACGGCCATACGGGAATGATAAGCGAGTCTAGCGGATCGGCCTCACCTTGAAGCGTGCGCTGAGCGAGTGCATCAGCCCCTCCGATGGTTCGATCTCGGTCATCTGCAACACTTCGATGCCGATCTGCAGCGCGCGCGAGTGGGAACTGCATTGTCCGCAGGCGACCGCGTGATCGCGCATGCGATGCGCCAGTTCGCGATCGTTCCCGTCCCGAAAATCAGAATAGTACCGGCCAAACTCTCGGCAGTTCATGACTGGAGGGACTCCGCTGTTTTTGGGGACGGGAGATAGTACGTCGAGAAAGCGATCTGCGGAAGGGGGGGGTGTCGCCGATCGCCGACAAAAGAAATCCCCAATGTCAGCAGACTATGACACCGGGGAATCTTTTTGGTTCCTGGTCGTCGCCCTCGGTCAGTCGAGGAACGGGGCGATCATCTGCTGGAACGAGGTCCGCGCGCGGTTCAGGCGGCTCTTCACGGTCCCGAGGTTCGTGTTGGTGACTTCGGCGATATCCTCGTAGCTCTTTCCCTCGAGCTCCCGCAGCACAAAGACGATCCGGTGGTGCGGCGAGAGTCGGGCGACCGTTGCCTCGACCAGCTCGCGCAGGTGGCGATTGGCGAAGAGGTCGTCCGGACGCGAACGCGAGTCCTCGAACTCCAGCGTCCGCCCTGTGTTGTCGCCCGGCGCGCGCGCCGACTCGTGGAAGACCAGCGGCGACCGGGAGCGGTTGCGCAGCTCGTTCTTGGCGAGGTTGGAGCCGATGGTGTAGAGCCAGGTGGAGAACTTCCGGCTCTGGTCGAAGCGGTGCAGGTGCCGGTGCACCCGCACGAACGCCTCCTGCACCAGATCCTCGGCCCGCTCGCGATCGCCGATCATCCGGTAGATGAAGTTGAGCAACCGCGTCTGGTAGCGGCGCATCAGCTCGCCGAAGGCCCGGTCGTCGCCGGCAAGGTGCGCGGCCACGAGGCGGGAGTTTTCCAGATTGGCGGCATCTGACGCCGGGGACGCGACCATGGTCGGCCGGGCGGCGTCGGTGCTGGGAAGTTCGAGGCTGGGACAAGCAATCGCGGTCATGGGGACATCCTTCGTTGAAGGGTCACCCAAAGAAGCTACCGCCTTTTTTCAGTTTGTCAAAGGTCGTCTTATAAAACCTTGGACAAAGAGGATGGCGTTGAGCGATTTGGTGTCATTTATGGTTCCATTCTGAACCATTTCGAGGACTTTTGACCACGGCGTCGGGTGGACATCGAGGACCTCGTCGGCCTCCAAGGCACTCGCGCCGGGCGTGAGACCACTCGCCAGGAAGAGGTGGATGACCTCGTCGGTGAAGCCTGGCGTGGTCCAGATCGCGGTGAGGTGTTCGAGGTGGCTCGCCTGATAGCCGGTCTCTTCCTGCAGCTCGCGCCGAGCCGTCGTCTCGGGGGCTTCCTCGCCATCGCGCCGTCCAGCGGGGATCTCCCAGAGAAAGTCGCCGGTCGCGTGGCGGTACTGGCGGATGAGCAGGACACGCGGATCGGCGTCCTGCACCGGATCGAGAAACGGCAACACCGCCGACGCGCCGGGATGCCGCAGCATCTCGAGCTCGCCGACGTTGCCGTTGGGGAAGCGCACGGTATCGACATCGAGGGAGACGATGCGCCCGGTGTAGATGCGGCGACTGGAGATCAGCGTCATGCGAATCGTCCCGAAAAAGGGATGCTCGATGGCTGATGATCGATGATCGATCGTCGATCATCGATCATCAGCCAGTCACTAGTGCTCGTATGTCTGCACCTCGACCGGCCCCAACCCCAGCTTCTCGATCCCGGCGCGGATCTTCGCCAGGTCCCCGACGATCACGACCGTCATCTCCGCGGGATTGAGGCGAAGCTTCGCCATTCGCTGCACGTCGGCCGTGGTGACGGCGTTGATCCGCGCGAGTTCGGCGGGGATCGTCGCGAGCGGCAGGCGGAAGAGCAGCGCGGTGCTCATCGCGTTGGCCACCTGACCGGCCGTCTCGTAGTCGGCGAGCGAGCCGAGCACGAGGTAGTTCCGCGCGCGCGTCAGCTCGAGCTCGGTGACGCCCTTGTCGCGCATTGCGCCGATTTCGCGGAAGATCACCGCCAGTGACGAATCAGTGACGTCGGTGCGGACATCCGTCCCGATGATGAACGGACCAGCCACCGGGGCGAAGGAGAAGTCCGACCCGGCCCCGTAGGTGTAGCCGAGTTGTTCGCGGAGGAGGTCATTGAGTCGGGCGGAGAAGGAGCCGCCGAGGATGGTGTTCATCACCACGACGGCCGGATAGTCCGGGTCGCTCCGCGACATCCCGGGGCCGCCGATCATGATGACCGACTGTGCGGCGTCGGGCTTGTCGACCAGAATCACCCGCGCCTTCCACTGCGTCGGACCCGGCACATCGCGCGCCGGCACGGACGACAGGATCGTCGCTGGCGCCTTCCAGCCGCCGAAGTGCTTTGCCGCCCAGCTCACCGCTTCCGGCAGCGTCACGTCACCACTGAGTACCAGGGTGGTGCGACGCGGATCGGCGGCGGTCTTCCACCAATTGCGGACGGCGACCGAGTCAAAGTTCACCACCGAGGCGGAGTCCCCATCGATATCGCCGTGATAGGGATGGGTGGCCGGAAAGAGATTCCGGTAGAAGACCCTGCTCGCCACACTGCCGGGTGAATCCTTCTCGCTGGTGAAGCCGGCGAGTCGCAGTGCCCGCTGCCGATTGACGTCGACGCTGGAGAAGGTCGGCGAGCGCAGCATCAATGCCATCAATTGGAAGCCGCGATCGACGGCGCGCTTCGGCACGGACAGCGACAGCGTGACATTCTCATACCCCGCCCCCGCACGCAGGGAGGCGCCGATGAAATCGATCTCCTCGGCCAACTGCAGCGCGGTCATCCCGCCGGCTCCCTCGCCGAGCAGGCCGGCGGTGAAGGTGGCCAATCCCGGGGTGGTGCCGCGGAGGCGCGCGCCGCCGTTGATGATCAGCCGTGCCTCGACCAGCGGCACTTCGGCGTTGCGTGCGACCTGGATCTTGAGGCCGTTCGGCAACGAGGCGGTCTGCACCACGGGCACCGACAGCTTCGGCGCGGGACCAAGCGCGGGGGCGCTGGTGACCTGCGCACTCAGCGGGCCCACGATCATCGCGCCTACTCCAACCGCGGCGGTCAATCCGCGGACCATCATCGCGATCCGTTTCACGGCGTCACCCCACGCGGCTCGGCCGCAAGCTCACGCTTCCCCATCGGGACCACGGAGACGATCGCCCGTGGCCCGGTGAGGTACTGCTTGACGACACGCTGCACATCGGCCGCCGTCACCGCGCGCAGCCGATCGAGATCACGCTGGAAGGCATCGGGCACACCCACCTCGAAGTAGTAGCCATTCAACTGGTCGGCCTTGCCGCCCACGGTCTGCGTGGAGCGCAGGAAGGACGCCTCCAGAGCGTTCTTCGCCTGCTCCAGCTCGCGTGCCGTCGGCGGCGCGTCGCCGAGGCGCCGGAGTTCCTCGTCCACCGCGCGCTGCACCGGACCGATCGGCTTTCCCGGCTTCGGGCGGGCGACGATGTCGAAGTCACCGTCATACCGCCGGTGATCGGTCGAGGCCCGGACGCTGGTCGCCGACTGCTCGTCGTAGACCAGCCGCTTGGTGAGCCGCGCGTTCTTCGACCCGGTGAGAATCATCCGCGCCACCTGGAGCGCGGCATCATCCGGATCCCACGATTTCACACTCGGGAAGACGTATTCGAGCTGCGCCGCCTGGACCCGGTCCTCGAGGACCAGGGCAGTGTCCTTGGTCATCCGGGGCCGCGTCGGGTTGATCGCCGTGATCGCCGGACCGCGCGGGATCGCGCTGAAGTAGTGCTTCACCAGGGCGAGCACGGAGTCGTGGGAGACCGCACCGGCGACCGTGATCACGGCGTTGTTGGGCGCGTACCAGGTGCGGAAGAAGTCTTTCACGTCCTCGACCGAGGCCGCCGAGAGGTCGGCCATCGAGCCGATCACCGGCCACGAGTACGGGTGGCCCGCCGGATAGAGCATCCGCGGCAGATGGTCGGACACCATGCCGTAGGGGCGGTTCTCGTAGCTCTGCCGCCGCTCGTTCTTCACGATGTCGCGTTGGGCATCGACCTTCGCCGCGTCCATCGTCGGCAGCAGCCAGCCCATTCGGTCGGCCTCGAGCCAGAGCATCAGTGGCAGCGCCGACACCGGCCCCGACTCGTAGTAGTTGGTGCGGTCTTCGGTGGTTGAGCCGTTGTTGTTGGCACCGGCTGCCTCGAGGAGGCGATCGAACGCCGGATAGACGGCGTGCTCCGAGCCCATGAACATCAGGTGCTCGAAGAGGTGCGCGAAGCCGGTGCGGCCGACCTTCTCGGAGCCGGAGCCGGTGTGGTACCAGACATTCACGGTGACGATCGGCGTGGACTGGTCCTCGTGCACGATCAACCGGAGGCCGTTCGGCAGGGTGTCCACCGTGGCCGGGACCTTCAGTCCCTGCGCGGTGAGTGGTGCGGCGCCGAGCAAGAGCGCCGCGACAAGGACAATGCGGTGAGACACGCGGAGACCTCCGTGAAGGACAGCGAACAGCGAACGGCGAACGGCGAACAGCGTGTATTCGACCAGCGTCGGGATTTCTGCTCCACACCCTGTTCGCCGTTCGCTGTTCGCCGTTCGCTGATTACAACGTGAACTTCTCGCCATGACTCGGAATCATCACCTCTCGTACGCCTTCTTCCTCGAGGAGTTTCTTCATCCCGACGAGCGATTCCGGTTCGCCGTGGACGCAGAAGGCGCGCTGGATCGGGCCGCCGAGGTTGCGCACCCAGCGGCGGAGTTCGTCGCGGCCGGCGTGCGCGGAATAGCCGTCGATCTTGACGACCTCTGCCCCGATGGTGGTTTCGACGCCGAGGATCTTCACCGGATTGCGCCCGTCGCTGATGCGTCGCCCCAGCGTGTGCTCGGCCTGGAAGCCGACGAAGAGGATGGCGTTCTTCGGGTCGCCGGCATGATTGGCCAGGTGGTGCAGGATCCGCCCCGCCTCGGCCATGCCGCTCGCCGAGATGATGATGGCCGGGCCCTCGAGCGCATTGAGCCGCTTCGATTCCTCGATGTCGCGCACGTAGTGCACGAGGTGGTTGTCGAAGATCGGCAGCCCGCTCTTGATGAATTCCTCGCTCTGGTCGAAGACCTCGGGGTGCAGCCGGAACACCGACGTGGCCTCGACGGCGAGCGGCGAGTCGATGTAGATCGGGATCTGCGGGATACGCGCCGCATTGGCGAGTTCGTGCAGCGCGTACACCAGCTCCTGGGTCCGCCCGACCGCGAACGATGGCACCAGGATCTTGCCCCCGCGCGCCGCGACGCGACTCACCACCTCGGCCAGGCGCGCCATCGCGTCTTCGGTGGTGTCGTGCTGCTTCAGCGCGTAGGTGCTTTCGATGATCAGCGTGTCGATGGCGCCCTTCGGGCCATCGGGATCGCGGATGATCGGCTGACCCCACCGACCGATATCGCCCGAGAAGACCAGACGATGCGGCGTGGGGCCCGCAATGGTGATGTCGACGTTGGCGCTGCCGAGGATGTGGCCGGCATCGCGGAAGGTGACCGTGAGATCATCGGCGACCTTGAACGGTCGGCCGTACGGATGCGCCTCGATCAACTCCTGCACGTGATAGGCATCGGCCATGGTGTAGAGCGGTTCGGAGGCCGGGCCCGCTGTGCGTCCCTTCTTCTGCAGGTAGCGGAAGTCGCTTTCCTGGATGTGGGCGGAGTCGGGGAGCATGATGGCGCAGAGGTCGCGCGTGGCGGGCGTCGCGAAGATCGGCTTGTCGAACTGTCGGGCCACCAGCAACGGCAGTCGGCCGCTGTGGTCGATGTGCGCGTGGGAGAGGATCACGGCGTCGAGTTGCCGCGGGTCGAATGGCGTCTCGGCGTTGAGCCGGTGCGATTCCTCGCGGCGGCCCTGGAAGAGGCCAGCGTCGAGGGCCACCTGGTGGCCGCGCCATTCGAGCAGGTGGCAGGAGCCGGTGACTTGCCCGGCGGCGCCCCAGAAGGTCAGCGAGATGTCCGTCATCGGAAGAACCCCTGCAACACGAGGATCGGCAATTTGCCGGCTTCGGCGAGGAGGTATTGCAGCTCCGTGCCGAATCGTCGAGAGATCGGGGAGGTCGCCGTCGGCGACGTCCAGGCCTCGAGACCGAGGCGACGCGCCTCGATCCGCAACCGGGCGAGATGGAACGGATCGGAGACGAGGATCGCCCGGTTGAGCCCCTCGCCGTGGAGATAGTCGGCGACCGCGGTCATCGACCCCGCCGTGGTGCGCCCTTCGGGGGCCACGGCGATCGAGGTCGCCGGAATGCCGGTGCTGACGAGGTAGCGCTGCCCGGCGGTCGCCTCGCTCATGCGGTCGCCCTCGACGATGCCACCTGTCACGACGATCAACTCGGCATACCCTGCACGGAAGAGGACGGCGGCGTGGTCGAGGCGGGCCTGCAGGACGGGGGAGGGACGGCCGTTGTACTGCGCGGCGCCGAGCACGACGATGGCATCGGCCTGGTAGCGCTGGTCCTGCCGGGAGACGACCAGGACCGCGACAAATGAGAGGACGTAGAGGCTCGCAGCTGCCGCCGCGAACGCGGCGACCCAGGCCCGTCGGCGAGTGCTCAGAAGGGGAACGACTCCCCCTGCCGCGGCACGATCACGTCGCGTACGCCCTCCTCCCGGAGAATGGTGACCATGATGGCCACCGTGAGGTCATCGCCGTGCACCACGAAGGCGCGCTTGATCGGGCCACCGAGGGCGCGGAGCCAGGTGCGCATTTCCTCGCCGTCGGCATGCCCCGAATAGGCCGTGAGTGTTTCGATCCCGGCGCGCCGCGGGACCACTTCGCCGAGAATGGTGACCTGGTCCGCCCCCTCCTGGAGCAGTCGACCGACCGACTCTTCCTCGTTGGGCGCGAGGAAGATCACGGTGTGGCGCGCGTCGCCGAGACAGCGGCGCAGGTGATGGGCGGCGCGTCCCGTGTCACCGCTCTCGCCCGAGGCGACGATGATGGCCGGCCCGGTGTGCGCGTCGAGCTGCATCCGGTCGGCATCGCTGCGCACATACTGCAGCAGGGAGTGGTCGAACGGCCCCCCGGCCTCGGCGTAGGCGCGCTCGCCGATGCCAAGCGATTCGGGATGGAGCCGCATCATGGTCGGGAGGCAGACGTCGGTCGCGGAGTCGATCCAGATCGGCAGCTCGGGAAGCTGCCCACGGCGCGCGAGCGCTTGCACGACCCGGATCAGTTCCTGGACCGGGCCAAGCGAGGAGGCCGGGATGATGACCTGTCCGCCACGCGTCGTGGTGTCACGGATGATCGTGGCCAGCTGTTGCTGTGCGTCCGCGAACATTCCGTGCGAGGCATGCGCGAACGGCGAGCCGAGGATCAGCGTGTCGACTTCGCCCGGCATCACTTCGGGATCGGGGAGCAGCGCCGAGCCGGAGCGGCCGATGCAGCCACTGTAGATGATCCGGTGCGAGCCGCCTTCGCCGGTGCGCAACTCGATCGAGGTCGAGCCGAGGATGTGGCCGGCGTCGAACATCGTGAAGACCAGGTTGCGGCGCAGGTGGAGCGGCCGGTGCGTCGGCTGGCCGACGAAGCGCTGCTGCGTGGCGATCACGTCCGTGAGGCCGTAGAGCGGCTCGCCGTGGTTCGCCGCCAACTCCAACGCCGCCTCGGCGAGGAGGATCGCGGCGGTGTCGCGCGTTGCCGGCGTGCCGTAGATCGGGCCGTCGAAGCCGTGCCGCACCAACTGCGGTGTGCGGCCGCAGTAGGCGAGACCGGCCTGCGAGAGGAGGATCGCGTCGACCTTGCGCGGGTCGAGTGGCAGCTCGCGGTTCAGCGCGTCCGCCATCGCGACGTTCCCCTGGAAGAGGCCGGCGTCGAGCAGGACGCGCGCACCCGCCGCCTCGAGGAGGATCATCGAACCGGTCGACGTCGCGGCGCCACCGAAGAAGGTCAACGTCCGGGGAGCGCTCATCGTGTCCCGAAGAGGCGGTCGCCGGCATCGCCGAGACCAGGGAGGATGTAGCCATCGGCATTGAGTTGCCGATCAAGGGCAGCAGTGTACACGGGAACGTCCGGGTGGGCGGTGGTGAAGGTCGTCACCCCTTCCGGCACCGCCACCAGGCAGATCAGGGCAATTTCCGTGGCCCCGGCGCGCTTGAGTTCGGTCACGGCCTCGACCGCCGACCCGCCAGTGGCTAGCATCGGATCGAGGAGGAAGAACCTGTGCTCGGCGACTGGGGTCGGCACCTTGAAATAGTAGGAGACCGGCTTGAGGGTGTCATGATCTCGAAAGAGACCGATGTGGCCCACCCGCGCGTTGGGGATCAACTGGACCACGGCCTCGACCATCCCGAGACCGGCGCGCAGGATTGGCACCAGCGCCACTTTGGCGGCGAGGGTCTCGCCGGTCATCGTTTCGAGCGGCGTGACCACCTCGACCGGCGCCGTCGGCAGGTCGCGGGTGACCTCGTAGGTCATCAACGCGGCGATCTCGCCCACCAACTGCTTGAAGTCGCGCGAGGTGGTGCTGGCCGCACGGAGCAGCGCCATCTTGTGGCGAATCAGCGGGTGATCGAGGACCGTGAGGCCACGGAGCGTCTGGGCGGACATTCCTCAATGATCTCGCCCCGCCGGGGTGTTGGCAATGCGGGGGCCGCTCGTCGATACTTGAAGCAACCCCAGCGACCCACCCCGTCCGGAGTCCGCCCATGCGTCGCCCCGCCTCCTTCGCGATCGTTCTGGCCCTCGGTGCCGCCCTGCCGGCAGGCGCCCAAGGCAACCCGTTCACCCTCCCGATGCGCTCTCTGCCCGCCTACACCGTCGAATACAGCTACGGCGGCGACATGACCGGGACGGGCCGCTCCACCTCCGGCGGCGACAAGATGGCGTCGCGCTCGACGATGACGGGGAAGTTCTTCGGCAAGACGTCCACCACCAGCAGTTGGTCGCTGACGGACCCCGAGGTGATCTGGAACGCCGATCTCGACAAGAAAAAGGGGACCAAGATGGTCAACCCGCTGCCGAGCATGGCGAAGGCGTACGACGGCCTCGATGGGGCGGGGAAGGCACGCTTCCAGGAGAACATCCAGTCGATGGCGGCGTTCGTGACGCGTGCGCTGCCGGGGACGCCGTTCGAGGGGAAGAGCGCTGGCACGAAGACAATCGCCGGGGAACGGTGCACGGTGAAGGAGTTCGGTGCCTTCACCTTCTGCACCATGGACAAGGCGCCGGTTGCCCTCTACAGCGCCGGCTCGCTGCTCTGCGTCAACTTCGAGCAGACGGCGACCAGCGTGACCCGCACCACCGATGCATCGCTGTTCGACCCGCCGGCCGACATCAAGTGGACCGAGGATCTGGATCGGGTCCGCGCCGATTCCTCGGCCCGCGCGTGGATTCAGCAGCTCGCCTCGAAGGAGCTGGCCGACTCGCTCGCCGCCGCCAAGGCGAAGGCGAAGGAGGCCGGGGCTGGCGAGGGGCAGATGACCCCCGAGCAGCAGAAGCAGATGTGCGACGCCCTGAAGAACTTCGACCTCGGCAAGGCGATGTCGAACGCCTTCAAGAACGCCATGGCCGACGCCGGCAAGAATGCCCTGAAGAGCGGCCTCCGCGGGCTGATCAAGCGGCCGTGAGTGCGGGGGCTGGATTGTCGCGAGGCCGGACCGGGGCTAGGGTTCAGCCGTTCTGCGGGGTGTGTCCCACCCTGCCCGGCAGCTCCTCCAGCATGACGTGAGTCCCATGCCCGACACCGAGACCCCCGAGACCCCCGAGACGCCCGAAGCGGTGGCCGCCACGAGCGCGCCGATTGCTCAGCGTCTCTTCGATGCCCGCACCATCATCATTTCCGGGGAGATTTCGCAGAAGCTGGCCGCCCGGGTGATGGCCGAACTGCTGGCACTCTCCGCCGCCTCGGCCACCGAACCGATCACGATCTATATCAATTCGCAGGGCGGCCATGTCGAGGCCGGCGATACCATCCATGATATGATCCGCTTCGTGACCCCACAGGTCCGGATCGTCGGCACCGGCTGGGTCGCCAGCGCTGGCGCGCTGATCTTCGTCTCGGTCCCTCTCGCCCAGCGCTACTGCCTCCCCAACACCCGCTTCCTGCTGCACCAGCCGGCCGGTGGCGCGGGCGGTACCGCCTCCGACATCGCGATCGAGGCGCGCGAGATCGTGAAGATGCGCGAGCGGCTGAACATGATCTTCGCCCGCGAGACGGGGCAGCCGGTCTCCCGGATCGAGGACGACACCCACCGGAATTTCTGGCTCGGCGCAGAAGAGGCAAAGTCGTACGGGCTGGTCGGCAGCATCATCGGGAAGGCGACGGAGCTGCCGTAGGGGCGACGCCTGCGTCGCCCCGGCGCACGGCGCCCTTACGCGAAGCTCGACCGGGCGGTACACTCTCCGCCCCCGTTCCGAGGATCCTGATGTCCAGCTGCCGCCTCTCCGGTGTCGTGCGCGACCCGAGTGGCTCCCCCGTCCGCAGCGCCCTGGTGGTCCTCCTCCCGACTGGGGTGGGGACCGTCACTGGTGTGGGTGGGGAATTCGCCCTGCACCTGCCGCCGGGGCGATTCCGGCTTCAGGTCCAGGCCGCTGGCTACCGGTGGGAAGAGAGCGAGGAGTTGCATCTGAGCCGCGGCGCCGTGGTGCGGCAGGAGATCGTCCTCACCCCCCGCCACCCGGCCGCGAACGTCCGGCCCTGGCGCGAACGCCTTGGCCCCCGCGCCTCGATGCGCTGAGCGCCGCGCGCGCTGGGTGCGTTCCGCCGTATCTTTCCCGACATCGTCCCACCCATCCCCATGCCCCCGAGGCCGTGATGCGCGCGTCCGCTCTGCTGCTGCTTCCCCTGTTGGCCCTTCCGTTGACCGCCCAGACCTCGACCGCGCCTGCGGCACCGGTGGTGATCCCGCCCGCCGCCGAGCAGATCGCCAAGGCCGTCCTGCCGCTGCCAGCCGAGTTCCGCGCCGATGCCTCGGTCCTCGGCTACAACCAGGCGGGCGCACTGGTCTCCCTGCGTCAGGGTACCGGCGGGATGCTCTGTCTGGCGGATGACCCGAAGGAGGAGGACTACCATGGCGCCTGTTACCAGAAGGCACTGGAGCCGTTCATGGCGCGCGGCCGGGCGCTCCGCGCGAAGGGCGTGAAGGGCGGTGAGGTCGATTCGGTGCGCTTCCGCGAAGTGAAGAGCGGCAAGCTGCCGATGCCGAAGGCCGGCGCGCTCTGGCAACTGTTCGGGCCGCACAGCGGCGTGGATGCCGCCGCCGGGACCTATACCAAGGAAGTCCGCGCACTGTATGTGATCTATATGCCGTTCGCCACGCCGGCGAGTACCGGCATTCCGTCGAAGGGGGCGCCCGGCATGCCGTGGTTGATGTTCCCCGGGACGCCGAAGGCGCACATCATGCTGACGCCGACGATGTAAGACGAGACGGCGAACAGCGACCGGCGAACCGCGAACGGCGACACACGTCGCTCGCGGTTCGCGGTTCGCCGGTCGCTGATCGCCGCCAACATGCATCCAGATCTGACCGTCATCACCGACCAGTTGCTCGCCGCGCAGGCGGAGATCCATCGCCTCGCGGCGTCGGTCGACGACACGACGTGGACGACGCGCCCCGCGCCGACGTCGTGGTCGATGGGTGAGTGCATTGGCCACCTGACGCTGACCACCGAAGCCTTTCTCCCGGCCATGCGCGAGCAACTGCAGCGGCCGGAAGCGCGTGCGCGCCGAGCTCCGGCCAGGATGCGGCGCTCCATCCTCGCGTGGATCCTCTGCCGGGCGCTCGAGCCGCCCGCGCGCCAGAAGTATCCGACCACGTCGGCGTTCGTTCCCGACGAAGCGATGCCGAAGGCGGAGACGCTCGCCCTGTACGATCGCTCGCAGGACGCGCTGCTGGCGATGATCCGGTTGGGGGACGGGCTCGACCTGACCCGGGTCGAGCTGGTGTCGCCGTTCGATGCGCGGCTCCACTACTCCTTCTTTTCCGCGCTGCATATCGACGCGGCGCATCAGCGCCGCCACATCTGGCAAGCCACCAAGGCCCGCGAACGGCTCGGCGCCCCGAGGTGAAGACGACGATGATCGATGCGATCCGACGGTGCGTGCGCCGCGACCTCGACACGCTGGCGGCCGAACTTGCCGCCTATCCTGATGATACCGCGGTCTGGGCGCTCCCCGCCGGCACACCCAACAGCGCGGGCACGTTGACCCTCCACCTTGCCGGGAACCTACGCCACTTCATTGGCGCCACGCTCGGTGACACCGGGTATGTCCGCGATCGGGACCGCGAGTTCGCCACGCGCGATGTCCCGCGTGACGAGCTGTATCCGCTCATCACCGTGACCCAGGCCGAAGTCGATGCGACCCTCGCCCGACTCGATCCCGCCGCCGTCGACACGCCGTATCCGCTGCCGCTCAACAACCACACGATCCCCACCGGCCGCTTTCTGGTCCATCTCACCACCCACCTCGCCTATCACCTCGGTCAGGTCGACTTCCATCGTCGGCTGAGCACCGGGGACGGCACGAGTGTCGGCGCCCTGGGGCTCCCGGCGCTCTTCTGACCCCACGGTGCTCGTCGGGAAGGATTCGACGCGCGGCCTCGCCACGGCGCTAGATTTCCGGAGTCCCGCACCGGAGCCACGCCGTGGTCACTGCCGTCATCCTCTTTACCGTCGCCCGTGAACACATCAAGGAGGTCGCCGAGCAGCTCGCCGCGATGCCCGAGGTGAGCGACGTCTTTTCCGTCGCGGGGAAGTTCGACCTCGTCGCGATCGTCCGCGTGCGCGCCAACGAGGATCTCGCCGATCTGGTCACCGACCGGATGGTGCGGCTCACCGGCATCAGGGAAACCGAGACGCTGATTGCCTTCCGGGCCTACTCGCGGAAGGATATCGAGGCGGGATTCTCGCTTGGCGCGGGGGATTGACGGCGAACCGGGAACAGCGAACGGCGAACGGCGAAGGATGATGGATGATGGATGATGGATCGTTGACTGGGAGTGTCGTGTGAATTCAGGGTGGGAAGCGCGCGCCGTCTCGGCGGACGAAGTGGTCAGGCAGTTGTCCAGTCACAGCAATGTCTTCCTGCATGGCGCGTCGGCGACCCCGACGGCGCTGGTGCAGGCGATGACGGCGCGTGGTGATCTGGCCGGGGTGAAGCTGTGGCACCTGCACCTCGCGGGTCCGCTGCCATTCCTCGCGCCCGAGTATGCCGAACAGTTCCGCTCGGTGTCGCTGTTCACCGGTGCGTCGTGTCGCGAGCCGGTGGCGGCAGGGCGCGCCGACTATGTGCCGATCTTCCTCTCCGACATCCCGTCGCTCTTCACCAGTGGCGATGTCCCGCTTGATGTCGCGATGGTGCAACTCTCGCCGCCTGACGCGCACGGCTTCTGCACCTTGGGGCCGTCGGTGGACACGGCGCGTGCCGCGGTCGATTCCGCGCGAATCGTGATCGCCGAGATCAATCGCCAGATGCCGCGGACGCACGGCAACGCGCTGGTGCCTCTGTCGCGGGTGAGTGCATTCACGATCACCGATCGACCGCTCCATGAACATGCCCCCGAGGTGGAGAATCCGGTCACGGCCGCGATCGGCACCCTGATCGCGGATCTCGTCGGCGACGGCGCGACGCTGCAGATGGGCATCGGGGCGATTCCCGACGCGGTCCTCTCGCGGCTCTTCGGGAAGCACGATCTCGGGGTGCACACGGAGATGTTCTCCGATCGGCTCGTCGATCTGGTCGAAGCCGGCGTGATCACCAATCGCTGCAAGCCGACGCAAACCGGGCGGATCTCGACGTCGTTCGTCACCGGGACGCGCCGCCTCTTTGACTTCATCAACGACAATCCGCTGGTGCACTTCCACGGCTGTGACTGGACCAACGACACCCAGCTGATCTGCCGGATGCCGGGGATGACCGCCATCAACTCGGCGATCCAGGTGGACCTGACCGGGCAGGTGAACGCGGACTCCATGGGGCACCGGATCTATTCCGGGATCGGCGGCCAGATGGACTTCATCCGGGGGGCGGCCCGGGCCCCGAAGGGGAAGGCGATCATCGCCCTGCCCGCCACAGCGGCCGGAGGGACAATTTCGCGGATTGCGGCGGAATTGAGCCCGGGGGCCGGGGTGGTGACCACCCGGGGGCACGTCCACTGGATTGTGACCGAGTTCGGCGCCGTGAACCTCCACGGCAAGACGCTCCGGGAGCGTGGAGAGCTGCTGATTTCGGTCGCCCACCCTGATTTCCGGGGCGAGCTGCTGGCGGCCCATCGGGGGCGGGTGACGGGGTGATCTTCCCCCAGACCCCTTCGGATGCTAGCTTCCGCCCCGGTTCGGCCAGGTAGCTCAGTTGGTAGAGCACGTGACTGAAAATCACGGTGTCGGGGGTTCAATTCCCTCTCTGGCCACTCGGCGGCGCCTCCTTCGGGGGGCGCCGCTTTGATATTGTCCCCGCCCCCGCCCCCGCAGGGCGGCGGGGCCTCCGGACCAGATACACTCGGTACCTGCCCCGCCCCCGCAGGGCGGCGGGGCCTCCAGACCCGATACACTCGGTACCTGCCCCGCCCCCGCAGGGCGGCGGGGCCTCCGGGCCAGATACACTCGGTCCCCCTCCCAGCGTCTGGGGGCCCCCGTGACCAGTTTGGTATCGTCCTTGCCTTGCGGAGTCGTGAACCGGACGGTAGCCTAGGGTCCGAGTACGCCCAACATTTCGACGAGTGTCTGGATCATGTCTACCTCCGCCGCCTATCGGCGTCGGTGCACAGCCTGCGGCGCCACAGCGCTCGAGGTTGCGACCCGGTGTCCCCGCTGTAGTGAAGCAATGTCCAACCGCGATGCGCGTGGGCAGTTGCTGAAGTTCTGGGGTTGCCGTGGCTGTCACACGCTGAACACACCCACCGACATCGCGTGTCAGCATTGCGCGACACCCCGCGAACGGACCAACTCGCCGCGTCGGGTCATGCTCGGTGTCGCGGCCGTCGCCGCCGCAGCCCTCTTCGTCATGGTCGGGGTGCAGAACTGGCCCGCCGCGAAGCTGGCCGCCGCCAAGCAGGCCGCAGCGAGCACGCCGACCGCTGCAGTCACCGCGCCGATCACCACACCGGTCGTCACCACACCGGTCATCTCCGAGCCGACGCCGCTCTCACCGCCGCTCGCCGCCGGTACCATGATCGCCGCCGTGGAGACCGAACTTCCGCAGACCGTCGTTGCCACACCGCCGGCGACGATCGCCGTGCGCGAGGTCGTGCACGCCACGCCGTTGCCCACCGACCTGCCGCCCTCCACTGCTCTGGTCTCGGTCAAGTGGGTCAACGTCCGCACCGCCCCGACGCCCAGTGCCGCCATCCTCGGCGTCATCAAGCCGCAGACGAACGTGGTCGTCCTCGCCTCGCAGGACGGCTGGGTCCGCGTGAAGTCAGACGCGTTGACGGGGTGGGTGTATGGGCAGGGAGTGAGCGAGAAGTACTAAAAACAGGATGATCGATGATCGATGGTCGATGATCGATAACAACGAAGCGCGGCCATTCGGGAGCTCCCCGCTTGGCCGCGCTTTCTGCCGAAGGCCGCTGCCGGCGTGCCGCCCCTACCAGTCCTCGCGCCCGCCGCGGTTAAATTCGTCCGTCGCTTTCCCCCTTGGAGTTGCCCATGTCCGTTCGCATCGCCTCGCTCTCGCTGATCGCCCTGCTCGGGGCCGCCTGCCTCGGCGCCCAGGCGCCATCGATCAAGTCACCCACACCGGCCAATACCACTGGGGTGCTCCGCGCCGAGCCGGTGGCGACCGGGCTGCAGAACCCGTGGGGGTTGGCGTTCCTGCCGGATGGCCAGATGCTGGTGACCGAACGGGCGGGGCGGCTGCGGTATGTCGCCAAGGACGGCACCCTCTCGACGCCGGTGACCGGCGTCCCGGCGGTCTGGTTCTCGGGCCAAGGCGGCCTGCTCGACATCGCGGTCGACCCGAAGTTCGCCAAGAACAAGACCATCTATCTCTCCTTCGCGGAGCCGGGCGAGAACGGCACCGCTGGGACAGCCGTTGCCCGGGGCCGCCTCAACGGCGGTGCGCTGACCGAGGTCGAGGTGATCTACCGGCAGAGCCCGAAGGTCAAGAGCGGCAACCATTTCGGGTCGCGCATTGCCTTCGGCAAGGACGGCACCCTCTTCATCACCGCCGGGGACCGCTTCAACCAGCGGCCGCTGGTGCAGGATCTCTCGACCGGCATCGGCAAGATCGTGCGGATCAATCCCGACGGCAGCATCCCGAAGGACAATCCGTTCGTCGGGAAGGCAGGGATGAATGAGGCGATCTGGAGCTACGGCCACCGCAACCTGCAGGGCGCCGTCGTCGATCCGTCGGGGAAGCTCTGGACAGTCGAGCATGGCGCCAAGGGCGGCGACGAACTGAATCAGCCCGAGGCCGGAAAGAATTATGGCTGGCCGATCATCACCTACGGCACGGACTACAACGGCACCAAGATCGGCGAGGGGACCGAGAAGGCCGGGATGGAGCAGCCCGTCTATTTCTGGGATCCGGTGATCGCCCCGTCGGCAATCATCGTCTACACCGGCGACAAGCTCCCGGGCTGGAAGGGGAACTTCCTCATCGGCGGGATGGGCGCCGTGAATGCGCTCGTCCGCCTCGTGATGGAGAACGGCGTCGTGGTGAAGGAAGAGCGCTACCTCGGCGAGCTCGGCCTCCGCATCCGCGATGTCCAGCAGGGCCCCGATGGTTTCGTGTACCTCACGACTGAAAACGGACAGGGGCAGATCTTCCGCGTCCGCCCCGCGACCCGATAATCTGATCATCCTCTTGGCTTTGGAGTTGTCCTGATGGCCGCACTTTCACCGTACCGCACGCTGCCGGCTGCCAAGCGCGTCGAGTTGGTGCTCAACGATCTGACCACCACGAAGGACTCGCGCGCGCTCTACATCCAGCGCATGGTGGCGCGGGGCGGTGGTTTCCGCCCGGTGACGCTACGCGCCTGGTCGCTCGAGAAGCTGGCGAAGGAAATCGTCCGCCTCAACCTCGAGTCGTTCCAGGACGAGCTCGGCATGCTGCAGACGCTCTATGTCGAGAAGGAGCCCGAGCTGCAGATCGCCTTCCTCGACGCCGCCGGTGTGCCGCACCAGGCGGGGCACATTGCCGACGACCTGCCGACGCCCTTCGCCTCCGCCGAGCACGTCGCGAAGGCCGCCGAGCAGTTGCTGGCGAGCCGCGGCGATGACGGCAAGCGTTATCTCCGGACGATCGCGATCTACAATGGCGAGGCGTGGCCGGGATTGATGCAGGTGATTGGAGAGATCTAGGAGGCGAACGGCGAATAGCGAACAGCGAACGGTGGTGTCACGGAGAGATCATCCCGTCACACCGCCGTTCGCTGTTCGCCGTTCGCTGTTCGCCGTTCGCTACTTGATCGACGCCATCTCGATCACAAACCGATACTTCACATCGCTCTTGAGCATCCGCTCGTAGGCGGTGTTGATCTCCTGCATCGGGATGCGCTCGATGTCGGCGGTGATGTTGTGCTTCCCGCAGAAGTCGAGCATCTCCTGCGTCTCCTTGATGCCGCCGATCAGCGAGCCGGCGATGCTCTTCCGCCCGAAGATCATGGCCATGACGTTGGGTGAATCATGCGGCGTCGGCGGCACACCGACCAGGACCATGGTGCCATCGCGCTTGAGGGCGCCGATGAATGGGTCGAGGTTGTGCGGTGCGGCGACGGTGTTGAGGATGAAGTCGAACTGTCCCGCGGCACCGGCCATCGCATCGGCGTCGGTGCTGATGATCACGTGGTGCGCACCGAGGCCCTTGGCGTCGGCCACCTTGCTGGGCGAGGTGGTGAAGACGGTCACGTCTGCGCCCATCGCGGCGGCCAACTTGACGCCCATGTGGCCGAGTCCGCCGAGCCCGACGACGCCGACCTTGCTCCCCTCGCCCACCTTCCAGTGGCGGAGTGGCGAGTAGGTGGTGATGCCGGCGCAGAGGAGCGGCGCGGCGGCGGCAAGGTCGAGATTCGACGGAATCCGCAGCACGTAGTTCTGATCGACGGTGATGTCGGTGGTGTAGCCGCCGTAGGTCGGGCCGCCGGTGTGCTTGTCGACGCCCATGTAGGTGCCGGTCATGCCGGTGGTGCAGTAGTTCTCGAGGCCTTCCTGGCACGAGCCGCAGGTACGGCAGGAATCCACGATGCAGCCGACGCCAACCGTGTCGCCGACCTTGAAGCCCTTCACATCGCTGCCCACCGCCGTGACATGGCCGACGATTTCGTGACCCGCAATCGCCGGGTAGGGAATCGGGCCCCAGTCACCTTTCAGGAAGTGCAAGTCGGAGTGGCAGACGCCGCAGAAGACGATATCAATGGCGACGTCGGTCGGACCGGGCGCGCGGCGCGTGATGGTGTGCGGCGCGAGGGGAGTGTCGGGCGAGAAGGCGGCAAACGCGTTGGTCATGTAGTGTGGTGTCCGTTGGTGTGAGGTGGATGCGGAAAGGTAGTCGGGGCGCAGCATGCTGCGCCCCGACGGGCTCAATCCCGCCAGCTAGAAAGGACGAGGAGGATCACGCCGGTGACGGTGATGATGGCGGCGGCGCCACCGATGCGCCCCGGCTTGCCGCCGAGTCGGAGGCCGGCCGCGAGCGAGGTGCTGTGGATCGATTTCACCGGACCCATCGCGGTCCAGACGTCACGTCGTCCGGTGGCCGCCTGAATCGACAGGCCGATCTTGTCCTTATGCATCACCGCCACGTCGACCACGACCGGGCCCGCCAATTCGTCGCCACGCGACAGCATGACGCTCGGCGTGAAGTCGAATGTCGTCGTCGGCGACGCGTGATAGCGCAGCCGCGGCCCGAGCGCGAGGTAGCCGGTGCCATCCTGGATCCCTGCCGAGACGATGCCGCCGACCGAGGTGCGCGCGCCGATCGGCGTCAGGCGGCCGAGACCAAGTGTCAGCAGTGTCTTGCCGTCGTCGTCGGTGAACGGGCTTGTGGCTTCACCGCTCCGTGTCAGCCGAGCACCAATCGAAAACTCGGTGATGGTCCGCGGGGTGAGTGGCGATTGGGCGGCGAGCGGGGGGGCAAGGAAGAGCAGGAGGAGGAGGCGCATCGGGGAAAGGTACTCCAATCCCCGGTCCATCATGCCTCCCGCCAATACCTCATCGTTTCGTCGCCGATCGTGGTCTCGTGCCGCGTGGCAAGATGCTCCAGCGCACTGCGCAGCGCGTCGGCGAGCGCCGGTTCACCCAGCAATCGCAGTGACTTCATGATGCGGGTGAGGCGGAGGTAGTTGTGGTTGCCAGGCGTGAGCCACGCGTCCTGACGATCGACGGCATTCGATGCGGCGATCACGCGGGCGTGGCCGCCGGTGTTGATGATCCTGAAGCCGAAGAAGTCGAGCATGGTCTCGAACGAACGCCGCAGGTACATCCGGAGCATCGAATCGTGCTGCCAGGCGGTGATGTCCTCTTCCGTGAGGACCGGCGCGCCGGGATTGGCGCGACTCGGGTTGTCGAGCGGGAAGAGCCATTGAATGACGTCGTGATGCGACTCGAGCGACGCATGCGGCCAATGCCAGATCTCGGCCAGCATCCTGCCGGCGTGATCGGGCCCCTGGTGGCGGTAGAAGCAGAGAATGGGTGAGGACATGGGGCTCGGGATTGGTGGGGGGGCCGCATTCCGCGGACTGGGAACGACGGGGTGACGACCATCCCCGCGAGTCCATGCACGTTCGCCTGGGGTTGTGACGATGCCGTTAACCGACTGGGCGTCCGCGTTGTTGCCGGCGTTAGTTTCATTGTGTTACGGCTCCGAAGGCCGCTTGGGCTAGCCGCACCGGTCGTGACGGGACGCCGTGCCGAGGGATGGCGAGCCGCCACCCCGTGCATTGTCGGAAGTGTGGGCATATTGGAATGGTCTGCTTTTCCCGAGGAACCGCCATGCTCACGATACCCCGTCGCACCCTCCTCACCACCGCCGCCGCGGAGATCGATTGATGGGCGAGCCATCCGGCGGCGCCGACCCGCGCGCCTGGTACTTCGACGTCCGCTTCCGCCTCGAGTCCCCGGTGACGCAGTGGCCGACCGAGTTCATCGTCGTGACGGGCTATGCCACGACCGGTGAGGTGTGGCCCGAGGAGCGCAACGTCGAATCCGACCTGCGGCTCGGGCGTGCGTTGCAGGAGATGGGGCGATGGCACCTGCGGCTCACCGGCTACTCGCCCGCGACCGGTCACGCCGAGCCGGGGTGGGCGGTGCTGCTGAACCCAGCCGAGGGCGAGGCCTTGGGACGTCGGTTCCTGCAGGATGCGATCTACGTGGTGCGAGGCGATGCGCTCACGGTGCGGTATTGCGACGATGGCCGCGAGGAGCAGGTTGGGGCGTGGCGGGAGCGGGTCTCGGGGTGATCCTCCCGCTGGATGAGCATGACAATCTGATACTCACGCTCGCGGTCGGGGTGGTGCTCGGCCTGCTCATCGCGTGGCTGATCCACCGCGCGGTGGTCTGGTGTCGTGCGTGGTGGTATCGCTGGCTGGGACGGCGCGGTGAGGCGACGGCCGAGACGCTGTTGCGCGCCGCAGGGTACACGATCCTCCAGACCCAGCTCCGGCTTCCGTGTCGCTATCAGGTCGATGGCGACGACGTGACCTATGCGGTCCGCGTGGACTTTCTGGTCGAGCGGGATGGCCGCCGCTATGTCGCCGAGGCGAAGAACGGGATGACGGCGAGCGATCCGCGATCGAGCGCGACGCGCCGGCAACTGCTGGAGTATTCGGTGGTATTCCAGACGCATGGGGTGCTGCTGGTGGATGTGCCGGGGAGGCGGGTGCGGGTGGTGGGATTTGGTGCGTGAATTGGGCGAGGTCGGGGCGCAGCATGCTGCGCCGGCGCTAGGCCGGCGCCTTCAGCAGTCGTCGGGCGAGTGGCCCGATGGTGAGTCCCTGGCCGATGATCGAGAAGCAGACCACGACGTAGCTCACGGTGACCAAAATGTCGCGTTCCCGTCCGAGGGGGAGCGACAAGGCCAGTGCGACCGAGATGCCGCCGCGGAGTCCGCTCCAGGTGAGTATGGTGATGGCGTGGGGGGCGAAGCTTCGCCACGGACGGAGCAGTGTGACCGGGGTAGCGACGCTGATCCAACGCGCGAGCAGTACCAACGGCACGGCGAACACAGCCGCCACCAGGATCGGCCGGGTGATCTCGAGGACGATGATCTCGAGTCCGATCAGCACAAAGAGTGCGGCGTTGAGAAACTCGTCAACGAGTGCCCAGAAGGCATCGAGGCGATTCCTGGTGTTCTCGGACATGGCCAGTTGTCGACCCCGATTGCCCACGATGATCCCGCCGACAACCATCGCCAGCGGCCCGGAGAGGTGCATGGCATTGGCGAACGCATAGCCGCCAGTGACGAATGCGAGGGTCAGAAGAATCTCGACCTGATAGTGGTCCACACTCTTGAGCATGCGGTACAGGACCCACCCGACGACGGCTCCAAAGGCAATCCCGCCGAGCGCCTCGTGGACGAAGAGCTCGGCGGCGTGGCCCACGGTCACGTGCTCACCGCCGACCGCCAGCTCCTGGATGATCACGAAAATCACCACGCCGACGCCATCATTGAACAGCGATTCGCCGGCGATCTTGGTCTCCAATTCCTCGGGGACGCCGACCGTGCGGAGGATGGCGCCGACCGCGATCGGGTCGGTCGGCGAGATCAGTGCGCCGAAGAGCAGCGCCCACGGCCACGGGATGTCGAGCCCCAGCGCGCCAAAGAGCCACCATGCGCCGATGCCCACGATGGCCGTGCTGAGCACGGTGCCGAACGTCGCGAGGATGGTGATGATGCCGCGCTGCGCCATGAGGCGCTCGACATTGACGTGCAGTCCCCCCGCGAAGAGGAGCGCCCCGAGCATCCCGTGCAGCAACGCGGCGTCAAAATCGACTGACTGCACGAAGGTGGTGAAGGTCGAGGTATCGAGCCACCTACTGCGACCAAGCGCGACCAATCCGAGCGAGCTGCCCATGGCGAGGACCATGACGCCGATCGTCGGCGGCAGCTTGACGAAGCGAAAGTTCACCCATGCGAAGAGTGCCACGAGCGTGGTCAGGATAGCAAAGATGTTGAACAGCGTCATCAGACGGCCGGGGCTCAGGACACCAAGGTTTTCATCCGGTCTGCGGGTCGGGCGCAAGCGGCGAAGCCCAGAGGGCGGCAGGAGGGCGCCGCAGTCGGCGCCAGTACGCATCCTCTCGCAGGGGAGGATATTGCATGCCAGAGCCCAAATTGCCAGCCGAACTCCGTCATGGTGATGCCTGCCGTATCATCCGCGGGACGCACAAGGGAAAATCCGGCACCGTCCGAGACATCAACACCTCCGCGACGGGCCACATCACCATCACGGTCGGTGCGCGCATCGCTCAGGCGGGGAGATCCCCGAATGACGCGCCGCCCTTCGGGTCGAAGATCCGGCCCAGGGTGCCGTCGATGACCCGTTCCAGCTTGTCCAGCGCCCCCTCGAGGGCATCTTCGCTGTTCGCGGCGGAGTGCGAGGCGGTCACCGGCTGCAGATTGGCCATGCGGACCTCGAGGAGACAGCGATGGTCGTCCTTGCCACCCTTGCCGGTCCCATTCTCATCGGAGAGATGCACCTCGACGCGCGTCACGCGGTCCGCAAAGCGCGCGAGGGCCGCCCCAATCACGGCCTCGGCATGCTTCTGGAACCGGGCGTGGCCATCGATGTGGTGATCGGTATTGACCTGGATCTGCATGGAGCCCCCTAAGCGGAACAATGATGTACAAGATGACACGGAACATAACCCCGCCCACGAGCACAGCGAGGCCGCGCGCGCGCTCGTCATGGTTGGGTCGCTCAGCGCACCGTGTGCCGCCGGAACTCGACCGATGGCAAGTCGCTGAAGTCCTCATCCTGCGTCCAGAGCGTCCCGCCCACGGCCTGCGTCGTCGCGTAGACAATACTGTCCGCGAGGGCCAATCCCTGGCGCTTGCCGATCGTGGCGGCGTCCACCGCAAGTTGATCGTCGAGCGGGACCACGGTCGCCTGACGCATCTGCGCGAGCACATCGGGGATGATGGCACGCCGGCCCTGCGCCTCGAGTCGACGCAGGACTTCGGTGATCACGATTGTCGGCACGACCAGCTTGCGCACGGTCTCGATCGCAGGCGCGAACGCCGCCGCGTTGGGGCCATCGGCCAGATACTCAAGCCAGGCCGACGAGTCGACCACATTAGACACGGTCCCCATCCCTCGGCACCCGGCTGTCGATCCCCGGGGCAATGCCACGAAGCCGCTTCATCGCCCCGACCGGCACGAGTGTGATGCGCCCTTCGTAGATCACCACTTCAATCTTCTGGCCAGGCTTGAGCTGGAACGCTTCCCGCACCGATGGCGGGATGACGACCTGATACTTTGACGACAAGGTGACCGCGGCCACGAGTTGCTCCAGGCGAGGACTCCTGAATGG
>JBBQJU010000004.1:0-31840 GCA_038326215.1 Gemmatimonadales bacterium | reverse complement strand
AGCTGTTCCTGCATCGCCGGGTCCATTGCCTTGCCGCGCGCCCCTGGCCGGGCCAGTGCCCCCCGCCGTGCCTGCTGGCCCGGGCGCTGGCCTGCGCGCGTCGCCAGCGCCGCGACCGCCGAGTTGTCGGCAACGCTCTGGACGTTGTCGAGATAGAACAGCATTGCCGGGGAGGTGGCCGTGGCGACCAGGAGGTCCTCGAAGCGACCGAGGGCGTGGCCGCGGATTGTCCGCTCGAGATAGTCGGCGAAGTAGGCCCGGTCGAAACCCTTCGCGATGTAGACGTTGAAGTGATTGAGCCAGAAATCGGCGAGCACCTCGGCGAGCTGCCGATCGGAGGCCACGGCACGCACCAGCGTCACGCTCTGCAACTCGCCGAGGAGCTCCCGGAGGTCGCGCTTTCCGCCGGCATCGGCCTGGCGCCGCTCGGCCTGCAGCGCACGGAGGGTGGCCGAATCGGCGCCCTGAGCCTGCGCCTTGAGCGCCTTGCTGACCTGGTCGGTGTGCATGGCCACCATCGCCGACATCGGGGTCCGGAGGACCTCGTAGGGGCGCTCCCATGCCATGAGGCCTGGGTCATGGAGGTCGCGCACCCCCAGCTGCCGATCGACCCACCGGAGGACGCCCTCCTGGACCACCGACTCAACCTGGCCGGGGGTTGGCCCGTATCCGAGACGATTCAGGGCGTGACGCGCCGAGTCCGCTGGGGTCAGCCGACTTTGGGCGCCAACAGGAGCCGCCGCGAGTACGGCGATGATCAGGCCAGTGGTTGGGATTCGCATGTCAGGTGGACTCCCCGTCGCGGTGACTGTTAACTTGCTGGCTGGCCTCCGTCGCGAGACCAGCCCAGATTACCCGCCCGCATGGGCTCCGGCCCTCATCCCCATCCAGAGAGATTCCGCATTGGCTCGTGCCTTCCCCTTCGGTCCCGTGGCTCCTCGTGGTGTCGTGGTCGTGCTCGTCGGTGTCTTGCTTGGGGGATGCAGCCGGATCGGCTTGAATCTCCCTTCCGACGCCCCTGACCCGATCGCCGCGGGCCGCTCTGTGAAGCCCTCGTTCGGCTGGGTCACTACCCGCGTCGGACCGGGCGCGGAGCGTGAGCCCGATGGCTCGATCGCCCTCGAGGCGATCCGCTATGAGGGCCGGGCGGCGTGGCAGCAGGTGCGCCGCTGGAACGAGCCGAGTGGTGAGCATGCGGATTCGATCATCCTCGAGCGCTCCACCCTGCGCCCGATCGTCACCACCCGGATGACGCCGGAGGGGTCATGGACCACCCGCTACAACCTGCGGGCGGTCGACCGGCGCTTCACCCCGATCCAGGGCCGGGGTGGCTGGCACCACGCGGAAATCGTGGAGAATGCGCCGTATGCGGCGCTCGGCATCGAACTGGTGATCGCCGCGCTCCCGCTGACCGAGGGGTGGAAGGGCATCCTGCCGGTGGCGGTGGACACGCTTGATCACGGCTGGAGTTGGCTCCGCTTCGAGGTCATGCGCGAGATGACCCTGACGGAAAAGCCGAACTGGGTGACCAAAAATTCGTGGGTGGTGGACTATACCCTCAATGGCCAGCAGACCCGCCTGTGGATCGCACAGGAGGGCCGCTCGGTCCGCCGGATCGAGCAACTCGGCCCGGACAACGTGGTGTTGCACACGATGCGCCGCGTGCTGCTCGGGCAGTAGCCCGACCGAGCCGCACGCGGCACACCATCGTCACGGCACCTGGCCGGCCTTCGTCGGACGGCGCGCCTTCAAGTGCTCCTCCATCGCCAGCCGCGGGACGCCGTTCACGTACCAGTCCGGCGGCGTCTTCCCCATCAATTTCGCATCGAAGAACTCGTCCATCCGGCGAGCGTAGTCCTTCATGTTCGCCGGCTTCGCGAGTCCATGGTTCTCGCCGGGATACGAGAGCATGAGCACTTCCTTGCCGAGCTCGCGCAGCGTGTTGTAGTAGGTCACGCCCTGGTTGAAATCGACCGCACCATCCTTGTCATTGTGCAGGATGATCAATGGTGTCTTGACCTTGTCGGCGAAGCGATTCGGCGAGTTGCGGACGTAGGCGTCCATGTTCTCGAGGAAATTGCCCTTGAACCGCCCCTGGCTGCTCTCGAAGATCGGCTGATTGGCGCTGCCGGAATTCCAGTAGACCGAGCTATACATGGAGACCATGTCGGTGAGCGGTGCGCCGGCGATGGCGGCCTTGAAGAGATCGGTCTGGGTCACCAGGAAGGCGGTCTGGTAGCCGCCCCAGGAGTGGCCCTGCAGGCCGACCTTGTCGATGTCCACGATGCCAGTCGCGGCGGCGGCCTTCACCGCCGGGATCACCGACCAGACGGCGCTCATCCCCGGGTTGTTGATTTCGTAGGTGATGTCCGGCATCAGGACGGCATACCCGCGTGACGTGTAGTTCGACGGGTTCAGCGCGCGCGTCTCGTTCGGGGCGGAGTACTGGTGCAGCCCCTGGGAGAGCTTCTCGTAGATGTAGACCAGCGTCGGGTACTTCTTCCCGGGCTCGTAGCCGGCCGGCAGGAAGAGCGCGGCCTGCAGCTTGACGCCGTGGTCGGAGACGTAGTCGACCAACCGCGCGCCCGCGCTCCAGGCATACTCCTTCTGCTGCGGATTGAGCTCGGTGATCCGCTTGGGGGCGGCGAAGGTCGGGCCGGCAAGATACCAATCCGGAAAGTCGCGGAAGGTGCCCTTTGAGTACGCATAGACGTCTGCGTCCCGCGCGCGAGTCACCCGGATGGCGGCATCCTCCCACAGCAGTGGCATCGCCCCCGGCTTCGCCGGGTCGACCTTGGCCAGCCCTTCCTTCTTGGTCCATTCGCCGTAGGTCCCGATCAGCATCGGCTTCGACAGGTCATAGCCGCGCTGACGCGGATTGCTCACGAGCACCTGACGGTAGCGAATCCCGTCCTTCTTGCCATGCACGGTCAGATTCGTCGCCGTGCCGCCGCGGATCGGAAAGCGCCAGACATCCCAGCCATCGGTCAGCAGGAGCGTCAGCCCGTCGG
This sequence comes from Gemmatimonadales bacterium, assembly GCA_038326215.1. Lineage (GTDB taxonomy): Bacteria > Gemmatimonadota > Gemmatimonadetes > Gemmatimonadales > GWC2-71-9 > Palsa-1233. The sequence goes on along the minus strand of JBBQJU010000004.1, from coordinate 28,829 downwards.
TCGACCACCCCACCGGGAACCGCGGCGGCTTCACGACGTTATGGTCGTCCTCGTCATTCCAGAACGTCGTCGCCACCCCCGAGGTGAGGTTCCGGCTCGCGCCGCCGGCAAACTCCTGCACGTAATACTGTCCGTCGTCCATGTAGGCGTAGCGTTGCCCATCCGGTGATGCGCTGAGGGTGGCCGTCGTCGCCGTCATCACCTTGCGGCGGGCGCCACTCACCAGATCGATGACATAGGCGTCGCGCTTCCGCACGCCGGAGAGGTTTGCCTCCAGCTCATAGGCGCGGTCGTCATACGCCACCGCCCAGCGATCCATCGGGGCTGCGGTGACGGTCTTCGCGTCGTCGGTCGCGAGCTGGAGGAACCGCTGGTCGGTCATCCGGTACAGCGAGAGATAGCTGAACGCCTTGTCGGCGCTCTCCTGCACCTTTTGCTGTGGCTGCAGGCGCGTATCCTTGCCGTGCCAGATTTCGACGATCGGCTTCTCGTCTTCCTCCCAGTCGGCGCCCTTCGCCTTGGGAGGATTCACCGCGCGAATGCCGAGATAGACACCGTCGAATGCCTGCGTCCACCGCGGTGCGCGGTCGCCGGCGATCTTCATCGCAGCCGGGAAGCCGGTGGCCGCGGTCGGCTCGTACACCGTCCGCGTCGGACCATTGACGGTGAAGTTCTTCCATGCGACCACGCTGAACAGCGTGTCCGTGGCGGCGCTGTCGGGCATGCCCCGGAGCACCGCGAGGGCAAGGCCGCTGTCCGCCCAGGTGAGGCGACGATAGATCCCCTTGCTGTTGTCCGCGGCGCGGACCACGTCGGTGCTCATATGGCGGAGCTGCACGCCGTTCCCCACCCGACTCGCCGTCTCGACGGTGTAGGCCAGCCACTCGCCGCTCCAGTCGAAGCCGAATTCACCCACATCGGCAACCGTGAGCGAAGTATTCTGGCGCAGGTCGTGGAGGATGACCGCGGTCGCCGCACTCGCGGCGGCCGGGGCCGGCGGTGCCCCCGGGCCGGCCGCCGCCGGCGTCGGCCCGTCACTGGCGGTCTGCAACGCGACCCACGACGGCTTCTCGCCGGCGAAGACGATCCGACGGATCTTCTCCACCTCGCGCTTCTCGCCAGTCGCCAGATTGAGCAGCATCGCCGTGGCCTGCACCGGCTTGCGATCCTTCTTCAACTTCTTGCTGTCCTTGAACGTCGGCCACGACAGCCAGGCCGCCCACGTTGCGTCACCGGAGAGGGTCAGTTGGCTCGACTGCGAGCCGTCACCCACGGGGAAACGGTACTCCTGCGTCGTCCCCGTCGAGCGGATCACCACCTCGGCGTCGCCCTCGGCGGGGGAGACGGTGTAGGCGAACCAGCGGCCATCATTGGAGAGCGAGCCACCACGCATCGACTTCCATCCGTTCATCGCCTCCGTGGTCAGGGGCTTCAGCGGAGCCGCGGCCGCACCTTGCTGTGCACCGAGAAAGGTGCTCGGGACAAGCGCCAGCACGGCGACGTACCGGACGAAACGAGGGAGCATCAAGAACCTCCAGAAAGCGGTGAAGGCGAGCAACGAACACGACGTACAATCAGGGAATACTGAAGCGCGGTACCAGCGCGCGGAAGGACTACCGTGCACCGGGCACCGGTCACGCACTGTCCGCGTAGTGGCAGGCGACCTCCCGATCACCAAGCAGGCGGAGCGCCGGTCGCTCGGTGGCACAGCGCGCGTCCCGCCGGGGATGGAAGCACCGCGGGGCGAAGGGGCATCCCGGAGGCGGTGCCGACGGTGAGGGCGGTTCGCCCTCGAGTACGATCCGTTGGCGGCCCATGGCCGGGTCGGGGTCGGGGACGGCCGAGACCAGCGCCTGCGTATACGGGTGGCGCGGCGCGCCGATCACCGTGCGCGACGGTCCGATCTCGACAATGGTGCCGAGGTACATCACCGCGACGCGATGCGCGACCTGTCGGACCACTGCCAGGTCGTGCGCAATGAAGAGGTAGGCGAGGCCGCGCCGCTCGCGGAGGTCAAGCAGCAAGTTGATCACCTGCGCCTGCACCGAGACATCAAGTGCCGAGACCGGCTCGTCGCAGACGATGAAGCGGGGCTCGACGGCGAGGGCTCTGGCGATGCCGATGCGCTGCCGCTGCCCACCGGAGAATTCATGCGGATAGCGGTCGGCGTAGGACCGGTCGAGGCCCACTTCGGCGAGCAGGTCGGCGACGCGGCCGGCCATCGCGGCGGGCGGGACCAGGCGATGGATGATCATGCCCTCGGCAATCGAGTCGCCGATCGTGCGACGCGGGTTCAGCGAGCCGAACGGATCCTGAAAGACAATCTGCATCCGCTGACGCATCGCCCGCAGTTCGGCGGCCCCGAGGCGTGAGAGATCCGCCCCCTCGAAGCGCACCGTGCCGGACGTCGGGGGCTCGAGCCGGAGGACTGCGCGCCCGACCGTGCTCTTCCCGCTGCCGGATTCACCGACCAGCCCGAGCGTCTCGCCGGAGGCAATCGCAAAGGAAATGCCGTCGACGGCTTGCACCGGCGGACGCGCCGCGGAAAAGAATCCGCCACCACCGGGGTAGTGCTTGACGAGGTCCTGCACCTCGACGAGCGGGGTCGTCATGGCGTCCTCCCCGCGGCGACCCAGCAGGCCGCGAGGTGATGGTCACCTACTGGGGCCAGGGGCGGCCGTTCGGCGGCGCATTGCGCGATCGCGACCGGGCAGCGCGGATGGAATCGGCAGCCCTCGGGCCACTGGTCCGGTGGCGGCACGGTGCCGGCAATCGGGACGAGCCGCCCACCGTCCCCGGTGAGTCGCGGGATCGAGGCGAAGAGGCCGCGCGTGTAGGGGTGCGCCGGTGCCGCGAAGAGCGGGGTCGTCTCGGCAGCCTCGACGATCCGGCCACCATACATCACCAGCACACGGTCAGCGCGCCCGGCCACGATGCCGAGATCGTGCGTGATCAGCAGCACCGCGAGGCCGCGTTCCCGCCGGAGTCGATCGAGCAGTTCGAGGATCTGTGCCTGCACCGTCACGTCGAGCGCGGTCGTGGGCTCATCGGCAATCAGCAGGGAGGGCTCGCCGGCGAGCGCCATCGCGATCATCACCCGTTGCCGCATGCCGCCGCTCAACTGGTGCGGATAGGCGTCGACACGTTCCGCGGGATCGGCAATCCCCACCTCGGCGAGCAAGGCGATGGCGCGGCGCCGAACCTCCGGGGCTGGCACCGACTGATGCGCCGTGATCGCCTCGCCGATCTGTGCGCCAACACGCATCACCGGATTGAGCGACGCCATTGGGTCCTGAAAGACCATCGCGATCCGGCGTCCGCGCCAGGGGCGCATGGCGGACTCGCTGAGCGTGACGAGCTCCGTGCCGTCCATCGTGATCCGCGTGCTGCTGCCGAGGCTGGCGTTGTCGGGGAGCAAGCGGGGAATGGCGAGCCCCGTGAGGCTCTTGCCGCACCCGGATTCGCCCACCAGCGCCACCAGTTCGCCGCGGTGCACCTCGAACGAGACGTCGTCCACCGGCACGAGTGGCGTGGTGCCATCGCGCGGAAAGGAAATCCGGAGGTCGCGTACCTCGAGGAGGGGAGTCATCGCTGGTCGGGAGTGAGGGAGCGGCGCAGGGCGTCTCCCAGCAATGTGGCGGTGGCCGTGGCGAGGACCAAGGCGATCCCCGGCGCCAGCAGGAGCCATGGGGCGGTCCCGAGGTAGTCGCGGGCCTCCAGCAACATCCCGCCCCAGGAGGGACTTGGCGGACGGATGCCGAGCCCGAGGAAGGAGAGGCCCGCTTCCAGGAGCATCGCGTCGGCCGTGCCAAACGCGGCCGCCACGAGCAACGGTGGGAGTGCCCCGGGGAGGATTTCTCTGAACGCCACGCGCACGGGCGATGCTCCGAGGGCGCGCGCAGCAGCCACGAAGGGGGCGTGGCGGAGCCGGAGCGCTTCGCCGCGCACGAGTCGCGCGAGCGATGGCCAGCCGGTCACGCCGAGGACGACGGCAAAGAGCGGCAGCGGGAGCGTGCCGAGTGCCGCGAGCAGGACGAGGAGCACCACCACGCGCGGCAGGGCCAGTCCGACATCGATCACGCGACGGAGCACTCCCGCCATCCATGGTCCTGCGACGCCCGCGGCGAGGCCGATGATCACGCCGAGCAGCGCCGCCACTGAAACGGCGACCACGGCGACCAGCAGCGACGCACGGGCGCCGTGCGCCAGCCGGGCGAAGACATCACGGGACCACTGGTCCGTGCCGAGCCAGTGGGCGATCGACGGCGCCGCGAGGGTACCGTCGCCGAGCGCGGGCTGCAGGTTCGGATCCATGGCAACGAGCGGCCCAAGCAGCGCGAGCAGCAGCAGCGCGGCCAACAAGCCGAGTCCGGCCGCTGCCGACTTCATCGCGGCCGCTGCGCTGGATCGACGAGGTGGTACAGCACGTCGGCGATGAGCGAACCAACCTGCACCATCGCGACGAGCAAGAGTCCGGCACCGATCACGACCGGGACGTCGCGCTGCGTGGTGCCGGTGGCGAGCAGCGAGCCGAGTCCGGGCCAGCTGAACAGCGCCTCGACGAAGACCGCGCCTGCGACGAGCATCGGCAGCCACAGCCCGACCAGCGTGACGATCGGCGTCAGCGCCGGGCGCCAGACGTGGTGCCACGCCAATCGCGCCTGGGGCACGCCGCGCGCTCGTGCGGCCAGCACCCAGGGCTGCGCGGCGGTGCCAAGCGCCGCCGCACGCTGTTGCCGAAGCGGCACCGCGACGGTGGCGAGTACCATGGTCAGGAGCGGCAGGGCGAGGTGCTGGAGCCGGTCCAAGAGGACCGCCGCGCCGCCGGCGTCGGGCGACAGCAGCGGATCAGCGAAGCCGCCAGAGGGGAGCAACGGGCTGCGCACCGCGAGCCCCCAGACGAGCAGCATGCCGATGACGAAGGTCGGCAGGGCGTAGCCGATGAGGGTGGCCGTGCCGATGAGTCGCGCGCGGAGGGTGGTCGGGTGCAGCGCGCTCCAGAGTCCGAGCGACAGCCCGATCGCGAAGGTCAGCAGGAGAGTGAGGCCACCGAGCAGCAGCGTCGGGCCGATCCGTTCCGCGATCATCGTGGCAACCGGGCGCTGGGTGGCGAACGAGATGCCGAGGTCGCCGCGAAGAAGGTGACTGAGGGTCACGCCGATCGCGTCGAGTGGCGGACGATTGGTGCCCCACGTCTGCTCAAGTGCCGCGCGCTGGACCGGATCGATGGCGCGATCGCCGACGATGGCGGTGAGCGGGTCACCCGGCAGCAGATGCACCAGCGCGATCACGGCGACGGTCGCCAACACCGTGGTGAGCAGGGCGTCGACGCTGCGGCGCAGCAGCCAGCCGGTCATGTCAGCGATCGCGCGGGAGCGCCGCGTCGGGGCGGACGCGCCACTGCCAAAGCGAGAGCCAACTCTTGGACGGCCAGATCTGGACGTTCGCGTAGCGCCGGTGCACCGCGACCTGGTTCAGCGGGGCGGCCACCACGATCGCCGGAACCTCGCTTGCCATCCGCGCGAAGGCTGCGCGGTAGGCTGTCACCGGATTCGCGGCGGTCTCCGCGCTCGCCAGCAGGCGATCGAAGGTCGGGTCGCACCAGCGAAGTTTGTTGAGCGACGCGGAATCGGCGGCCGCCGCGCAGGACAGCGTTGCGTCAGCGACGACGGGGTGAAGTCCTGATTGCCCCCGTCGATGGTGAGATCGAACCGCCCGGCCTCCATCCGCTCGGTGAAGGCCGACCGATCGATGCGATCGAGCACAACGTCGACACCCACGGTGCGCCACATGGCCTGCACCTGGAGGGCGAGGCTGTGGCGCGCCGCACTCGTGGCCGGGTAGATCATCTGCAGGCGGAGGGGCGCACCGTTGCGCTCGAGGATCCCGTCGCCGTTCGCATCGCGCCAGCCGGCCTCGGCAAACAGCGCCCGGGCACGGGCGACCTGCTGGGCCGTGCCATTGAGGCTGCCGCCGGTCACCCATCCCCAGAGCTGGGACTGCGGGGCGTCAGGCGTCCCGGTGCCCGCCCCGAAGACGTTGGTCGCCATCGTCTTGCGATCAAGCGCCAGCCGCAACGCTTCGCGCACCCGCCGATCACCGAGGATCGGATGAGGCCTCGCGCGGCCGGCGATTCGCTGATTGATCCCGATCCAGAGGACCAGGTTGTGTGCGATGTTCACGAGTGCCAGTGAGGGCGCCTCGCGGATCTTGGATACATCGGGGGCCTGGACATCGCCCATCACGTCGGTCTCGCCGGTGAGCAGGAGATTGGTGCGCGCCGTTGCATCGGCGGCGATGCGCATCACCACCCTCGCCATGGTCGGGGTACCGAGGAAGAAGGTGGGGTCCGCACGCAGCTCCACAAACTGCCCGGGCACGCGCCGCACGTAGCGGTACGGCCCATTGCCGATGGGGCCCGCCGCGAAGTCACTCCGTGCGATCATGGCGGGAACGATCCCCTCGAGCAGATGCGCCGGGAGCGGCTGCATGTTGAAGGCAAAGAGGTAGACCTGCTCGGCAAAGGGACGCTTGAAACGGACCTGCACCTTGTTGGTCCCGATGGCTTCCACCGACGCGACCGGCTCCATCACGATCCGCCCCTTGCCGACCACCGGGTCCATCATCAGTCGCCACGTGAAGACGACGTCGTGTGCGGTGACCGCCGTCCCATCCTGCCACCGTGCCCGCGGGTCGAGTTCGAATACCAGCGTGAGCGGGTTGGTGCGCCGCCAGCGCCGCGCCAACATCGGCGTCATCGCGTCGTCGCCGGCGGTCCGGAAAGTCGGGCCGACGATCGCGAGCCGCAGGAAGAGCTGGTCAGCCAGGTCGGTGTCGAACGTCTGGTCGCTGATCGCGGGGAGCGGGAGGGTCGGATCCGCCGGGATCGAGAACACCACGGTTCCCGGGACCTGGGCCTGCACTGGCGCACGCCCGAGGGCGCCGAGGAGGAACAACAGCTGGAGCACGGTGCGTCGTCGCATCGGCGAAACCTCAGGTCGGGCGGGCAGGGGTCAGCGGCGCCAGGTCCAGGCGGGACTGCGGTACCGCAGATGCTTCACGGTGGCCTCTTCGGCCCACGCCGTCAACTCATCCGGCGCGGGCTCGGCGCCCTCATCCACCCAGTCGCGGAGCAGCGCCATCGCCAGAATCTGCACCGGCGGGAGGTCGGCGATCGGGGCCGGCACCGCGTCGGCTCGGCTGCCGATGCGGTAGCGATCCAGCAGCGGCAGACGGTCGGCTCGGGCCACGGCGCCGTGCTGGAGCAACGCCGAACCCTGCACGACTTGGGCCGAACCGACGACCTTGCGCTCGCCATGGAGGATCTCGCCGCCGACGGCAACGTCGAAGCAGGCGCCCGCCTCGAGGCCCGGGATGGTGGTCGGCGCCGGGGCCAGCGTCGCGTCCAGGCCGATCCCCGCAAGTCGGGCAGCAAAGCGCTCATGGATCGACTGATAGGCCGCCTTGAGGCCGCCAAAGCCCGCCAGGGGCCCGGTGACGGCGTAGGTCAGGTCGTCGGGCGCATGCCAGACGGCCCGCCCCCCCGTGGGCCGCCGGACGCACGGCACGGCATCGCGCTCGAGGCGATCCCGGTCCCAGCTCTGCGCCGCCGCTTCGTTGGCGCCGAAGGAGATACTCGCCAGATCCCAGCGATAGAGCCGCAACACGGTGGTGCCGTCGCGCTCCGCCCGGTCGAGCAGGGCGTGGTCGAGGGCCATCTGTTGCCAGGCAGGGCGAGGGGTCAAGTCCGACCAGACAAAACGCGTCATGATTGCAGGGCATCCCAGACGGCTCGGCTCCGGGCCACCAGGGTGGCGCGGTCGGCGTCGTTGTCGATGATCCAGGTCGCGCGGGGGCGCTTGGCGGCCGCGGGCATCTGCGCGGCCATCAGGCGATCAGCGTCGATCGGTGCGAGTCGCCGGGCGTTGATCAGCCGGCGGCGGCGTTCGGCGTCGGGGGCGTCGACGAGAATCACGCCATCGTAGACGCTCGGATCGGCCGATTCGAAGAGCAGGGGAATGTCGGCCAGAAAGACCGTCGCACCGGCCTTGGCAGCGGCCGTTGCTGCCGCGAGGCGGCGCGCCTCGACCGCGGGGTGCACCATCGCCTCCAGCGCGGCTCGTTCCGCCGGATCGGCCAAAATGCGCTCACGCAGGGCGGCGCGGTCGAGGCCGCCATCGGCGCGGACCACGCCCGGGCCAAAGTGCGCCACGATGGCCGAGTAGACACTGGTGCCTGGGCGCTGCAGCGCGCGCACGGCGTCGTCGGCATCGAAGACCACGGCCCCCCAACTGCGGAGCAATTGGACCACAGTCGATTTGCCGGCGGCGATGTTGCCCGTGAGCGCGATCTGGCGCATCACAACAGCGGCACCTGGTCCTCGTCACGGCGGGGGACCTGGAAACAGCGACGGCAGCGGGCCTCGTAACTATCGGCCCCGCCCACCATCACGATCGGGGAGTTCCAGCTGGCCGGACGGCCGTTCACCAGCCGTTGGTTCCGGCAGGCCAGATCTCCGCAGACCACGCAAATCGCCTGCAGTTTGGTGACATCCTCGGCGATGGCCATCAGGTGACCCATCATTCCGAAGGGCTCGCCGCGGAAGTCGGTGTCGGTCCCGGCGAGGATCACCTGGACCCCACGCTCGGCCAGATGCGTGGCGACTTCCACGATGCCGGCGTCGAGGAATTGGGCTTCATCCACCGCCACCACGTCGACCGCCTCGGGGTCCCCGGTCAGCCGGAGGATCTCGTCGGAACGGTCTATTGGCGCGGCTTCGCAGGTGATGCCGGTGTGGGAGGACACCCTGAACAGCCCCTCGTAGCGCTGGTCCAGGTGTGACTTGAAGACGCGCACCTGACGCTTGGCGATGAGCGCCCGGCGGACCCGCCGAATGAGCTCCTCGCTCTTGCCGCTGAACATGACGCCGGCAACAACTTCGAGGCGTCCGGACCGATGGTGAAGAGTCATGGGCGATTCGTCAAGGGGGTTGGACCGGCAAGTCCTTTGCCGGTGCGGGATCTGGCGGGATGGGCCCGGGAAGGCCGCGCATCTTGCGGAGTTTCGCGCACGGCTCCCATATTCTCGCCCGTCGGGCCACTCGGGCCCGCTGCAGGATCCCATACGTTTCCACTCTGCAAGGAGTACATCATGAACAAGATGGAGCTCATCGAGGCCGTCGCGAAGGCCCTCGACACCTCGAAGGCGCACGCTGGCGAGATCGTCGATCTCTTCTTCTCGACCGAAGGCCTGATCGCGAAGGAACTGAAGAAGGGCGGCGCCGTGGCGCTCACCGGCTTCGGCAGCTTCGAAGTGCGCAAGCGCGCCGCCCGTGAAGGCCGTAATCCGCAGACTGGCGCCACGATCAAGATCAAGGCCTCGAAGGTTCCGGCGTTCCGTCCGGGCAAGGGCCTCAAGGATCTCGTCAACAAGGCCAAGTAACACCGCACCACAGTTCGAGCAGTGACGTCGGACTACGGGCCGCCCCGCTGGGCGGCCCGTCGGCGTTTCAACTCCTCGGCTTGAACGGCGGACGGCCGCCGCCGCCGCTGCCACCCCGTGGCCCGCCGAAGCCACCGCCACCACCGCCACCACCGCGCGAACCACCGGTTGGCGCCGACGGCCCGCGATCGACCCGCGCCGAGAGCTTCCGCTTCCGCACCGTCAGCCCCACCAGCTTGAGGGCGACGCGCTCCGCCTCGGATTGGGGGACTTCCACCAGCGTGAAGGCGTCGCGCAGATCAACGCGGCCGATGAGCGAGCGGTCGAGTCCGACCTCACGCGCCAGCACGGCGACGATGTCGCCCACCGTCGCCTCGTCCTTCTTGCCGACCCCGATCCAGACCCGCGTGGTGTGGACACCGCCAACGGCGGTCTGGGTCGATACCGGCGCGGCATCGGCCGGTCGCTTGGCGCGCACGTCATCCTGCCAGAGGCGGAAGAGGGCGGCGGCGACCAGCTGCGGTTCATGACGTTCGAAGAGCGGTCCGAGGGCGTACAGCGCGGCCGCGTCGATCCCGTCCGCGATTCGTGCCACGATATCGGAGCGCAAGGCGGCGTCGCGCTGCAGCAACGTCGTCGTCGCCGACTCGGTGATGACCGGGCGGCGGGTCGCGGCGAGGCGCGACGTGTGGACTTCTGTGCCCGGTGGGACCAGCAGCGTCACTTCCCCGGCGGCCGTCAAGGTTCGCAATTCGGCGAGCGTCGGCGGATCGTAGCAGATCACGCTGCCGCTCTCCGGGATGCTGCGCGCGCAGAGCGTGACATCATCGGCCAGGCCGCCGAGGGCGGCGGTCAACAGCGCATGGTCGCGGCGATCGACCGTCCAGATGCTCACCCGCTGCGGGTCGGTCGCCTCGAGCAACGCCGCGACGGCCGCCGCTCGGCCGGCCCAGGGTGTGGGCAAGGTCCGGACGGCGGGCACGGGCGTCTGGTCGGCGTCCTCGGCGGGCACGCCAAACACGGCCGCGCGACGGGCATAGCGCTCGACCAGGTCGGCGCTACGCCCCGCATCGGCCGTCAGCACGATCCGCTGGGCATCTTTCGGGAGATCCTGGAGCAGGACGAGGAGCGCCTCGTCGGCGTCCCATCCCTCCGGCCACGCGAGCACGACCGCCGAAATACGATCCGTGACCAGCGCGGAGCGGGTGTGGAGGGCGAGCGCGGTTTCGGGTGAGGCGATCAGCACATCGAGGGCATCCGCCTTGAGCCGGCGCGCCGCGCGCGCCGGCCCGAGGGCCGCTTCGATCCGGACCCCGGCACCGCCGGCGACTGCCGAGAAGGTGGCGCCCCATTCCGCCACCAGGGCGGGGGAGGTCAGAACGAGCACGCGCCCACCCTGCTCCTGCGCAGCACTCGCGAGCGCGGCGGCCACGGGGGCCGCCCAGGCCGGCGACGGCGGCAGCACCGCCACCACGCTCGTGCCGCGAAGGATCGGGGGCATGAGCTCCCGGACCGACGCGTCGTCGGCCTGCCATCCCAGTTGCTCCATGCCAGCCGCCACGGCCGACGCCACCTGCCACTCCGCCAAATCCTTCACCGGTCCCTCGATTGTCAATCGTCCCGTGCTGCGCCATTTGAACGTGTCGAAGGTAGTCCGGCCCCCGCGAGTGGCCAAGCCGCGGCCCCCGCTGGTGGGGGGGCGAGGCGGGCGGGTAACTTACCGATTCCCCGCACTCGATCTCCTCGACCCGGATCCGTGGATGCGCTTCGTGCCGTCGCTCAATCTTGCCCACCTCAAGGCCTCCGAAACCGTTGCGATCAGCAACGAAGCCAAGCGCCGGAAGGCCGCGGGCGAGGACGTCCTCGACCTCGGGGTGGGCGAGCCGGACTTCGACACCCCCGCGCTCGTCGCGCAGGCGGGCATCGATGCCATTCGGGCCGGGAAGACGCGCTATCCCCCGAACGTCGGCACCATCGAACTGCGTCGGGCGATTGCCGGGGCGCTGTCGAGGATGAGCGCCGACCGCGCCGTCGACCCCGAGCGCCTGGTCGTCAGCAACGGCTCGAAACAGTCGCTGTTCAACACTTGCTTCACGCTCTTTGGCCCGGGTGACGAGGTCATGATTCCGTCGCCCGCCTGGGTCTCCTATCCGCAAATCGTCCACCTCTGTCGGGCGACGCCGGTGATGGTGCCGGGCGATCCCGAATGGGGCCTCAAGGTGGCCGTGTCGGACCTGGAGCGGTCCCGCACCGAAAAGACCCGCGGCCTGATTCTCTGCTCGCCGTGCAATCCGACTGGCGCGGTCTACACCGGCGCCGAGCTTCGGGCGATCGCCGCCTGGGCGGGTGAACACAACATCTGGGTGATCAGCGATGAGATCTATCGTCGGATCAATTATGGCGCGGGTCCCGCTGCGTCGCTCTTCGATCTGGACGACGCCACGCTCGACCGGGCCGTGGTGATCTACGGCGCGTCGAAGGCGTATGCGATGACCGGCTGGCGGATCGGAGCGGCCTATGCACCCGTCGAGGTGGCCAAGGCGATGGCTGCGCTGCAGACGCACATGACCACTGGTGCCAATCACCCGGCGATGTGGGCGGCAACGACCGCGTTCGCCTCGCCCGAGGTCGATCAGGAAGTGGACCGGATGGTCGCGGCCTTCCGTCGCCGGCGCGACTATCTCGTCGCACGGTTCACCGACCGGTTGCCGGGGGTCGAATTCGTCGAGCCGCATGGCGCGTTCTACCTCTTTTTCCGCGTCGACGGGCTCGCCTCTGGCCTGACCGGGACGCGCTTCTGCGAGCGGATGATGCAGGAAGAGGGCGTCGCACTCGTGCCGGGCGCGGCGTTCGGCGACGATCGCTGGGCGCGCCTCTCCTACTCGGTCTCTGACGCCGAGCTCGAGAGCGCCTGCGACCGCATCGAGCGCTTCGTCGCGCGGCTCGCGGCCTGAGCGCGCGTCGTCGCGCCGATCGATGCCCGGAAGTCCCTTCACGCCCCTGCGCCGTCGACTCGCCCTGGCGGGTGGCCGCCCCGCCGATCTCCCCGCCGAGTCGGCGCAGGGACGTCGCGACCAGGCCAGCTACCGTCCGAGTCGCGTGCTTGATGGGCGTCTGGCGCACCATCCCGTCGGCGAGCCGGTCGCCTGGCAGGAACCCGTCGCCTTTCTCGACGGCACCCAGCATGTGGAACTGCTTGGCTATGTCGGCACCATGCCAGTGGTCGCCGCCGTTGTTCGTGCCGCGGTGCGGCAGCGGGAGGCGCGCCGAACCCACCTCGCCGTCCAGTCTGTTCGCAGGATCGTCCTCAGCCGGGCCGAGGCGTTTGCATCACTCGGCGACGCACTCGCCGGCCATGAGCTGCTTACCCTCGACCGCGAGGAGGCGCCGCATCCGATTCGTGACCTGGAGCGCGCCCATGCCGTGGTGGACCGCACGCGCGGGGCGCTCGAGCTTGCGGTGGCACGCGCCTATCGGGCCATCGCTGCGGACGTCTGGCTGCTGGTCGATGGGACGCTGACGGTCAGCCCGGAATGGAGCAGTGACCCGCGAATGCTCGGCATCGTGAAGAGCCATGCGGTGCTGCCCTTCGAGGGCGAGGCACTCGAGCAGTACCTCACCTTGCCGGTCGGGAATCGCACGTCGCTCTTCCAACCCGGCTCGCGTGAGGTGGCGCCGGTGTACGCGTGGGGCCTCCGCCTGCATCCCTTCGCCGGGCGCGATCTCTTCCACGGGTTGGTGCGCATCGAGGCGGCAGCGACTGAGGCGACCCGCGAGGCCGTCGACACCCTCTCGCGGCATCTGCTGGCCGAGCGGGCGCCGCTGGCCGCCGACCCGCGGGCCGATCGTCTCCTGTATGGCATTCACGATGTTGAGCGCTTCCTGCGCGCGCAGGGGGGCTGAGATGACCTTGCTCGGACGCGTGGTGGCGACCGAACTGCGGCCCAGCACGCCGCACCAGTTCCACTTCTGGACCGCGGCCGATGCCGTGCTCGGGATCGGCGCGATTGTCCGCGTCGAGGGCGAGGGTCGCGTCGTCTTCGGGGTCGTGACCGAGGGCTTCGCCTACGCGGATCTGGCGCGTCCGCTCGACGCGGTGATCGGCGCGGATGGCGATCCGGCACTGGCCGGCCGGGAACCGACGCTCCGTGCGGAGATCCGGCTCTGGAGTGCCGCGGTGCTGCGCCAGGTACCTGAGGAGCCGATGCAACCGGTCCCCTTCGGGGCCGTGACGGCGGCGAGCGATGCCGATGTGCAGGTCGCGTTGCGGATGGATGCCTACGTGCGCGAGGGCGCATCGACCGGCATCCCCGTGGGCGTGTACACGGGGGGTGGGCTCTCGGCGCCGGTCTTCCTGGATGCCGACTTCCTGCTCGGCCCGGAGGCGGCGCACCTCAACATCACCGGCGTCTCCGGTCTCGCGACGAAGACGAGTGCCGTCAACTTCCTGTTGACCTCGCTCTTCGAGACCTTCCCGGCCAGCAAGGGCAGCGTCGCGGCGATCTGCTTCAACGTGAAGGGGCCGGATCTCTGCTTCCTCGATCAGGCCGCACCGCTCGGCGAGGCCGACCTCGCGCTCTACCACCGACTCGGCCTGCACCCGGCGCCGTTCACCGACGTCACGGTCTTTGCTCCCTACAAGGCCGACGGCGTGAACCTCAACACGCTGCGCAGCAATCCGGCGATCACCGATCGCGTCGAGCCGCTGGTGTGGGGGCTGCGCGAAGTGCTCGATTACGCCGAAGTGCTCCTCAATCGGGATGATGTCGACGCGAAGGCCGGGGCGTTCATCGATTTCCTCGCCGAGCGCGTGGTCGGACGGAAGTTCGAAGCCGACGAATTGCGCGGTGCGCCGTTCGAGGTCATGACCTTTGCGGACCTCGACGAATTCTTCCGGGCGATCTTCGACTACCTCGAGGTCAAGTCGCGCGGCAGCGAGGTCTGGCGCACGCACCACGCCGCCACCATCCGGAAGGTCCGCAATCGCCTCGGCAACATCGCGACGCGGTCGAAGGGACTGGTGACCGATGACGGCCCGGCGAACGATCTGCCGTGGGGGGCGTTCCGGGATCGGTCGGTGACGGTGGTGGATGTGGCCGGCGTCGATCCGCTCGCGCAGGATCTCGTCTTTGCGCGGGTGATCTCCAAGCTCCGCGAACACCTCGAACGCCGCGACCTCGGCGTCGACCATGTGGTGGTCTTCGTCGACGAGCTCAACAAGTACGCGCCCATCGACGGGCCCGAGACATACGTCAAGAAGATGCTGCTCGACCTCTCCGAGCGCGGCCGCTATCTGGGGCTGGTGCTCTTCTCGGCGCAGCAGTTCCGCTCCCAGGTGCTGCGCCGTGTCACCGGCAATGCCGGCACCACCGTGTACGGGCGGATGGACAGCGACGAACTGGCGTTGCCGGGTTATGCCACGTTCTCGCCGGCGGTGAAGGCAAAGTTGGCGGCGCTCTCGAAGGGCGAGCTCCTGGTGCGACACCCGCACTTCACCCAGCCGGTCTTCGTGCGCTTCCCGCGCCCCGCGTCGCTCTCGGGGCGTGAAGGCATCGAACGCTTCCCGCCGGCGGCCGACTTGCCGTTTGCGGAGGCGGTGATCCAGCGGCTGCGGGCACTCGATCCCCTGATCGCCGGTGATGCCGTCCGTGCCGCGATCGAGGGTCGTCCGGAGCACGAGGTGCGGCGTGCCCTTGGCGCCACCACCCAGCGGCGACCCGACGACGTCCTCGCGTTCTTCCGCGGCTGCCTCCGTCGCAGTATCGCCGCCGAGACGGCGGCGCCGCCTCGCGGCGTGGCGCCGCTGGCGCGTGACGCGGCCGACCCCTTCTCCCCGTACTGAGTGATGCGCATCGCCCACGTCGCGGATTTGCACCTCGGAGCCCGGCAGTATCACCGGCTCACCGCACGCGGGCGCAATCAACGCGAGGTGGATGTCGGCACGGCGTTCGTGCGCGCGGTCGATGCCATGCTCGCCGAACGGCCCGACGTGGTGCTCGTCGCGGGCGATCTCTTCCACGCCGTACGGCCGAGCAACTCCGCCATCCTGCTGGCCTACCAGCAGTTTGCTCGGCTCAGGCGCGGCCTCCCCGAGACGCCGGTGATTGTCATCGCGGGCAATCATGACACGCCGCGTTCCTCCGACACCGTCTCGATCTTCGGGCTGCTGCACGAGCTCGGCGTCCACGTGGCCCATGACGTCGCGCGGCGCTTCGAGTTCCCCGACCAGGACCTCTCCGTCCTGGCGGTGCCCCACGCCGCGCTGTTCGAGGTGCCTCGCCCCGCCCTCGAGCCGTCCGGGACCGCGCGCCACCAGATCCTGATGACGCATGGCGAGGTGCCCGGCCTCTTCGGAACACTGGACCGTTCGATGGCCGAGGCGGGTGGGGCGCACCTCGACGATGTCGACCTCACCCGCAGTGGCTGGTCCTACGTTGCCTTGGGGCACTATCACGTCCAGCACGAGGTGCATCCGCGCGTCTGGTACAGTGGCTCGCTCGACTACGTCTCGCCCAATCCCTGGGGCGAACTGCACGTCGAGGCCGCGGAGGGCATCAGCGGGAAAGGGTGGTTGCTGGTCGACCTCGCGAAGGAGACGGTCGCGCGCCGGCCCATCGAGGCACCACGACGGATTCTGGATCTGCCGGCGCTCGATGCGACGGATCGGACGGCGGTCGACGTCGACCGGATGATTGCTGACGCGGTGGGGACGATCGTCGGCGGTCTCGCGGATGCGGTGGTGCGCCTCGTGGTGCGGAACGTCGAGCGAGTGGTCGCGCGCGAACTCGATCACGCCCCGATCCGCGCGTGGAAAGCCGCGGCCCTGCACTTCCAGCTCGACCTGCGACGCCCGCTGCCCGCCGACCGCCGCGAGGAGTCTGGAGCGCCAGGCCGGCGGCAGACGCTACCCGAACTGCTGGGGTCCTACCTCGCGCAACGGCCGCTTCCAGCCAGCGTCGATCGACCGCGCTTCGTGGCCGAAGGCCTCGCCCTGCTGGAGGCCGCCGAACAGGCGGCCGCGGAGGGCTGAGATGCAGTTGCATCGCCTGCGGCTGGTGAACTTCCGGCAGCACGAACTGACCGAGATCACCTTCGGGCGTGGCCTCACGGGGATCATCGGTGCGAATGGCGCGGGCAAGACCACGCTCCTCGAAGGGATCGCCTATGCCCTCTATGGTGTCGGTGCCGCGCGGGGGACGCGCGACACCCTGAAACGCCGGGGTGCGCCGCCGCGCTCGCGCTTCGAGGTGGACCTCGAGTTCACTCTCGGCCTCCACCGCTATCGGATCACGCGTGGCCTGACCTCCGCCGAACTGCACCAGGACAGCGCCGTGATCGCCAACAGCACCGTCGCGGTGACGGAGCGCGTGCAGTCGCTGCTCGGCATGTCGCGCGACGAATTCTTCAACACCTACTTCACCGGCCAGAAGGAACTGGCGGTGATGGCGGCGATGGGGCCGACCGAGCGTGCCCAATTTCTCTCGCGCGTCCTCGGCTACGAGCGCCTGCGCGACGCCCAGGATCGTCTCCGCGAACGACGCGCCGCCCTGCGAGCGGAACTGGCCGGTATCGAGCAGGGGCTGGTGGACCCGGATGCGCTCGCCGCGGAAGTGACGGCGGCCGTCGCCGCCGTGTCGGCCGCCGCGATCGCGCGCGGTCAGGCTCACGCCGCCGAGCAGGCCGCCACCGAACAGCTGGCAGCGGTGACCCCGGACTGGACCGTCACCGAATCCAAGCGACAGTCGTGGCAGCGCATCGACAGCGAGCGTCGGCTCGCCGAAGCGAAGGTGGCGGGAGGCCGTGCCCGCTTCGAGGCGCTCGACCGGGAGTTGGTCACGGCACTCCGCGCTCAGGCGCGCCTTGGAGAACTGGCTCCTGTCCTGACGGAGTGGCAGCGCCTCACCGAGGAACGGACCGGACTCGAGCGGGCCGCGCTGGCCTACACCGCGCGCTCGCGCGCCGTGGCGCAGCGCGATCAGGGTCGCCAGCGTCTCGAGCAGATCACCGTGCAGCTCCTGGCGCTTCCCACGGACGAGGCAATCACGGCGCTCGCCGCCGCACGCGCGGAGATCCTCAACTCCCTTGAGCAGGGGGACAAGCAGCTCGAGGAGCGCCGCACTCGCTGGACCCAGGACGTGCAGGAGGCCCGGACCAAACTCGAGGGCTATCGCGATCGGTACCGTGACCTGAAGGACCAGCGGTCGGCCGTCGAGGAGCGCGGCCCCGACGGGCCGTGCCCGACGTGCGGCCGCGCGCTCGGCAAGGACTTCGCGGGACTGCTCGACCTCCTCGGCCGGCAGATGGAGGAGGTCGAGACCGACGGGCAGTACTTCCGGAAGAAGGCGGACCAGCTGGCGGAGGAGCCAACCGAGGTCAAGGAGCTGGAGGAACAGCGCGCGCGGCTGGAAGCGGAGTTTCGCGCACGGACTGAGGCTCTCGGGCAGGTACGCGAGGGGCTGAAGCAGCGCACCGCCCTCGAGCGGGAGCAGGCCGCGCTCGCGGCGGAGCTCGTCCGGACCGAAGCGGAGCTCACGGGCCCGGCGGCCGAGTATGATCTCGCGCGTCACGATGCGGTGCGATCGCGCCTCACCCAACTCGAGCCACTGCGGAAGGAAGCCGATCTCCTCGCCGGCTCGGCCGCACGCGCCGAGACGCTCGTTCACGATGCCTCCCTGGCCGAGCAGCAGGCGAGCGGTGCGGAGGGAGAGCTCGCGACGCTCGACACGCTGCTGGCCGAACTGGCGTGGGATCCCGACGGGCATGCCCGCCTGGCCGAGCGCGTGCGCGACGGCGAGGCCGCGCTCCAGGCCGCCCGCGTGCTGGTGGCGCGCGCCACCGCCGATCTCGGCGGCGCCGAGCGGATGCGCGATAGCGGATTGCAGCGCCAGGCCGATCGCGCGATCAAGGCCGAGACGGCGCAGCGCCTCGGCGTCGAGGTCACCCTGCTGCAGGAACTCGATCGCGCCTTCGGCGACCTCCGCACCGAGCTGAACCTGCAGATGCGCCCGGAACTCGCCGACCGGGCCTCCACGCTGCTGCGCGATCTCACGGCCGGGCGGTATGCCGACCTCGATCTGGACGAGAGCTATGTCGCCACCATCGTCGAGGACGGCGAGGCGAAGCCGGTGATCTCAGGCGGCGAGGAGGATGTCGTCAATCTTGCCCTGCGGCTCGCGCTGTCACAGATGATTGCCGAGCGCGCCGGCCAACCGCTCTCGCTGCTGGTGCTCGACGAAGTATTCTCCTCACTCGACGAGGAGCGCCGGGCCAGCGTGCTCGACCTGCTGCGGGCGCTGGCGGATCGCTTCCCGCAGGTCATTCTCATCACCCACCTCGAGGGAATGCGCGATGCCTTCGATCACGTCATCCGGATGAGCTACGATGTGGAGCGTCGGGTGAGCACCGCTCGCGAAGAAGTGCTGGAGGCAAATGATGTGGCGGCCTGATCGCACGATTCACGGACCGGCGCGTGCCACCGTGGCCGACATCGAGGCGCTCAATCGCCTCTTCTCCGATGCCTTCACCGAACGCTATCGGCGCGACGGCCTCGCCGGCGTGCGGGTCCCGTTCCTGAATCCGGTCATCTGGCAGTACGCCATCGACGATGCCGCGGAGGGCGCGTTGGTCTGGCGCGATGGTCGCGGCGAACTCATCGCCTTCGCCATGGTGCATCGGTCGGGGAGCGAGGGGTGGATGGGCCCGCTTGCGGTGCGGCCGGATCGCCAAGGCCAGGGGCTCGGACGCCAGGTGGTGCGCGCCGGCGTGGAGTGGCTGCAGGCGCAGGGTGTGCGCACCATCGGGCTCGAGACGATGCCGCGCACGATCGAGAACATCGGCTTCTACGCCGGGCTCGGCTTCTTGCCGGGCCATCTGACGATCACCCTGCAGCGCCGCGATCCGCGCCGCCGCGGTCCCTTGACCACTCGCCTCGGCGAGGTCAGATCGGGCAGTCGGGACGCCGTCCTGGCGGAGTGTCTCGCGCTCTCATCACGAATCGCAGAGGGTGTGGACTTCACCCGCGAGATGGTCCTGACCCTCGAGCTTCGCCTGGGTGATGTGACACTGCTGCGGACGTCGGAAGGCACCTTGCGCGGCTTCGCGTTGTGGCACACCGCGGCACTCGCGCAGGGACGGCCGCCAGAGGAAGTGCGGGTGCTGAAGCTGGTGGCGCCCGACACCGAGGCGGCGGGGGAGGTACTCGCTGCGGTCGAGCGGGAGGCGGCGGCGATCGGCTTACCGGTGGTGTCGGTGCGTTGCCAGGGTAGTCAGCAGGCACTCTTCGCGTGGCTCGTCGCCGAGGAGTACCGGGTGCACTGGACCGACCTGCGGCTCACGTACACCGGGTACGCTGAGGCGCCGACCCAAGGCGTCCTGCTCTCGAACTGGGAGATCTGAGCGACCGCTCAGGTGATGACGCTGGGCGCTCCGCGTCCAGTGTGCGCCGCGATCTCCGTCACGGCCAAGGCCACGGCGAGCACCTCCGCCAGTTCCGCCTGCACATCATCGGTGACCCGTGGCGCGCCGGTGCCGACCTGCTCCAGGTAGAGCCGGATCGTGGCGCCACGTGTCCCCGTCCCCGACAGCCGCACCACGATCCGGGCATCCCGGTCGAGCAGTAATCGGATGCCCTGCGCGGTCGCGCGCGAACCATCCACCGGGTCGGTGAAGGCGAAGTCATCGACCGAGAGAATCGTTCGCCCCGCCACCACCGTGCCTGGCAGGGTGGCAAGGCGAGCGCGCAGCGAGGTCATCACCGCCTCACCCGACGCGGTACTGACGTCCTCGTAGTCATGCCGCGAGTAGTAGTCGCGGCCGAACCGCTGCCAATGCCCCTCCAGCAGCTCGCGCACGGACTGCCCGGTCACGGCGAGAATATTCAGCCAACAGAGCACGGCCCAGAGGCCATCCTTCTCGCGGATGTGTGCTGACCCGGTGCCGAAACTCTCTTCGCCGCAGAGGGTGATGCGCCCGGCGTCGAGCAGCGAGCAGAAGAACTTCCACCCCGTCGGCGTCTCGTAGCAGGGGATGGCCAGCGCCGCCGCCACCCGATCGATGGCGCGGGAGGTCGGCATCGAACGCGCCACGCCGACCAGTCCGGAGGCGTAGCCGGGGAGCAGGGGAAGGTGTGCGGCGAGGACCGCGAGCGAGTCGGACGGCGCCACATACGTGCCGCGGCCGAGGATCATGTTGCGATCCCCATCACCATCTGAGGCGGCACCGAAGTCATACTGCCCCCGCTGCATGACTGCCTCGGCCAACTCGGCCGCGTGGGCCAGATTCGGATCCGGGTGTTCGCCGCCGAAATCGGGGAGGGGCGTCCCGCGCATCACCGTCCCCGCCGCTGCGCCGCAGCGTCGCTCCAGCAGTTCGACCGCGTAGGGACCGGTGACGGCGTGCATGGCGTCGAAGCGCATCGTGAAGCCGCGCGCAAAGAGGGCGCGAATCGCCGGCAGGTCGACCAGTGACTCCATGAGCGCGGCATAGTCGGCCACAGGATCGATGACCTCCACCGTCATGTCGCCGAGCGGCTGCGTGCCGATCCGGTCGAGGGCGATGTCGTCGTGGTCGAGCATGGTGTATTCGCGCAGCGTCTCGGCGCGCGCCGCAATGGCATCGGTGATCGTCGGTGGGGCGGGGCCGCCGTTCTCCCCGTTGTACTTGATGCCGAAGTCCCCGTCCGGACCGCCGGGATTGTGCGACGCGGAGAGGATGATGCCGCCCACGGCCCCGCGCAGTCGGATGAGGTGCGAGGCCGCCGGCGTCGACAGCAGCCCGCCCTGGCCGACCATGGCCCGTTCGACGCCCCACGCCGCCGCGAGCTTGAGTATCTGCTGCACCGCTTCACGGACGAACGTGCGGCCATCGCCACCGAGGATGAGGGTCGCACCGGTCGTCGGGACGGCTTCGGCGAGGATCGCGGCGGCGAACGAGGCGAGATAGTGGGGCTCGCGGAATTCAGTCGTTGGGCGCCGCAGTCCGGAGGTGCCAGGGGAGCGCCGGCCGAAGTCGGGGGCAGCATGGGTCACGAGGCGGGGGTCGCGCATCGGCGGGTCCGGGTTGAGTGGGCGATCCCCCAATGAATAACCACCCCCTTGACGCCGCGTCGGCCCGATGGGTAGCATGCGTCATGACTCGCGCCGCAATGTTTTATGCCTTTGCCTTTACGGCCTACCTCACCGAGGGGGCCGGGCACCGGCGTTTGCGCTAGCAGGTCGCGCAGCACGAGTGATCCGGCGGCCCCCACGGAATCCGAGGGGGCCGCTTCGTTTGTGTCCCGCTCTCAGGAGCCACGCATGACCCGCATTGCCTATCAGGGCGCCCCCGGCGCCTACAGCGAACTCGCCGCGCGCACCCTCTACCCCAAGGCGCGCCTGATGCCCACCGCCGACTTCGCCGGGGTGGTGCGGGCGGTGGCGAGCGGAACCGTCGATCTGGCGATTCTCCCCGTGCGCAACAGCGTGATCGGGCGAGTGGCGGAGGCGCAGGAGGCGCTGGCGGCGGTCTCCGGGCTCACCGTGGTGAATCAGGTGACGCTGCCGGTCCACCATTGCCTGATGGCGCTCCCAGGAGCCGATCTGGCGACCCTGCGCTGGGTGGAGAGTCATCCGGCCGCCTTGGCGCAGTGCGCGCGCTGGCTGGCGACGCAGCGGCTCACACCACGTGCCGTGGCCGACACGGCCGGTGCGGCTCGTGCGATTGCCTCAGACCGGGACTACAGTCGGGCCGCGATCGCCGGTGTGGAGGCCGCTGCGCACTACGGCCTGGCGATCATCGCGGAAGGGATTGCGGACGCACCCGACAATCGTACCGAGTTCGTGGTGGTCGCCGTCGCGGCCCGGGTGGCGGCATGACGCTCCGACGGCTGATGGCGCAGGCGCTCGGGTTCCCCTCGGTCCGGGCCATTCGG
Organism: Gemmatimonadales bacterium; assembly: GCA_038326215.1. GTDB lineage: Bacteria > Gemmatimonadota > Gemmatimonadetes > Gemmatimonadales > GWC2-71-9 > Palsa-1233. Next base: position 6,481 of record JBBQJU010000004.1, on the reverse strand, counting down.
GGGGCGATCACCGTGCCGACCGACGACGCCGAGGCGATTCGCGAGGCGGTGATCGAGTTGCTCGACGCGGTGCGGCGCGAGAATGAGCTCGCGGATCACGACGTCATCAGCGCCATCTTCACCGCGACGGCTGATCTCTCGGCCGCCTTCCCGGCGGAGACCGCGCGGGCGGCTGGGTGGCAGCGTGTGCCGTTGCTCTGCACGTCGGAGATCGCCGTGCCGGGGTCGATGGCGCGCTGCCTCCGGCTGCTGGTGCACGTCGAGCGGGTGTGGGGGCGGCGCGAGGTGCGCCATGTCTATCTGCGGGAGGCGACTCGGCTGCGCCCCGACCTGGTCGAGCCGGCGATCGCCGTACTCAGCGCTTGACCGGGGTCCCCGGCGAGAGGCGCACGATGCCGCGGATGATTCCGATGACACCGGCCGCCAGGGCGAGGTGGATCAACCCGGTGGTCGGCTGGACGACGAACTGCAGGACGCCCCAGATGACAACGAGCAGCAGGCCGACAGCGAGATCGAACACGGGGGCGTCTCGGGGGTATGGGATTGTTGACGCCCTTCCGGCGCCATCGTATTATAACCGGTGGCCGGACGGTGGCGGGGAACCAACGTTTCGAGCCAACAGGTCCGAGGATGGGCCCACATTCCAGGTCCGACGCCATGCCCCTCGGGGGAAGACGGACGACAGGGAGAGGGCGCCAAAAGTGTCTCCACGGGCTTCGAAATTCTCCACCCCCGCCATCGTTCGTCCATCCGGCGCCGCCTCCCGAGGCAGCGCCGTTCGCATTTCCTCCATGGACTCCCCATGCCGCACGCTCTCGTGGTTCGCCGCACGCACTTCAATGCGGCGCATCGGCTGCACAACCCGGCGCACTCGGATGAGTGGAACCGGGCGACCTTCGGGCCATGCAACAATCCGAACTACCACGGTCACAACTATGAGTTGGAGATCTGCGTCGGCGGTCCGATCGATCCCGAGACCGGCTACGTCGTCGATGTCGGACATCTCACGACGCTCTTCAACGAGCATGTGCATGCGCACCTTGACCATCGCAACCTGAACCTCGACGTGCCGTGGTTCGCGACCCGCCTCGCCTCGGCGGAAAACATCGCGGTGTACATCTGGGAACAACTGGCGCCGCGGATTCCGTCCGGGCGCCTCGTCCGGCTGCGTCTGTGGGAGACACCGCGGAATTACGTCGAGTACGAGGGGCCGGACGCATGAGTGAGTCCGTCGCCCGTCCGTGGGCGCTGGTCACCGGCGCGTCGCGCGGGATCGGGGCGGCCACGGCCATGGCGCTCGTCGGCGCGGGGTACCGTGTCATTCGCATGGCGCGCTCCCCGATGCCCCCACTTGCGCACTGCCACGATGTCGCCGTCGATCTCGCCGATCCGGCCGCGCGATCCCGCGCCCTGGCGACCCTCGTGCACGACCTCGGCATCCCGGACGTGGTGGTGAACAACGCCGGCTCCTTCCTCCTCGCCCCTCTCGAAGCGAGCAGCGACGCACTCCTGCGCGAACAGCTCGCCATCAATCTCGAGGCGCCGTTCGCGGTCGCGCGCAGCGTGCTGCCAGCGATGCGGGTGCGTGGCCATGGCACACACGTGCTGGTTGGGAGCATTGCGGACTATCGCGCCTTTCCCGAGAACGCCGCCTATTCCGCGTCGAAATTCGGCGCGCGCGGCCTCCACGAGGTGTTGCTCGAAGAGATGCGCGGCAGCGGGGTGCGTTGCACGCTCGTCTCACCCGGGCCGACCGACACGGCGATCTGGGATCCGATGGATCCTGATACCCGCGGCGACCTGCCCAGTCGCGCCGATATGCTGCGGCCGAGCGACGTCGCGGACGCCATTCTCTATGCCATCTCGGCGCCGAGGCAGGTCCAGATTGAGGTCATTCGCCTCGGTGCGAACTAGGTGAACGGTCAACGGTGAACGGGACGAGTTCTGTCCACGACCGCCACCTCCCTTTCAGGGCCGGATTCCTGTTCACCATTCACCGTTCACCCCCTCCGATCCCCCATGCACATCGAACTCACCGACCATCTCCGCTGCCCTGAGTCGCACGACGAGGCCTTCCTCGTGCTGCTGCCTGGCCGGATGGACGGTCGTCGCGTGATGGCCGGCGAGTTGGGCTGCCCGATCTGCCAGTGGAATACCAGTTGGGACGATGGCGTGCCCGACTTCGGCGGCGGTGCGGTGGCGGTGGGTGACCCGCCATGCGACGCGGCGGCGCTGGTGGCGATGCTGGGGATCGAGGGTGCGGGGGGATGGATGGCGCTGGCCGGGACGATGGCCGCGCTGGCGCCCGAGGTCAGCGCGTTGCTGCCGGGGGTCGGCGTCGTGGCGATCAATCCGCCGGACGACGTGGGCCCAGGGGCGGGGGTGCAGGTACTTCGGAGCGGGCGGTGGCCCCTCAAGCAGCACGCGCTGCGTGGCCTGGCGCTCGGTGCAGGGGTTGGCGAGTGGACCGACCAGGCGCTTGGGAGCGTCCTGCCAGGACTCCGCGGCGTTGGGGTGGGGAGTGCCCCGGTGGGGGGCGTCGGGCGCGAGCTGCTGGCCGAAGCGGGAGGGCTGTGGGTGGTGCGCTGCGGCTGACCGCGGCTAGTCGTCGTCCTGGTACAACGCCTCGATCTGCTCCTGGTAGTGCGCCTCGACGACGCGGCGCCGGATCGATTGCTTCGGCGTGAGTTCCCCGGCCTCGATGGTGAAGTCGTGGGCGAGTAGCAAGAACTTCTTCGGGGTCTCGAACTGCGCGAGATCGCGAAGGCTCTTGCGCGCCTCGCGCGCCAGCTTGTCCTGGACCTCCGGCATCGTCACCAGCTTTTCGGGCGGCAGTTTGGGGAGTCCCTTCACGGTGAGCCAGCCGGCGAGGACCGAAAAGTTGGGCACCAGCAGCATGATCGGGAACTTCCGCTTGTCGCCCAGCATCACGGCGTTGATGAAGAACTTGTTGGTCTTCAGCAATCCCTCGATCGGCTGCGGCGCGATGTTCTTGCCGCCGGCCGTCACAATGATGTCCTTCTTCCGATCGGTGATGCGCAGGCAGCCCTCGCTGTCGATCTCGCCGATGTCGCCGGTGTGGAACCACCGATCGGCGTCGATCGCCTCCTCCGTTGCGCCCGGAAGGTTGTAGTACCCCTGCATGACATGCGGGCCGCGCGTGAGAATCTCGCCATCCTGAGCGATCTTGATCTCGACCCCGGGGATCGGCCGACCGACAGTCCCCGGCTTGAGCAGCGCGGGCGTGTTTACCGTGATGACCGGTGAGGTCTCGGTGAGGCCGTACCCTTCGTAGATCACCAGTTTCGCGGCGATGAAGAAGCGACAGATCTCCGGATTGAGCGGCGCCCCGCCGGACACCATCATGCGGATGCGGCCGCCGGTGCGCGCTCGCAGCTTCGCGAAGACGAGGGCGTCGGCGACCTTCATGCCCACCACGAGACCCAGGGGGACGCGCCGCCGCGTGAGACTGTACTCGAGGTACTTCTCGCCGGTCGCACGGGCCCACTCGAAGATCGCCCGCTTCGGCCCACCAGCCGACATCGCCCCCTCGACGGCGCGCGCATAGATCTTCTCGTAGAGGCGCGGCACCGACGCCAGGACCGTCGGCCGTACCTCGACCAACTCTGCGGCGACGGCGTCGTTCGACGTGGCGTAGCTGATCTGCACGCCGGCATACACCATCACATAGTGCCCGACCATCCGCTCGAAGATGTGCGAGAGCGGCAGGAAGGAGAGGCATTCGTCGGCGTCGCCGATATCGAGCACCGTCAGCGCCGAGACGACGTTGCTGGTAATGTTGCCGTGCGAGAGCATGACGCCCTTCGGATTGCCCGTCGTGCCCGAGGTGTAGATGAGCGTCGCGAGGTCGTCGGCCTGCGCCAGGCGAGCCTCCGCCTCCCACTCCGGGTAGCGTGCCTCGGCCGCCGCGCCGCGCGCGAGGAACTCCGCGAAGGAGTCAACGCCCTCGGGTCGGGCCACGTCGTCGAAGAGCACGACCTGCTGCAGCGTCGGCAGCTCGGCGCGGATCTCGAGGATCTTCGCCAATTGGACGAGCGAGGACACGAAGAGCACCCGCACGCCGGCGTCATGCAGGATGTACTGCATCTGCCGGGCGGGGAGGGTGGGGTAGATCGGGACATCGACGAGGCGCGCGGCGAGGCAGCCGAAATCCGTGATGGCCCACTCCGGCCGATTCTCGGACAGGATCCCGACGCGATCCCCCGGCGCCAGCCCGAGTTCGCGGAGCGCCGCGTGGGCCTGCCGGACCTGGGCATGGAGCGTGGGCCAGCTGGTCGAGCGCCACCGTCCGTCCCGCTTGATGCGCATGGCGACCGGGCGCTGCCCGAAGCGCCGGGTCGCCTCGAAGAAGAGGTCGTTCAGCGTGGCCGGCGTCATGGCAGGGCCGGCAGCAGCGTCACCCCGATCGGGTCAGAGCGGAGGGTACCAACCGCGGCCTGGACCCGTGCACTGCCGGTGGCGACGCGTCCCTGCAGGACCCCCGAGAGCGAGTCGAGCACGATCAGGGCTGTGTCGGCGGTGTACCAGCGGATGACGCTCGGCACCGAGTCGCCTTGCTGGTTGAGGGCCCGTGCTCGGAGCATGACCTGCTGCCCGAGTCGCAGGGAGACGGGGGACGACGTTCGCACTTCGATCGCGACGACGCCGTCGCCGTCGACCGGCAATGCCGAGCACGCCGCGAGGCCTCCGATCAGCAGCAGCGCGACGACCCTCATGCGATCACCTCGTCGTCGGTGCCCGCGTCGATCTCGGCGAGTGCCACGCGCGCGTGATCGACCCACCGGGCCATCTCGGGGTCGCGCGGGGGGCGCGAGAGGAACGCGCGCAGATGTTCGGCGGCACGCGCATGGTCCCCCCGGCGTCGCAGCAGAAACGCCAGGCCGTAGTGGGCGCCAGCGAGGTCCGGCTGGAGTTCGAGCGCGCGGCGGTAGTGGCGGATCGCTTCTTCCTGGCGTCCGGTGCGCGACAGGGCGATCGCGATGTACTGGAGCACCTTGACGTTGGCCGGCTCGTCCCGCAGGGCCAGTTGATACGAGGTGATCGCACCCTCGAAATCGCCGTGGCGTTCGAGCGCGAGCCCCTCGTTCAGGTAGTCGAGGCGTTGGGGCGTGATCGACCCGCCGTCACCGGCCAGGATCTTCTTCCACCAACTCACCGCGGGGGCCGCTTTGCAAGGGAAGGCATCCCGGTAACTTAGGCCGCGCCGACGGCCGGGGCAACGCGCATCCCCGGGCCCGGACGACTGGTGTTAGCTTGGCGAGAGCGGTCCGTCTGCCGCGACACCCCGGAGGATCCGATGCCCCGTCCCCGTCCTGCTCCCAGCCGCGACATTCTGGAAGTCGATTGGCCCTTCTTCGGGGAGCTCTGCCGCGCCCTGGCCCTCAAGGTCGCCCGGGAGTACCAGCCGGAGATCATCCTGGGGATCGCGAAGGCCGGGGTGATCCCGGCGGCGATCGTCGCGACGATCCTGCACTGCGACTATGCCAGTATCACCATCGCCCGGGCCACGGAGGACGCCGAGCCGGAATTGCTCATCGGCCCCCCGCCGTCCATCCGCGGCAAGCGCGTCTTGCTGGTCGATGAGACCTGCGACAGTGGCGACACGATGAAGCTCGCGCTCCACGCCGTGCGCGCGTCCCGACCCGCGGAGGTACGCACCGCCGTCTCGTTCAGCACCGGCCGATGGCCGGCGGACTTCCACGCCTTCGCGACGACGAAGGCGATCGTGTTGCCATGGGATCGCGAGGTGGTGGTCGACGGCGAGCTGGTGATGCGCCCCGACCTGCGGAGTTACCTGGGGGGCTGACGCTCAGGTCGCGAACAGCGCGCCGGGAAGCTCGTCGGTGCTGAAGGCCTCATGCCAAGGGCGGCTGGCGGCGAGCAGATCATAGACCGATGCCAGCGTGGCCGCCGAGCCGGCAACGAAGCGGCAGGCCTCGGCCCCGTGCGAGCGACATTCGACTTCGAGCACCGCGATGGGGGCGCCGGCTTGCACCGTGAGGAATGCGGCGAAGCAGCCGCACGAGAAGTGGCACGCCGGGCGATCTGCGGTGCCCGGCTCGGCCTCGGCCCAGTCACCCGCCTCCAGCAAGAGCGCCCGATCGCCGAGCGGCGTGGTCGAGAGCGATCCCCACCCCAGTTCGACACAGAGTTCGTCCAGCAGGGGCCCGAACCAGCGCAGGTCGAGCCGGCGCGCGTCGTCGAGTCCGGTACGTTCGGCGACGCGGTTGCGCCACCGCTCGGCGAGGGCATCGCCTGAGGCGAAGCCCGCGTCCTGCAGCATGTCCGCGGCGGCCGCTGGCACGGCATCCTGCAGTCGCCGGCGGAGGCGGTGGATCGAGGCGGGGGCGATCGTGAAGAGCGACATGGCGTGGCGAAGCTACGCGTCGGAGGTGAGCCGCCGCAAGAGCTCGGCTTCGTCGATGATCGAGATGCCGAGTTGTTCCGCCTTGGCCTGCTT
>JBBQJU010000003.1:0-36924 GCA_038326215.1 Gemmatimonadales bacterium | reverse complement strand
ACTCGCCGCCGGCACCACCGTAGCGCGTGGTGAACGTGTACTGGCTGGCGGGCACGGCGGGCGCCGCGCCGGCCGCACCGGCCGCACCGGCCGCGCCGGCCGCGCCGGCCGCGCCGGCCGCGCCGCGTCCACCACCCGGAGCTGCGCTACCGCCGCCGCCGAAGCCGCGTCCGCCGCCACCTGCCGCGCGGATCGGGAAGCAGTCGACCCCACCATCCTGTTCCGCGCCGCAGACGTCGTACGGCGACGCGTTGGTCAGGTGGACGTGGTAGTACTGGCCCGTCGGGATGTTGGCACGGGTCTGCACGCCGGCCAGCGAGATCACGATGCCCGGGTCACCGGCGACCGCGATCCGCGCCGGGTTGGTGGGGTCGATCCAGTACTGGTGGGTATCGCCGTTGCCGAGGCCGCTCTGAAAAGTCTTGCCACCATCTTTCGAGATGTAGCCGCCGACATTGCCGGCATAGACGGTGTTGCTGTCCTTCGGGTCGGCGGTCAGCTTGGTGTAATACCAGGCGCGCTGGCGCAGGTTGCGGTCGCTGTTGAGGTACTGCCAGGTCGCCCCCGCATCGTCGGAACGATAGACGCCGCCTGCCTCCGCTTCGATGATCGCCCAGATCCGCTTCGGATTCGCCGGCGACACCGCGATGCCGATATTGCCCCAGATGCCCGATGGCAGCCCTGGGGTGCGAGTCAGTTCGGTCCAGTGGTCACCGCCGTCGGTGGTCTTCCAGAGGCCGCTGCCGGCGCCGCCGCTCACCAGCATCCACGGCGTCCGACCGGCCTGCCAGAAGCCAGCGTAGAGAATGTTCGGGTTGCTCGGGTCCATCGCGAGGTCGGCGACGCCGGTCGAGTCATTCTTGAAGAGGATCTGCTGCCAGCTCTTCCCGCCATCCTTGGTGCGGTAGACGCCGCGCTCCCGGTTCGGTCCGAAGACGTGCCCGAGGGCACCGACATAGGCGATGTTCGGGTCGGTCGGGTGGGTCACGATCCGCGAGATGTACTGCGTCTCGCGGAGCCCCATGTCGCTCCACGTCTTGCCAGCGTCGAGCGACTTCCAGACGCCATCGCCGTGGGAGACGTTGCCACGAATCGGCGTCTCGCCGCCGCCGGCCCAGACGATGTCGGGATTGCCGCGGAAGAGGTCGACGGCGCCGATCGTCCCGCCGAAGTAGGCGTCGGTGGTTGGGTTCCAGCTCTTGCCGCCGTCAGCTGTCTTCCAGACGCCCCCACCCGTGGTGCCGACGTAATACTCCTCGGGCCGCTGCACGGAGCCGACGACCGAGGTCATCCGCCCCGTGTGCGCCGGGCCGAGCATCCGCCATTCGAGGCCGCGCCAGGCGGTGGTGTCGATGGCGGCAGGCCGCTGTTGAGCACCCGCGAGGGCGGGGAGGAGAGCGGTCAGCGCGAAGAGGGAGGACACACGGAACAGGTGGCGCACGGAAGCCTCGGGAAGAGCCTGGATGTGGAACGGGGATGGCTGGAAGATACCGTCAGGTATCGCGGTCCTCCCAATCCACCTTCTTCATCAGGTGGTGCACGCTCGGGGCGAGGAGCAGGCCCGTCACCGCGATCACCACCAACCCGCAGTAGAGCGCGTAGAAGCCGGCGAAGAGTTTGCCCGGCTCCGTGAGCTCCGTGGCGATCGGCCCCATCCCGCCCAGCAGCATCGCGCTGTTCAGGAAGGCATCGCGCCACGGCATCTGCTCGAAGTAGCGGTACCCCACCATCCCGATCAGGAGCGAGATGGCGAGCACGGCAAACGACACGGCGGAATGCAGCAGTTGGCGTCGGAGGAAGCGGCGTCGATTCGGTTGGGCTGATGTGATGGGGGTCATGAGGTTCCGCGGGGATGGTCGGGCGTCGTCAGGGTGCCGCGTGCTCGCGGCGGAGCAGGAAGCCAACGCCGCGCAACGTCTGCAACAGTGGCACACCGGCCGCGCTGTTCAGTTTGCGCCGCAAGTTACCCACGTGGACATCAACGACGTTGCTTTCGGGGTCAAAATGCATGTCCCACACCTTCTCCAGGAGGGTGGTCCGGCGGATCACCTGCTCGGCATGCAACAGAAAGAACTCCAGCAACTGGAACTCTTTCGGGGTGAGCTCGAGCAGCGCCCCGTGGACGGTCGCCCGATGCTGCAGGCGATCCATCGCTACCACGTCGTATTGCAGGGTGTCGAGCCGCTGCGCCCCGCCGCGCCGAGTCAGTGCCCGTAGGCGCGCGAGCAACTCGTCGAAGCGAAAGGGCTTCGCGAGGTAATCGTCCGCGCCGGCATCGAGCCCGTGGATCACGTCCTCCGGGGCGTCCCGCGAGGTGAGCATCAGGATTGGCGTCGTTCGGCCTTCGCGGCGCAATTCAAGCACCACCTGGAAGCCGTTCTTCTTCGGGAGCATGACATCGAGGAGGATCGCGTCGTAGTCGCCCACGTGGGCGAGCAACGTGGCCTCCTCGCCGTCGACGGCGACATCAACCGAATGTCCCTCCTCCTCCAGCCCGTGCTTGATGAAGGAGGCGACTTTGCGCTCGTCCTCCACGACCAGCAACTTCATTGGTCACCGCTCCAGTTCAAGGGGACGTCCGGGCAATCGGGAGATCAAGGTGGAAGAGCCCAGCCCCAGCCCGGGGCACGGCGGAGAGGTCACCACCCAGGAGGCGGGCCAGTCGGCGAGACAACGGCAGGCCGAGTCCCACGCCCTGCTTCTCCCCTTCCGCCGTGGTCACGTAGACGTCGAAAATCTGCTCGACCTCCGCCTCGCGGATGCCGGGCCCCTCGTCTTCCACCAGATAGCGGACCATCCCCCCTTCCCGGCGCACCGAGAGTCGCACGGTGGTACCGGCGGGGCTGTACTTGATGGCGTTGGTGAGCAGGTTCATCAAAATCTGCTCCACACGACTGGCATCGGTCTCGATCGTTGGCAGGCCATCGGCCAGCACCAGTTCGAGGCGGATCCGCTTGACGTTCGCGGCGGGCGTGGCCCGCGAGGTTGCGCGTTGCGCCAGCGCGACGGCATCAACGCGCCGCACGACGGGCTTGAGGCGATCTTCATCCAGGCGGCTCAGGTCGAGGAGGTCGCTGATCAGGTCGATGGCCTGCTGGGCGGCATCATACACCTCGAAGGCCGCCCGCGGGGCCGTCGCGCGATCCTGCTTGCGGACCAGCAGCTCGGACCAACCGTAGACGGCGGTCAGGGCGTTGCGCAGTTCATGGTTGACCATCGCGAAGAACCGCTCACGGGCGCGCTGGAGCTGATGCACCTCGACCAGCAGTTGGGCGCTCTCCTCGTGCAATCGCGCGTTCTCGACCGCGGCGGCCGACATCGCGGCGAGCAACACGGCGACGTGCTCGTCCTCGTCGCTGAATACGGCCTGGCCGAGCTTCTCGGTCAGGTAGAGGTTCCCGACCACTCCGCGCCGTCCGATGATCGGGACGCCCAGCAGCGAGTGCATCGGCGGGTGATGCGGCGGGAATCCGCAGGAGTCGGGGTGTCGCGCGAGATCGGGAAGCCGGATCGGGCGTCCCTCCCGCAGGATCAGGCCCAGGACGCCATGCCCAGACGGGGGTGGGCCCATCGCCGCCTGCTCGGCCTCGCTGACCCCGTGGGTGACGAATCGCTCAAGGTGATGGCCATCCGGCGCGAGGATGCCAATCGCGGTATAGCTCGCACCGATCACCTCCGCGGCGATGGCGACGACGCGGCGCAGCACCCCGTCGAGCGACGCCTCCGAGGTCAGGGCGAGCCCAGCCAGTACCAGTTGCTCCAGTCGGTCGCTGTCAGGCATGGCGGGGGTGCTCGTGGACGTCTCCTTCATGGCATGCTGGTGGCAAACGGTCACCGGACATGGCGCCAGGCACTGACTCGGTGGTCCACGAGCTGTGGGAAGCTCCCGCAGACGCAGGTGGTTGTCAAGCGGCGATGCCCACGGCGCGGAAGGTCCAGACAGTCTGACGGTGCGAGTCCTGCTGCGTCCATTGGCGCACACCACGGGGCCCCGGAGGGACGGGTTAATCCGATCGCAGCGATCCCCATTGCATGGGCGTGTCTGGCGTTGCCGAACGGGCGTCTTTTGTAGTGATTGCATGGAGTGCCGTGGTGATGGTTCGCGCTCGATCCCTGGTTCACCCTGATGCTTCGTCGGAGTCGTCCATGCGCAGGTTTGCAATGCTTGTCTTCGCGGTATCGCTCGGCAGCACCATGCCGCTCCCCGCGCAACAACTCGTTCCCGCACCATCGCCGTCGAACACCGCTGGCTGCGGCGCCTGCGTGGCCTCGCTGGCCGTCGGGGTGCAGCAGGCACCGGCCGATACCGGTCGGCTCAAGGCCATCGAGTACAGCGATGCCTACGGCGTGCGGCTCAAGATTCATCAGCTCGCCAGCGTGGCCGAGATCCCGCTGTTCATCGGCGAGTACTTTCTCGGCGAGAAACTGCTGCGCGATCAGCGTAATGGTGTGAATCAGGGCGGCGAGGATGGGGGCAGTCGGTCAAGTGCCCGTGGCGCACACTCCGCCGTGGCCGCGGGACTGGGCGTCCTCTTCACGGTCAATACCATCACCGGCGGCCTCAACCTGTATGCGTCGCGCAAGGATCCGTCCGGTCGAACCCGTCGGTGGATGCACGCGATCACCATGCTTGCCGCCGATGCCGGTTTCCTCTGGACCGCGGCCGCTGCCGAAGGGGCCCGAGAGTCGAATGCGGGAGCACGGACCCACCGCACCAGGGCGATCGCCTCGATGAGCCTCGCCACGGCATCGACGGTCATGATGTGGCTCTGGAAGGATTGATGCTCGCCACACTGATCGAGACGCTGACGCGCTGGTGCGCGCCCTGGCAGGCGTTCTACAGTGATTCCCGACTCACCGAGATCGTGGTGACCTCGGTGCACGTGGTGGCGATGCTGGTCGGTGGCGGCATCGCCGTCGCGGCGGATCGGCTGACGCTGCGCGCCATTCGCCGCGAGAGCAGCCACCGCAACGCGATGCTGGACGAACTGCAGCAGACCCACGTGCCGGTGAAGCTCGGATTGGTCGCGCTCGTCCTCAGCGGGATCGCCCTCGCGGCCTCGGACGTCGAGACCTTCTCGGCGTCGCCGGCCTTTCTGGTGAAGCTCGGTCTGGTGCTCCTCCTCGCGGTGAACGGCCTCGTCATGCTCCGTGCCGAGGTGCTGCTCCGACGGGAGCCAACCGATGCGCACTGGGGTCGATTGCGCCTCGCGAGTTGGCTCTCCCTCATCCTCTGGGTCAGCACCGCCGTCGTCGGGGTGGTGTTGGTCAACGCGGCATGATGGCGCGCTCGCTGTTGTATCTGGAGTTCCTCTCCCCGTCCGTGAGGTTGTTGTGATCGATCGTCGTGCGCATGACGAGGACGCCGCCTGCGAAGGCTGCGAACTGACCCGGCCTCGCCGGGAGTTCCTGAAGGAGATTGGCCTGGCGGCGATGGGTGCCCTGCTGGTAGCTGGTATCCCCGCCGAGCTCGCCGCGGCGATGCGGCCGCGCGATGTCACGGCCAGTGGCCGCATTGGTGCCGACCCCACCTATCCCGTGCCGACCGTGGACGGGGTGCAGATCGACAAGGTGAACGAGGTCATCCTGGTGCGCTGGCAGAAGAGCGTCTGGGCGTTCAACCTTTCCTGCCCGCACCAGCGCACGGCGCTGCGGTGGACCGACGGGAAGAACGAGTTCCAGTGCCCCAAGCACAAGTCGCGCTACCAGCCCGACGGCACGTTCATCGCCGGGCGTGCGACACGCAACATGGATCGCTTCTCGATCACCCACACCGGCAGCGAGCTCATCGTCCACGTTGGCAGCATGCATAAAAGCGACGCGGACCAGGCAGGCTGGTCCGCGTCGGTGGTGAAGGTCTGACGGGCGTGCGGCCGCGGCTCAGCGCGAGCGGCCGAGTCGGCGATCCTCTTCCTCGTCCGTGAATCGGCCGCGCACGATGATCGCGACACTCTTGCGGAAGATCGTCGCGTTGGGGAAGGGCAGCACCGATTGCGTGGCGCTGCATCCCGGCGGCGGCGAGCAGTTCCTGCCAGGCGCGCAGGGACCGCCATTGAAGGTGATGCGCGTCCCGTAGCCGCCGGTTGGCAACTGGAAGCGGAGCACCAGCTCGGGCTGCCGGTTCCGCGTCACCAACTGGGCATTCGGCAACGGGTCGATCTGGAATTGGAAGGTGACCAGACGATCGGCGCCACCGATCACGCCATTGTCACCGCCGAGGAACGCAGCGGCCGAGGCGCTGAACGACTGCGTCTGCTGCGCGCCGGTCGCGGCGTTTCTCACCACCCGCTCGGCCACCAGCGTGAGCGGGTAGCCGATCGGACCGATTTGTCCGGCTCGGGTCTCGGCGGCGAGGTAGAGGCCGATCGACCGAATCAACCCGCTGCCACCCACCGGACCCGGGATGGTGATGTAGTTCGTGGCGATATCGTCGCGCGCCGCGCCCGGTGAACAGCTGTTGATCGTGGCGTAGCTCGAGTTCCGCGTCGCGCTGTAAAAGAGCTCCGTCCCGCCGGGGGCGGTCTGCAGTGATGCGCGCAGTTGGTTCTCCCCTTCACCCGGCACCCACGTGGCCGACGCAGCGCCATCGGTGCCGGTGGGGGTCATGATCGGCAACGGTGATCCATTCACAGTGGCGCCCGTCGCGCCGCCTTGCGTCCAGAAGATCGGGACGCCGCTCTTCGGATTGTTGAACTCGTCGGTCACTCGCACGGTTGGCGTCGGGTCAACGGCACCAGTCGCCACCTTGCCGTACTCGGTCGGGCCGACGACCACCAGCCGCAAGGCGCTGCTGGCCAGGACCTCGAAGAGGGTGCTCCCCGTCGTGCTCGAGACGATGCCCGCATTGCCCAGTGTCGCCGCGGCGGCGAAGCGGTAGCCGGTCGCCGCGTCCACGATCGTGCTACTGAAGGTGGCCACCCCGTTGACGGCTGTGGCCACCTTCGTGGTGGCACCGCCCTGGAAGCTGTTCTTGTTGAGCGAGAGCGTCACCGGCGTCGTCACGGTCGACACGACCGCGCCTAGATCCGAGCGAATTTCAACCCGCGCCGGGATCGCCGCACCCGCTAGGAAGGTCCCGACCGATGGCTGGGTAAAGACCAACGTACTCGCCCCGTACGAGGCGATCAGCCAGCTCGGCACCTCAGGGACAAACTCGATCACCTCGGGGTCAAGATTCGAGGGTGGCATCAGGACCGCGGTGAGCTTCGTGTAGGCCGTGCGGAGCAATGCCGTCGTGCCGAAGTTGATGCAACTGACCGCCGCGGTGCCGGCGGCGTTCGTGGCGGCATCTGCGCCGCAGACGGAGGCGTTGCCTGGCGTCGCGTTGTACGGCGCCACCGTGGAGGGGGCGGCCACCCAAGTGGCGATGACACCAGGAATCGGCGTCCCGAGCCGCGTCTTGACCGTGACGCTGGGCAGGCCCGCTCCGCCGCGAGTCGTGCCGACGGTGCCGTCGATGGTGCTGACCAGCAGGGCGTCCCGGACAAATTCACTCGTCGACCCACCCACGCCACCCGAGGCAAACAACTGCGGGTCGACCGGCTCGAACGGTGAGAACTCACTGGTCGCGCCACCGATGCCGCCCGAGCCGGCCCGCGCGGCCGCCAGCGGTGCCGGCAGCACCATGCTCGCCAAGGTGTTGAGTACCCGGCCGCCCCACCCTGACGGCATTCCCGACGTGGTAACCGTCCCGCACGCGAGTCCCAGTTCGGTCGGCACAGGCACCCGGGCGAGCACCTCAAAGTTGTTCGGCCCGGCTTGATGGCCGAGGACGAGCCGCGCGAGCAACGCGTCAAGTTCGCCGGTGGGGACGCCAGTGAGCGCGGCGGGATTCGGACAGACCCCGACAATCGCCTTCGTCCCGGGCTTGAGCGTCTGGGTTGGCGATACCGACCAGTCGTAGATGAACGGGTACTTGTCCAGTGGCGTCTGCACCGCATTCGGGTCGGACAGCCGCTTGACCGTCACGATGGTATTCTCGACCACAGCATCCGGCGGGAACTGGGCGCCCGACTGCCGATCTTGGGTGGCCATCGTGACCACCGGATCGCCGACGCGCACGATCCACGTCTCCCGAGGATTGCTCACTCCGGCTTCGATCCCCACGGCGCAGAACACCTGATTCAACAGGGACGCGATCGCATCCGGCGCGAGCGCGACCAGTCCCAGCGAATCCTGGCGCAGCATGAAGCCGGCGAGTTCGAACGCCTTCGCCGTCGCGAGTGTCGGATTGTTGGCGTTGTTGGCGGCGACCAGCGCGTTCCACGTCGCGTTCGCGCCGCCCGTCAGCGAGGCTCCGGAGAAGCTGGCCGAGAGCTGGCTCTGGATCCCCACGGGATCAAAGGTGCATCCGGCCATGCCCGCGGCCAGCGGACGGCGCTGCTCGGGCAGATCAGTCACCGAGGTCGAATCGGTGCAGGCCGACGCCAGCAACACGATCGTTGCAACCGGCAACCAGGGGGAACGGCGCACAGTGCCTCCGGAGGAAAATCAGTGGGAGGATGGCAAGGAATGCTCGACACCTCCGTGGTGCCTGCGCGTCACCCTACCACTCCCTATCACGATTGATATACGCCACAGCGAGCGGACCCGCAATGCTGTTGCACAAATGTCACACCCCTGTAGGCCAGCGACGACGGGTCGTTTTCTCGCGGGCGAACGCCAAACGCCCCACCCGGGGCAGGGTGGGGCGTCGAACGGCGCTGAGGGTCCGCGACGGCTAGTTGACCAGCAGCTTCTTGAAGCCGGGTGCTTCGGCGATCGGTCGGTACCACCAGCCAGGGTAGGCTGCCATGGCCTTCCGGCGGTCGTCGCTCTTGGAGATGAAGACCTTCAGGTCGGCCAGGGCCGCCGTCGTGTCGCCCCGAAGCCCGTCGACGAAGGCGGCGTATTGCGGCAACTCAAGGTTCGGGTCGATCTCAGGATTACCACGCGACCGATTGACCACCTGCTTGGCGCTGTCGCCGAGTCCGGCGCGGGCGAGGACCGCTGCCACCAGCAGGTCGCTCTTGAAGCGTTCGAATTGCTGGGACGGCTTCGGCGCCAGCGCCGTGATCGAGTCGGCGAGCTTCCACGCCAACGCGACGTCCCACTCCTTCTTCTTCGCCGTCTCGAGATACAGTTGGCACCGCGGTGCCTGGGCCGAGGCGGGGTACCGGCGCTGCATCTCGTCGCACCACCGCTTTGCGTTCACGAAATCCTCGACGTCGTACGAGGAGAGGATCAGTCGGTTCAAGACGGTCTGCGCGTTGGCAAGGAAGGCGTCGGCCTCCCATGCCTTGTCGGCCGCCTTGTAGATGTCGATCGGCGGTACTTCCGGAATGAAGTAGTAGAGGTGCGACAGCGACGCCCACGCCCCAGCCTGATTCGGGTTGAGTTCGGTCGCCTTCTCCAGATCGGCGCGCGCCTGCATCAGCAGGGCCTCGATCTTCTCCTTCTCGGCGTCGACCTTCACCAGGTAGCGCCAGTACTGCAGGTTGCCGCGCAACTCCAGCGCGTTGGCATCCTGTGGTTGCAAGGCCAGGGCACGGTTGATGTGCGCCAGCCCTGCATCGATCGGGGCCTTGGCCTCGATCGGGTCGGGGCTCCGGCGTGATGTTTCGTACGCCAATCGGGCCCGCGCGATGATCGGGTCGGGCCACTTTGGGTCGAGTGACTCGGCCTGCGCGAGGAGGGTGTCGGCCTGCGCGCGGATCAAGAGCGCACTATCGCCCTTCGTAGCTGCCGCCGTCTTCCGGAGCCGCTCGGCCCGCTGCACCAGCAGCCAGGCGTCATTGTTCGAGGTGCCCTGGCGCTG
Organism: Gemmatimonadales bacterium; assembly: GCA_038326215.1. Classification (GTDB taxonomy): domain Bacteria; phylum Gemmatimonadota; class Gemmatimonadetes; order Gemmatimonadales; family GWC2-71-9; genus Palsa-1233. Next base: position 27,128 of record JBBQJU010000003.1, on the reverse strand, counting down.
CTGCTTCAGCAGCACCTCGAGGCCGATCCCTTCCTGGATCAGCGTCGCGACCTCGCGGGCAGTCGAGTCGCGCGCCGCGGCAAAGTTGCGGCCCTCGACGAGGAAGCTCTTTCGGTCGCCGAAGTCACTGCCCGAATTGCCATCAATCAGTCGGACCGAGACCTTGATCTTGTCGCCCTGCTTCTCGAGCGTCCCCTTCACCAGCGTGCCGGCGTTCAGCGACGTGCCGATCTCTTCCGGCGGAATCGAGTCGTTGCCGCGGTACTGGCCGACACCGCCGGCCGAGATGACCGCGAGGCTCGGCACGGTATTCAGATTTTCGATGAGCGCTTCGGTGAGCCCATCGGCGAGCGCCGAGAGGGAATCGCCGCCGCTCAAGCTCTGGAAATAGAGCACGGCGATGCGCTTTTTCGAGAGGCCGCCGGTGTCGGCCAGCGCCGGGGGCTTGGTGCCGACGAGACCGAGCTTGTAGGCACCGAACCCGCCCGCTGCGAGCACCAGCAGGAGACCGACGAGCACCAGCGGCCGCTTCCAGAGCGGCACCGGCATCGGGGCGGCCACACCGAACGCCGAGGTCATCCCGCTGGTGGTGCGGCGCGCGGTGGTGTGCCGCATCGTCATCATGCGGGTCGAGGTCGCACCAGCCGGCATCGGCGCGGCGACGAGCATGGCGGCGAAGGCCGCGGCACTCTGCGGGCGGTCGGCCGGCGACTTGCCGAGCGCGCAGAAGATCGCGTACTCGACGTCTTCTGGCACCGACTGGCGGATGATCCGGAGGGACGGGACCTGCTCCATCACATGCTTCGCGAGGATCGCCGAGGCGTTCTTGCCACTGAAGGGCGGCTCGCCGGCGAGCATCTCGAACAGCATGCAGCCGAGCGAGTAGATGTCGGCGGTCACACCGACCTTCTCACCCATCCCCTGTTCCGGCGCCATATAGGTCGGCGTGCCGAGCGCCATTCCGGTCTGCGTCAGCTGCTGAGCGCCATCCTCGACCGCGCGCGCGATACCGAAGTCGGCCACCAGTGCGTGGCCGCCGCTGAGCAGGACGTTTTCCGGCTTGATGTCGCGGTGAATGACCTGCTGCTTGTGGGCGTACTCGAGCGCGTCGGCGACCTCCAGCGTGATCTGGAGCGCGTCCTCGACGGAGAGCTGGCCCTCGCGATCGAGGCGGTCGCGGAGCGACTCCCCCTCGACGAACGGCATGACGTAATAGAGGAGGCCATCGGAGACGCCCGAGTCGTACATCCCGAGGATGTGCGGGTGCTGCAGGCGGCCGGCGACCCGGATCTCGCGCTCGAAGCGCTCGCCGCCGATCGAGGCCGAAAGGTCCGGGTGCAGCACTTTGACGGCCACCTTGCGGTCGTGCTTGATGTCCAGGGCCAGAAAGACCGTGGCCATACCGCCACGGCCAAGCTCTCGGTCGAACGCGTAGCGGTCGGCGAGGTGGGTTTGCAGTCGTTCGAGGGTCGTATCGGCCAAGCTGGAGGCCTCAGGCCGGAGGGAGTAGAGGGGTAAAGAATAAGTCCGGCCCCGAAGAACGCGCCAGCGTGGGGCGGGCCGATCTGCGACCGGAGGCTCGATTCCCGGTACTCCCGCTTAGATTTCCCCTGCGGCCACTTTGCCGTCCTTTGTCCCCGGCCGAGTGAGTGAGCATGAGCGCCTACAAGACCCTGCAGCGTCGCCTGACCCTCGGCGAACGTGAGTACCATTTCGTCACCTGCGAGGGCCAGCGGGCCAATCCGTCGCGTGGTCACCCCGAAGTGCCCCCTACGTGGGCGCTGATGGCCGCCGGGAAGCGCTGGACCGTCATGCCTGAGCTGGCCGATCAGGCGGAGGCAGACATCGACCGTCAACTCTTGGCGTGGCTTGAAGAGCACATGGGCAGTGAGCCCGGCATCGTCGCCGATCGTGGCGATCCGGCCAGCGGTCGGAAGGGCTAACCTTCAGTCCAGCTTGAGCTTGAGCACCAGTCGCCCGACCACGGCGACGCCCAGCACGACGACCGTCTGCAACAGGAAAGCGGGGACCACCGTCCGGCAGGTTTGGGCGATCGGTCCCCGGTCGTATTTCCCCCATCTCCATCAGAGGCCAGCGCCACACCCCTCGCCAGGAAGCGCGCCGCCTTCAGCCGCGGGGCGAGCGGGGGCCAGCGAGCTGGTCCGTCGGCTCATGATGGCATGCCATCGAAGAAGGTGACGACGCCGGTCTCGAGTGAGTACTCCGCGCCCACCACCAGCAGGCCGTCATCGCGAATGAGCTGTTCGAGGATCTCCGAGCCATGACGCAACTGGTTGGCGGAGGCACGGATGTTGGCCCGGCCCGCCTCCGCTACCAACGCGTCATAGTCGTGGGCGAGCGGCGTGTGCAGCAGGGTCTCCACCGCCGGCCGGACCCGGTCCACGATCGCCCGGAGGTTCCGCGAGTGGGCCGAGCTCGGGGACGGGTGGAGGAGTTCCTCGATCGTCGACAGGATCACCCCGCACTGTGAATGCCCCAACACGACGACCAGCCGGGTGTGAAAGCGCTCGGCGGCGAACTCGACGCTGCCGACCAGCGAGGGGGCGACGATGTTGCCCGCCACCCGGATCACGAAGAGGTCGCCGAGTCCCTGATCGAAGACGATTTCGGCGGGGACCCGGGAGTCCGCACAGCCGAGGATGATGGCGAACGGCTCCTGACTCTCGGTCAATTCGGCCCGGCGGGCCTGGTGGAGAACAGGCGCTCCGCCAATGACGTTGCTGTTGAAGCGGAGGTTCCCCGCCTGGAGGCGGGCAAGAGCGTCGCGGGCAGAGATCATCCTGAAGGGTACATCTGGAGAGGGGTGAGGGGAGAGGGGTGAGGGGTGAGGGGGAGTTGGTCCGTGATGCTGCGGAGGGGATGACGCCGGGCCTGATGATATTTCTCTCTCGTCAGGCCCGAAAAAGTGTCAATATTTATTACAGTCGGCAATTGACGCCTGCGGGGGTGGTCGCCGTATTTCGGGCTACTTGGTCGGGGTAGTCTTCAGGAACTCGTCGAGCAGGGCGCGGTGCTGGAAGTATTCGGGTCGCTTCAGGGCAATCTCGGCATCGAAGTGTTGGCGGAAGGCGAGTCGGGCAGTGCGGCCAGCGGCGGCATTGCCCTGATAGTCCGCTATCAACGCGCGGAGATAGTCGACGAAGAGGTGGCTCTTCGCGCCGATCACGATCGTGTCGATCTGCGCGACCGCGCCAGGGAAGTGGCCCACCTGCGCGCGCAACAGCGCCAAGTGAAAGCGCAGGTCGACATTGCGATCGGCGGTGGGCAGATTGGTAAAGGCCTGCTCCATCATCGGGAAAAAACGGACCACGGTGGCCGTGTCCCCCGACTGGACTGACGCCTCGATGCGATCGGCCAATCGCAGGAATTGCTCTTGGGGACTGAGTTTGGAGAGATCGGGCGGGGTGCCGTCGGAGGCCACGGTACCGCTCGGCGTGGTCGTCCCTCCGGTGGTGACGGTCGCACTCGGGCGCGTGGCGGCCCAGCTCAGCGCTGCCACGGCCACGACGGCGATCATCGCCGGAATCGCCCAGCCGGGCATCCGGCGTGATGGAACAGCCTGCGTTGTGTCGTCCTGCCGGAGTGGTGCGTCACCACCAACACTCGTCCCACAATTCGCGCAGAACATTGTCCCCGGCCCGGCGATCGTGCCGCATGTCCGACACGCGGATTCGGCGATCGGCATGCCGCAACTCTCGCAGAATTTTCCGGTGGACATGGTGCCGCAGTGGGGACAAGGGATTGAGGATGACTGGTGCATTCGGTCTCCGCCACATCAAGTGATAGGTCTGAATCATTCAGTGCGTCACCCGAACTTCGGTCCGCAAACTGCATCACGAATAAGTGTACAAAGAATGCACACCAATTCCGATACTTGCGGGTTGCCGAATCCGTAACAGACCGGATAACCTCCTCCCGGTGAACCACCTGCCGAGCAATGGCACGACCTGAGGAAAGGGATGACCGAACCCGCACGCCGTCTGCAGCCAGCGTTTGAAGCGCCTCCCCAGCCTGAATTGGTGCGGGCGCCTCAAGTATCGACAGCCGTCGATGCCGCGCCCAGCGGCGCGGTCCGGCCGACACCGAAGGCGCTGGCGACGGCAGCCGCCCGACGGGGTCGCTGGAAGCTCTGGGCGTGGACCTTTGGTGTGGCATTGCCGCTCGTGGCCGTGAACCTGATCGGAGCGCCCTATTATCTGGAGCCGATGGCCCAACGGGTGCGGCATCCGTGGCATGCCATGCTCCGGCCGTCCGGGACCGTCGGCCTGACCGCCGGGATGGTGGCGGTGGCGATCTTCATTTTTCTCTGGCTCTACCCACTCCGCAAGAAGTACAAGCGGCTTGCCTTCCTCGGTTCCCTCGGCAAATGGATGGACGTCCATGTCGCGACCGCGTTGGCTATGCCGTTGCTGCTGGCCATCCATGCGACCTGGCGCGCCGACGGCCTCATCGGCCTCGGCTTGCTTTCGATGATGATCGTGATCGCCAGCGGTGTCATTGGTCGCTACCTCTATGTCCGGATTCCGCGCGCCCGCAACGGCGTCGAACTGACCCGTGAAGAAGTGGCTGGTCGTCGGCGCGAGTTGATTGGGGAACTCGCCGAAACCACCGGCCTCGGCGTCGACGTCGTCGAACGGACGTTGGCCGTCGGCGCACCGGTGGAGGCCGAACAGAGCCTCGGCAAGATCTTCCTGCGGCTGATCGCCGATGATCTCACGCGGTGGCGCCGCACCTCGGAATTGCAGCGGCGCTGGGCGGGGGTCGCGCCGGCGGGGCGGCCGCTGAGCAAGGCGGCCCTCGGCGAGGCGGTACGCCTTGCCTCGCAGGAAATGTCGCTGGAACAGCAGTCGCGCATGCTCGAGGCGACCCACCGGGTCTTCCGCTTCTGGCACGTGGCGCATCGTCCCTTCGCCGTGACGGCGATGGTCGCCGTCATCATCCATATCGTGGTCGTCCTCGCCGTTGGCGTGGTGCGGTACTAGGCCAGGCGCGTGGAAACGCTCGCGACGCTCCTCGCCTTCGTCCTGATCACCGGGCTCGCCATCCGCACGCACCTGCGGGCGACGGCGAAGGCCGGCGGCGGCTCAGCGATGATGCCGAACTGTCCGCGGTGCGGCACGGCGCTCCATGTCGGCGCGATGCGCTGCCGTCAGTGCGGGGCACCACAGCAGGCCTACGAATTGGTCTCGGCGCCGGTCGTGGAGGGGGAACTCGCGGCCGGGAGCGGGGAGCCGAAGGCGATGGTCCGGGCCGATATCTGCGTCGGCTGCGGAACCTGCGTGGACGCCTGCCCGGAGCCGGGCGCGATCACCATGCACAAGAAGCTCGCCGTCGTGGATGACGCCCTCTGCAAGGGCCACGGCGAATGCGTGGCGGCCTGCCCGGTCGGCGGAATTCTGGTCACGACCGGCGCGGCGGTGAACCGGGTCTCCGTGCCGTTGGTCGATGCCAACTTCGAGAGCAATCTCCCCGGTCTGTTCATCGTGGGCGAGCTCGGTGGGCGCGGGTTGATCAAGAATGCGGTGAATGAGGGATGCCTGGCCGTCGAGCACATCGCCGCGACGCTGTCCCCGGCGACCGCCGACGAACGCGACGCGGTGGATGTGCTGATCGTCGGCAGCGGACCAGCCGGCTTGAGCGCCGGCGTCGAGGCAATCCGCAGCGGACTCAAATACGTGATGGTGGAACAGGGCTCCCTGTCGGAGAGCGTGCGGAAATATCCTCGCCACAAGTTGCTGCTGGCCGAGCCGATCCAGATGCCGCTGTATGGCAACCTCTGGGTCGCGGACACATCCAAGGAGTCGCTGCTGCGCGCGTGGGAGAGCATCGTCGCGAGCAGCGGGCTGCAGGTCCGGACCGGTGAACGCGTGTTGAAGGTCACGGCCGAGGGGACGCTCTTTCGGGTCGAGACTTCGGCCGCGGTGTATCGGACCCGCCGCGTGGTCCTCGCGATGGGTCGCCGCGGGTCGCCTCGGAAACTCGGCGTGATCGGCGAGGAGCTGAGCAAGGTCGTGTACGAGATCGTCGAGATGGAGCAGTTCGCGGGTCGGCGCGTGCTGGTGGTCGGTGGTGGCGACAGCGCCATCGAATCGGCCGTCGGCCTTGGCAATCAAGAGGGTACGACGGTGCAACTCTCCTATCGCAACGCGTCGTTCCCGCGGATCAAGCCGCGCAATCAGGAGAAGCTGGATCGGGCGGTCGCCGCGGGCCGGATCACCTTGCTCCTGGAGACCCAATTGCGCGAGGTCCGCGCCGACGTGGCGATCCTCGAAGGGCCATCTGGCCCGATGATTCTGCCGAATGACGACGTGGTCGTCCGGATCGGCGGCGATGCGCCGTTCGCGTTCCTTGAACAGATCGGTGTGCGGATCGTGCAGAAGGATGTGCCGATCCCTCGCGATGTCGAGCAGGTGAGCTGATTGCGCGGGATGCGGTGGCTGGGACTCGTCGTCCTGCTGCTGCCGCGGCTAGTGGCGGCGCAGATCTCGCCGGGGCCGTTGGCCCGAGCCCACCAGGCTCTCGAGGGGGCAACCAAGTGCTCCCAGTGTCACGGTCCCTCCAAGGACGCGATGCCGCGACTCTGCCTGAGTTGCCACAAGGAAGTGACGCTGCTGGTCTCGCAGGGACGAGGCTATCACGCCCGCGAGGCGAAGACGTCGGGGAAGAGCTGCGCGTCGTGCCACCCTGATCATGCCGGGCGCGAGTTCGCGATGATCGCCTGGCCGGCCGGGGGGCGCGACCGCTTTGATCACCGCGGTGCCGGTTGGGAGCTGGAGGGAAAGCACGCGCCGCTCGCCTGCGCCAAGTGTCACGTGGCCCAGTACCGGACCGATCCCGCCGCGCTGATCTCGCCCAGGAAGGGGTCGCCTGGGTGGATGGGGTTGGGGACGGCATGCGCTTCGTGTCATGCCAAGGACGACCCGCACCAGAAGTCGCTGGGGCCGAAGTGCGAGAAGTGCCACACGGCGGCTCAATGGGATCCGGCCACGAAATTCGACCATGTGAGTGCCCGATATCAACTAACCGGCGCCCATGCGGAGGTGGCGTGCAACAAATGTCACCTCGCGCCGACACTCCGTATTACACCGGATGCCACGGGGAAGCGGAACGCGCTCTACCGCCCCCTGCCGTACGCCGAATGCTCGAGTTGCCACGCCGATCCCCACAAGGGGCGGCTCTCGTCGAAATGCAGTGACTGTCACGTGACCCAGGGGTTTGATGTGCTGGACCGTCGCGGCTTCAACCACACGCTGACTCGCTACCCCCTCCTCGGCAAACATCGCCAGGTGGGCTGCGACGCGTGTCATGGGCGCGATATGGCCACACCCCGGCCCGTCTCCACGAGCTGTGCCTCCTGTCATGCCGACCGGCACGCTGGCGAGGCCACGCTCGCCGGGGCGGTCGTCGATTGTGCGGCCTGCCATCGGGTGGAGGGCTTTGCCCCAGCGACCTTTTCGGTGGCTCAGCACAGCACGGCCCGGTACCCGCTCGAGGGCAAGCACCGCGTGGTCCCCTGCGCTTCCTGCCACAAGGCGACCAAGTCAGCCGGGGCACCGGCCGGGGCCAGCGTGACGCATCTACGGGTCGCTTTCGCCACCTGTACGTCCTGCCACCTCGACGCACACGGCGCCCAGCTCCCCGGCACGCCGTGCGAGCGCTGCCATAGCGATCTCGGCTGGAAGGAGTTGCGGTACGAGCGGGCCACGCACAGCGCCACGACGCTGCCCCTCGAGGGACGGCATGCGGCGATCGCCTGCTCGGATTGTCACTCGGCGACCCGCCGCGGCTTGCCGGCCCTCGCGAAGACGACCACGCTCGGGACCGCCGGACTCCAGTTCAAGCTGCCGGAGACGCGCTGTGCGTCCTGCCACGCTGATCCGCACCTGATCGCCGGCGAGACCCAGCGCCGCGACACGACCGCCACCTGTGGCAACTGCCACACGGCGACGGCGTTCCGTCCGTCGACGATCGGGATGGAATCGCATGCGCGGTTCGCGTTTGCCCTGGAGGGTGCGCACCGGGCGGTGCCGTGCCGCGAGTGCCACAGCGGGCTCCCGGCCGCGAGCGTGCTCGCGACCGGCCGGGCGTCGCTCGTCGGGGCGGCCAGTACGATGGCTCGGGTGGCGCTGGGCGTGCCGAAAGGCACGACGTGCGCGAGCTGCCATCAGACGCCCCACGGGACGCAGTTCGACAGCCGCCCCGATCGCGGCCGCTGCGAGACGTGCCACACCAGCGATCGATTTGTCGGGGCGATTCGCTTCGACCATGAGCGGCAATCGACGTTCTCCCTGAAAGGTGCCCACGCGACCGTGGCCTGCAGCCAGTGCCATCGCACCGAACAGGTCGGCGGCACACCGCGGGTGATCTATCGGCCGGTGTCGAGCAGTTGCGAGAGCTGCCACAAGGCGAAACCCGCCGGAGGGGTGCAATGAGGCAGACGATGCTGCGTGGGCTCACGGCCGCCGCCGTGCTGCTGGCATTGCTTGCCGGTCGCGCTGGGGCGCAGTCCGGCGCCAACCCGCACGGCCCGGCGATTGGGGCATGCGCCACCTGTCACCGCCCCGAGGGGTGGAAACCGGTGCGGATTTCGGCGGCGTTCCGGCACGCCGAGCGGACCTTCCCGCTCGACGGCGCGCACGCCACGGCGACCTGCACGGCCTGCCATACCACGCTCGAATTTTCGAAGACCAAGACCACCTGTGCGTCGTGTCACCAGGACGTGCACCGCGCTGAGCTTGGCCGCGACTGCATGCGCTGCCACACCACCCGCAGCTTCACCGACCAGGCTCGTCTGGCACGGTTGCACGAGGAGAATCGCTTCCCCCTTCGGGGCGCGCACGTCGCGACGGCCTGTGAGGCCTGCCATACGCCGACCTCGGCGGGGAAGCCGCAGTTTGCCAACCGCCCCTCGACCTGCATCAGCTGTCACAAGGCGGACTACGACAAGGCCGCAGCGCCGAAGCACTCGGCGGCTGGTTTTCCAACCGACTGCCTGACCTGTCATAGCGAGAACGCCTGGCGCGGTGCGCCGTTCGACCACAATACGACCGCGTTCCCGCTGACCGGCGGCCACCAGGCGACGCAGTGCGCGAGCTGCCACGCTGATGGCGTCTACCGGGGCAAGCCGACGACCTGCATTTCGTGTCACCGCCCGCAATTCGACCAGACCAAGATGCCGGCGCACAGCGCGGCCGCCTTCTCCACCGATTGTACCACGTGCCACACCACGACGGTCTGGCGCGGGGCGACCTTCGACCACAATACGACCACGTTCCCGCTGACCGGCGGCCACCAGGCCACCCAGTGCGCGTCCTGCCATACCGACGGCGTCTTCAAGGGGAAGGCGACGAGTTGTGTCTCCTGTCACCGCCCGAACTTTGATCAGACCAAGACGCCACCGCACGGCGCCGCCGGCTTCTCGACCGATTGCACGACCTGCCATACCACCAGCCGCTGGCTCGGCACGCCCTTCAATCACACGACCACGCGCTTCCCGCTTACGGGCGGACACCAGCCGCTGACCTGTGCCTCCTGCCACGCCGACGGCGTGTACAAGGGGAAGGCGATGACCTGCGTCTCGTGTCACCGGCAGAATTTCGATCGCACCACCGTGCCCCCGCATGCGGCGGCCGGCTACTCGACCGACTGCGTGAGCTGCCACAACTCGACCGCCTGGCTTGGTGCGGGCTTCAACCACAACACCACCCGCTTCCCGCTGACCGGCGGGCACCAGGCGGTGACCTGCGCCACGTGCCATGCCGACGGGGTCTATCGCGGCCGGTCGATGACGTGCGTCTCGTGCCACCGCCAGAACTTCGATCAGGCGCGGACCCCGCCACACGCATCGGCCGGCTTCTCGACCGAGTGTACCACCTGCCACACCACCACCCGGTGGCAGGGCGGGACCTTCAACCACTCGACCACGCAATTTCCGCTGACCGGGGGCCACCTCACCGCGACCTGCGCCTCGTGTCACGCGGATGGTGTCTACCGCGGTAAGCCGACCACCTGCATCTCGTGTCACCGTCCCAACTACGACGCCACGCGGACGCCGGCGCATGCGGCGGCGGGGTACTCGACCGACTGCACGACCTGCCATTCGACGACCCGGTGGCAGGGCGCGACGTTCAATCACAGCACGACCCGCTTCCCGCTGACTGGTGGTCACCTCACGGCGACGTGCGCGTCATGTCACGCCGATGGTGTCTACCGTGGGAAGCCCACGGCGTGTCTCTCATGTCACCAGGCGGACTTCACCCGGACAACGACGCCGCCTCACGCTGCGGCGGGATTCGCGACCGATTGCACCACGTGCCACACCACGACCCGATGGGAAGGCGCGATCTTCAACCACGGCACCACGCGGTTCCCGTTGACTGGCGGTCACCAGGCGGCCTCGTGTGCCTCCTGCCACGCGGACAATGTCTACCGCGGCAAGTCGATGACCTGCGTATCGTGTCACCGCACCGACTACGACGGCACCCGCACCCCGGCGCACGCAGCGGCCGGGTACTCGACCGACTGCACCACCTGTCACACGACCACGCGGTGGCAGGGCGCGACGTTCAACCACAGCACGACTCGGTTCCCGCTGACTGGTGGTCACCTTACGGCGACGTGCGCGTCGTGTCACGCGGACGGCGTGTATCGCGGCAAGCCGACGACCTGCGTGTCCTGTCACCGCACGAACTACGACGCGACGCGCACGCCGGCGCACGCGGCGGCAGGCTACTCCACCGACTGCACCACCTGCCATACCACCACCCGGTGGTTGGGCGCCACCTTCAATCACAGCACCACGCAATTCCCCCTCACCGGGGCGCACCAGGCGGTGAGTTGTGCGAGTTGCCACGCCGACGGCGTCTATCGCGGCAAGCCGACGACCTGCATCTCGTGCCACCAGACGGACTTCAGCCGGACGACGACCCCGCCGCACGCGGCCGCGGGCTTCTCCACGACGTGCACGACGTGCCACACGACGACGCGGTGGCAAGGCGCGACCTTCAACCACGGCACCACCGCGTTCCCGTTGACCGGCGCGCACGTCACCACGACCTGCACCTCGTGCCACCGGAACAATGTGTACCGCGGCTTGCCGGCGACGTGCATTTCCTGCCACCAACAGGACTACACCTCCGCGACCAACCCGTCCCACTCCGGGTCGGCCTTCCCGACGACCTGCGCCACCTGCCATACGACAACGCGCTGGACCGGCGCGACGTTCGATCATGACGGCCCGTACTTCCCGATCTATTCGGGCGCCCACCGCGGGCGCTGGGCGAGCTGCGCGACCTGCCATACGGCGCCGGCGAATTACACGGTCTACACCTGCATGAGCTCGGGTTGTCACGCGCAGACCACGACCAATTCGCACCATCAAGGCCAGAGCGGCTATCGATACGTCGCGACCGCGTGCTACTCCTGTCATCCGCGAGGCCGGTCATGAACCGCGTATGCACCCGGACGAGGATGGTGACGATGGTGGTGCTGAGTCTCGGCCTGCCCTCGGCGTGCCTCACTGCGCAGATCGCTGCGCCCAAGCCGACCCCGATGACTGCCCCGAAGACTACGGCGAAGACCACACCGAAGACCACGCCGCCGGCCGTCCCCGCGAAGGCCGCGACCGCCCCGCCGGCTGGGGTGGCCCGCAGTTGGGCGGCGGTGACGTACATCAGCGGTGCCACCATCTATCTCGAGGTTGGCACCAAGCAGGGTGTCAAAGAAGGAACCCTCTTCACGGTGGTGCGTGCCGGTCAGACGATCGGGGAGCTCTCGGCGAGTTTCGTCTCCTCGAGCCGGACGGCGTGCGCGGTCACCCGCAGCACTGGCGCGATCACGGTGGGCGATTCGGTCTCGTTCGTGCCCGTCATCGTCCAACAGCTCCCGACGGCGCTCACCGCCGCGGGGAGCCGACCCGTCACGCGTGCCGGGGCCCGTCGGTCTCCGGTACGTGGACGTGTCGGTCTCCGCTACCTCACCATCAACCAGCCCGGCGGCAGCACGCTGCGGCAGCCCTCCGTCGACCTGCGACTGGACGGTGCGCAGGTCGGTGGCTCGTCGATGGGGCTCGCGGTGGATGTGCGCATGCAGCGCACCAACGTGACCGGCGGATCGTCGTCCGCCACGTCGGCACCGGCTGGGGCGACACGCGTCTATCAGGCCGCCGTCATCCGGCAGAGTTCGCCAACCGGGACGCGACTGGCGGTTGGCCGCCAGTTCGCGACGGTCCTGTCGCCGATCGGCATCTTCGACGGTGCAGCGCTTGATGTGAATGGCAGCAAATGGAGTGGTGGTGGCCTGGTCGGCACCATGCCCGATGGCGGTTCCTTCGCCCCCTCGGCCGCGACCACCGAGGCCGGTCTCTGGTTACAGCGTCACAGCGCCCAGGGGAGTGCCGCGCCATGGAGTGCGACGGTCGGCGCCATCGGCTCGTACAATCGCGGCGAAATTGATCGGGAATTCGCCTACCTGCGCGGCACGCTCAACACCCGGGTCGTGTCGATCTATGCGGCCGAGGAGATCGATGTCAACCGTGGCTGGAAGCGCCAGGTCGAGGGGTCGTTCGCCACCCTGACCTCGACGGTGCTGACGGCGCAGCTCTCGATGAGCCGTGCCCTCTCCGTCTCCGGTGGTCTCGACTCCCGTCGCAGCGTCCGGCTCTATCGCGATTTCGTGAATCCCGAGATCGCGTTCGATGACGCGCTTCGCCAGGGTCAGTGGGGCGAAGTCTCGCTGCGCCCGTCGCGCCACTTCCGGCTGACCAGCGACATCCGCACCAGCGGTGGCGGCTCGGAAGGGAAGTCGCAGGCGATCACCGCCTCCGCCTCCGCCACCCAGCTCACCGCGCTTGGCCTCGGCTTCCGCGCCCGCACCACGCAGTACACCGGCGCGATCACCGAAGGGCGACTCTCCTCGGTCGCGGTCGAAGTTGCCCCGGGCCAGGCCGTCCGCCTGTCACTCAATGCCGGCGTCCGGACCAGCCTCATGCCCTCGTCGGGCCTCCCCGCGACACGCCTCAGCTGGGCCGGGGGTGACTTGGACGTCGCCGTTGGCCGCTCCTTTTATGTGATGCTGTCGACCTACCGCGAGTCAGGTGCGGCTTCCGCGTCAGTGCAGACCTATGCGGCGGTGACCTGGCGGTTCTAGGGTGAGGGGTGAGGGGTGAGGGGTGAACGGTGAACGGGACAGGAGTTACCTTTCCTTGATCCCCAACCAAGCCCCACCGAGGTTCCCCTTATGCTGACCCGCATCCGCCCGCTGGCGGTCGCCGCGTTTGTCCTGCTCGCCGCCGCCATTCCCGCTGCCCCAGGCCCGGTCGATTGGGCGATGGTCGCCAAGATCCGCGAGGAGGGGCTGCAGCGCTCCCGCGTGATGGACCTCGAGGGGTACATGGCCGATGTCCTCGGGGCTCGGCTCACCCTGTCGAAGGACATGCAGCGGGCCCAGCTCTGGGTCCGGGGTGAGATGGAGCGGATCGGGCTGGTGAATGTGGCCGCCGAGCCGTTCATGGATTTCGGCGCCGCGTGGGACAACGAGTACGTCTCGATCCACATGCTCGAGCCCGACTATCAGCCGATGGTCGGCTACCCGCTCGCGCACACCCCGGGGACCGACGGGAAGCAGGTGGCGCAGGCGATGATCGTCGACCTGCAGTCGAAGCAGGACATGGAGCGCTACCGCGGCAAGTTGGCTGGCATGGCGATCCTCTCAACGCCGCCGGCGGTGATCGACATCGCGGCGATGACCAACGGCGTACGCCGCCGGACCGAGGGCGAGCTCGATTCGCTGGAGCGGGTGGTGATCGTGCCTCGCCCAGCCGCCGCGCCGCGGGCCATCCGCAACCCCGATCTGCTCACCGCTGTCGAGAAGATGGCGTTCTACAAGGCCGAGGGTGTGGTCGTCGTCTTTCAGTGCGAGAGCGGCTGGCTTGGTGCGGTGCGCGGCTTCTCGCGCCCGGGTGCGGCGGCCGACAAGTGGTCGCGCGAGGGCGACCTCGCCGCACCGGTGATCGTGGCCGTGACACCCGAGCACTACAATCGGATGTACCGGATCCTGCAGCGCTCGATTCCGGTGAAGGTCGAGGTCGAGGTCCGCAACCGGATCGGTGAGCAGACCGAGCAGGCGATGAATATCGTCGGCGAGATTCCCGGCAGCGACCTGAAGGACGAGGTCGTGATGATCGGCGCCCACCTCGACACCTGGCACGCCTCACCGAACGCCAGCGACAACACCTCCGGTGTGGCGGTGGCGCTCGAGGCTGCCCGGATCCTCAAGGCGATCGGTGCCAAGCCGCGCCGGACGATCCGCGTCGCGCTCTGGGGCGGCGAGGAACAGGGGCTCTGGGGATCGCGCGCGTACGTCCGCACACACTTCGGCAATCCGCGTGACCCGAAGGTCGGCGTCACGGCCGCGTATGAGAAGCTGCAGGCCTACTTCAATCAGGACTACGGCTCCGGCCAGTATCGCGGGATCATGCTGCAAGGCAACGAGGGGGCGCGCGAGCTCCTCACCGCCTGGATGATGCCGTTCAAGGACCTCGGCATGACCGCCGTGTCGAACCAGAGCCTTGGGAGCACCGATCACGTCGCGTTCGACGAGATGGGCCTTCCCGGCTTCCAGTTCCTGCAGGATCGGACGCCGGGGCAGGGCGGGCACACCAATCTCGACTTCTACGACACGATTCAGGCGGACGACCTCATGAAGAACGCGGTCATCATGGCCTCCTACGCCTGGCACGCTGCCAACAGCCCGGAGCGGATTCCCCGCAAGGGCGCGCGCTAACCGACCACGCCGGAGTCACCATGTCCTCGCGCCGTCACTTCGTCCGGACCCTCATGGGCACCGGTGCCGCGCTCCCGATGTTCCGCCACGATGCCATGCGCCAGGTCGTGCGCGCCACCGACCGACTGACCTCCGCCGACGCGGCATCCGCGGCCGACGATGAGGCGTACTGGACCGAGATTCAGCGTGCGTTCGACGCCGACCGGACGATGGTCAACCTGAACAACGGTGGCGTCTGCCCGACGCCAAGCCACGTGCTCGAAGCGATGATCCGCGACCTCCGCTTCAGCAACGAACTCCCGGTGCACCACATGTGGGCAGTGCTCGAACCACGGATCGAGAGCGTCCGGCGCGACCTGGCCCACGACTTCGGCTGCGACACCGAAGAGATGGCGATCACCCGCAACGCCTCGGAGGCGCTCGAGACGCTGATCCTCGGCCGGGACCTGCAGCCCGGCGACGAAGTGCTCGTCACCAATCAGAATTACGGCCGCATGCTGACGACGTGGGAGCAGCGGGTCCGGCGGCAGGGGATCGTGCTGAAGCAGGTGTCGTTCGACGTGAAGAACCCGAGCCCGGACTATCTCGTCGACGTCTTCCGGAAGGCGATCACGCCGCGCACCAAGATCATCGAGGTCACCCACATCACCAATCTCACCGGCCAGATCTTCCCGGTGAAGCAGGTGATCGACATGGCCCATGAGAAGGGGATCGAGGTCTTCGTCGACGGTGCGCACGCCTATGCCCACTTCCCGTTCACGCGCGACGCGCTGGACGTCGACTACTACGGCACGTCGCTGCACAAGTGGCTGCTGGCCCCGATCGGCACCGGCTTCCTCTATGTGCGCAAGGCGAAGATCGGCAGCATCTGGCCGATGATGGCCGCCCCGGCTACGATGAACGACAACATCCGGAAGTACGAGGAGATCGGCACCCACCCCGCCGCGAACCACAACGCGATCTCGGCGGCGCTCGCCTTCCACCGCGGCATCGGCAGCGAGCGGAAGATCGCTCGGCTCCGCTACCTGCGTGATCGCTGGGCGAAGCGGCTGCTGGCCGAGTCCCCGCGGGTGCACATCCCGACGCCGCTCGAGGGGACCACCGCCGGCGCGATCGCATTGCTCTCGGTCGAGGGAATCGATGCCAGCAAGCTGGCGGCCTGGTTGCTCGACAAGCACCGCGTGGTCACGGTGGCGATCAACCATCCCGAGTTCTCCGGCATCCGGGTGACGCCGAACGTCTACACTACCCCTGATGAGATCGACGTCTTTGCCGACCTCATCGGCAAGGCGATCAAGCAGGGCATCGCCTAGTGGACAGCAAGCGCCTCGAGGCGTTCAGCGACGGCGTGATCGCCATCATCATCACGATCATGGTGCTCGAGTTGCGGCCGCCGCATGAGGCGACCCTCGCCGGGCTCGGGCCGTTGCTGCCGGTCATCCTCAGCTACGTCCTCTCATTCATCTACCTCGGCATCTACTGGAACAATCACCATCACATGCTGCAGGTCACGGCACGGGTGAACGGCGCCATCCTCTGGGCCAACCTGCACCTGCTGTTCTGGCTGTCGTTGATACCGTTCGCCACGGCCTGGCTCGGCGAGGCGCATCTGGCCAGCGCCACCACGGCGCTGTACGGCGGAGTCCTGTTGATGGCGGCAATCGCCTACACGATCCTGCAGCAGGCGATCGTCCGGCTGCATGGGCGCGATTCGGTGCTGGCGAAGGCGATCGGCGACGACGGGAAGGGAAAGCTGTCGCTCGCCTGCTATGTCGCGGCGATCGCGCTGTCGTACGTGAGCGTCTGGGCGGCGATCACGCTGTACGTGGTCGTCGCATTGATCTGGCTGATTCCCGACCGGCGCATTGAGCGGGTGCTGGGCACGACCGACTGAGCCATCGCGCGGGTCAGTGGGTCGGGCGAGCCTTCGCAAAGGTCCGCACGGCTGGCGCCCCCTCCTGCAACACCCGCGGCGCCTCCTCCACGAAGCCGAGCTTGACGAGGAGGCGCTGCGACGGCGCATTGTGCTCGTTGGTGATGGCGAGGACGCGCGTCAGGCCGAAGTGGTCCCACGCCGATGCGAGGATCGCCTCGGCGGCCTCAATCGCGTAGCCCGCACCCCAATGCTCCGGCATGAAGGCGTACCCGATGTCGGGTGCTTCGAGCGTGTCGCGCTTGAGCAGCCCGCACATCCCGATCGGCGTGCCCGAATCCCGGAGGAGGACGAGGTTGAGGCCATGGCCATGCTGCGCATAGCTGGCCAACGGCCCATCGGTGAGATAGGCGTGCGCCCCCTCGAGGGTGCGCACGCCTTTATCGCCGATGTACTCATGGAACGACGGCTCGTTGAGCAGGCGCAGCACGAACGCGCCGTCGTCCAGGGTGAAGTGCCGCAGCATCAGGCGCGGCGTCTGCCAACCGCGGTGGTTCATCGCTTCGGGGCGGTGGCCTTCAGTGCCGTCCACCGCGCCATGATGGCGATGTACTGCTGCTCGGCCTTCGCTGCTGCTGCGAGCTGATTTGCCGTGGGGGCCACATCGGCGCCCTGCATCGCCAGCGCCGCGCTGTGCAGTGCATTGCTCACCCCATCCAGCGTGGCGGGTGGCGTTGCCCCTCCGCCGGCGCCACCACGTCCACCACCAGCACCGCCCCGACCGCCTCCAGCACCACCTGCGGCTGGCGCCGGTGCGAGGGAATCGACCATCGCCTTGAGCGCGGCCGCGGCCGGAGTCCCCGCCTGGGCCAGCGACACGGAGAGGGCGCGGGCCTCGGTCCACGCCGCGCGCGCCGCGACGGCTTTACTGCGCAACGTGCGCGTCGTCGTGAAGAGCTGCGTCAGCGCCGGTGCCGGCGTCGTCACGCGCGGATCAAGGCGCAGCGTGAGCGGTTGGGTGAACTGCTTGCCGTCGACCGTGAGTCGCACGAGGTACTTGCCGGGCGGTGCCCAGGGTGCGTTCACCACCGTCGACATCCGGCCGGGCACGGCGCCCGTCGACCCACCACCACCAGGGGCGATCGCGTCGTAGTGCATGTCCCAGAGCCAGCGATGCATTCCCGCCTCCGCCGAGAGCGCCACCGACGCCGCGGGCCAGTAGAGCGGGAAGGCGCAATGCTGGGCGTTTGGCGTACGCTGACAGAGCGCAACGTATTCCGCTGGGTCACGCACCGGGTCGGGATTGAGGATCGGGTCGGTGCTGGAGTAGGTCCGCACCACCGCACCGGTCGGTTCGAGGATCTCCAGCGTCACCGGCCCGCTCGCTGCCTTCGGCAGGAAGTAGTCGAGGACCGCGCCCACGGGGCCGCTCTCCCCGGCCGGCACCTCGGGCGGCCACGGCGTCGGGTCGTTGATGAAGTTGCGGAGCCGCACCGCCGTCATCGGTTTCACCAGATGTGCCGACTGCGTCGCCGCGGCCTGGCGCAGCGCCGCCGCCTCGCGGAGCGGGGTAAGGTTGTCGAGGATATAGAAGCCGCGGCCGTGCGTTCCCGCGACCAAGTCGGCACAGTGACAGGTCGAGTCGTCCTTCACTTTGATGTCGCGCACCGAAATCGCCGGCATGTCGAGCCGGAGTGACTGCCAGTGGTCGCCATCGTCGAACGAAACCCAGATCTGCGTGTCGGTCGCGCCGTAGAGCAGTCCCTTCACTCGGGGATCTTCTCGGATCGAGTTGACGACCACGCCGGCGGCCACACCGGTGTTGATCTCTTGCCACGTGCTGCCCCCGTCGTGGGTGCGCAGGAAGTGCGGGTTCAGGTCGTCGATCCGCAGGGTATTGGCTGCGGCGTAGGCGGTCAGGTTGTCGAAGTGCCCGGCCTCGATATTGAAGATGCGGGTCCACGGCTTCACGGCCGCCGGCGTGACGTTGCTCCACGTCGTGCCGCCATTCATGGTGACCTGGATCTGCCCGTCATCCGTGCCGGCCCAGATGATGCCGACGGCGCGCGGCGACGCGGAGAGGGCGGTGATCGTGCCGAGCGGCGCTGGCGTCACGGTGGAGGCGTACTTCCCGGCGGTGGCCGGCACTTCCCACGTCTGCCGGGTGAGGTCAGGGGAAATGCGGGTCCAACGGTGGCCGCGATCGAGCGTCTTCCAGACCGCGTTCGAGGCGTAGAAGAGGACGTCGGGGTTCACGGGCGAGAACATCAGCGGCATCGTCCGCACGTTGCGATTGAAGCCGGTCATGTCAGGGCCGACATTGGTGGTTTGCCCCGTCTTCCGGTCATACCGCGTGACGTTACTCCGCGAGCTGCCGAAGACGATGTCGGGATTCCGCGGGTCGGGCGCCGCGATCCCGTATTCCTGGATATTGACCGGGTGCCAATCGTGGAAGGTGATGATGCCGTCGCTGGACCAGCTGTCGACGCACGCCGAGCCGGAGTCCTGCTGGCCGCCGCAGAGCCGATAGGGATAGGCGTTGTCGGCGGTCACGTGATACATCGCGGCGGTGGACTGGGTGTACCAGTTGCTCCAACTCTGCCCGCGATTGGCCGAGATCACGGCGCCTTGGTCGGCAATGACGGCGACGATATTCGGGTTGAGCGGGTTGATCCAGCTCCGCTGGTAATCGTCGCCGCCCGGCGCGCCACGGACCGCGGCCCAGCTGCGACCGCCGTCTTCGCTGCGCCAGAAGACCGTCGATGCGGAATAGACGACGTTCTCGTTGGTCGGGTCGACGGTGATGGTGGGGAGGTCGCCGCCGCCGATCCGACCGAGCGGCCGCGGGTCGGCGGTGGGCACCGGCGCACCAGCCGGGGCGTTCGGCTCACGCTGGGCCGGGAACCAGTGCTCACCACCATCGACTGACTTGAAGAGCGTGATGGCGCCTGCCCCACCGCCACGTCCACCACCGCCGCCGGCCGGCGCGGCACCAGCCGCCGGTGCCACCGTCGCATAGAGGACGAGATGGTTGCTCGGCGCGAGGGCGAGATTGGCCTGTCCGACGGTGGGGAGCCCCTCGGTCAGCTGGCGCCAGGTGGTGCCGCCGTCAGTGGACTTGAAGATCCCGCCGCCGGGGCCGCTGAACTCGCGCCCTTCGATGAACTGCTGTTGCTGTTGCCAGAGGGCCGCATACACCACGTTCGGATCGGTTGGATCGATCCGCACATCGTTTGCGCTGGTGTATTCGTCCTTGTAGAGCACCTTCTGGAACGAGGCGCCGCCATCGGTCGAGCGGAAGATGCCACGTTCTGCATTGGGGCCGTACGGGTGGCCGAGGGCGGCGACGAAGAGTCGCTCGGGATTCTTCGGATCCACGTCCACCCACGCGATCATCTGGCTCTCGCGCAGCCCGAGATGGGTCCACGTCTTCCCGGCATCGCTCGAGCGGTACATCCCGTCGCCCACCGCGAGGTCGGGACGGATGATTCCGGCGCCCGTGCCGACGTAGAGGATGCTGGGGTTCGACGGGGCCACGGCGATCGCCCCGATCGAGCCGGTCGACTCCGTGTCGAAGAGCGGCTTCCAGGTCGAGCCGAAGTCGGTGGTCCGCCAGACGCCGCCGTTGTCGAAGCCGGCGTAGAAGACGTTCGGCTGTGTCGGCACGCCGACCATCGACCGCCCCCGGCCAGCGCGGACAGGTCCGATTGATCGCCAGTGCATCGCCGCCGCCGGATCGGGCGACTGGGCGGGGAGCAGGGCGGGAAGGGCGAGCAGCGAACAGGCCACGAGCGTGAGGCGGGACGCGGAAGCGCGCACGAGACGATCTCCGGGTGGGGCGTGGGGGAGATGGAAGATACGGCGAAATCGGGTGAACGGTGAACGGTGAACGGGCGCAGGCTGGTGAGGGGTGAGGGGTCAGGGGGCGCATTCCTCCTCACTCCTCACCCGGCGCGGCCTAGGGCCGCGCCACCGTTCACCGTTCACCGTTCACCGTTCACCGTTCACCCGCTATGCTTGACGCACCCCCACGCACCTGGAGTCGCCATGCCGTCGCGTAGCCCCCTCCTGCTGGCCGCCGCGTTGCTGGTCGCTGCCGCGCCGCTGGCTGCCCAGTCCGGCCTCGCCGTCGCCGACTCCTCGCCGTTCCGGCCGCTGAACCTCCCGGCACCGAACGAGTATCGCAGTGGCTCAGGGCGCCCTGGCCCGCGCTACTGGCAGCAGCGGGTGGACTATCGGATCCGTGCCACGCTCGACCCGGCGGCTAACGAGGTGCGCGGCCAGGAGACGATCCACTACGTCAACCACTCCCCCGATGCGTTGCCGTATCTCTGGCTCTTCGTCGAGCAGAACATCTGCGACCCGGCCTCCGTCACCAATCTCCTGAACCAGCCGCCGCTGGTCTTCCTCGGCTCGAGCTTCGATTTCTCCTGCCAGGGCTTCGCCGGCGGCGGGCAACTTGAGTCGATGACGCTCCGCGGAGTCGACCTGAAGCGGAGTCGCTCCGGGACCACACTCCGCGTCGAGTTGCCGAAGCCGCTGGCGTCTGGCGACTCGCTCGACCTCGCGGTGGTCTGGCGCTTCAAGGTGCCGGCGCAGGGTGCCGGCCGGATGGGCCATGACGGCGCGCTCTACGAAATTGCCCAGTGGTATCCGAGGATGGTGGTGTATGACGATGTGCGCGGCTGGAATCACGAGCCCTACATCGGCGCCGGCGAGTTCTACCTCGAGTACGGCAACTTCGACGTCGCGCTGACGGTGCCGGCAACGCACCTGATCGCGGCGACCGGTGACCTGATGAATCCCCTCGAGGTGCTGACGGCCACGCAGCGCGCGCGGCTCGCGCTCGCCCGCCGGTCCGACACCGCGATCGCCATCGTCAGCCGAGAGGAAGCGGGCAATCCAGCGAAGAGTCGCCCCAAGACCGAGGGCACCCTCACCTGGCGCTACACGGCGAGGAATGTCCGCGACTTCGCCTTTGCTGCCGGCCCCGAGTTGCGCTGGGACGCCAGTGGCTACGATGGCATCCTGATCGAGACGCTCTACCGGCCTCGGGCCGAGGCGTGGACCGAGGCGAATCGGATGTCGCACGAGGCGATCAAGCACTTCAGCGAGCAGTGGTATCGCTATCCCTGGAGTCATGCCACGACGGTGGAGGGGCCGATCGAAGGGATGGAGTACCCAATGCTGACCTTCGTGCCCAACTCACCCACCCGCGAGGAGCTCCAGTGGGTGGTCGCGCATGAGTTCGGCCACCAGTGGTTCCCGATGATCGTCGGGTCCAACGAACGGCTCTACCCGTGGATGGACGAGGGCTTCAACACCTTCATCGATCTCGCCAACAGCGCCAACTACTTCCGTGGCACGGCCTACGGCGACTCGATCGAGGTGCATCCGCTCCACCTCGCGGCGCTGCACACCACGCCCGGGAGCGAGCAGCCGATGATCACCAAGCCGACCTCAGTGCGCGACCTCTTCTGGACCGGCTACCAGAAGCCGGCCTTGATGCTTTCGCTGCTTCGCGATGAAGTCCTCGGCCGCGAGCGCTTCGATGCCGCCTTCCGCGAATACATCCGTGCCTGGGCCTACAAGCATCCGACGCCGACCGACTTCTTCCGGATCATGCGCGATGCCTCCGGCATGGAGCTCGACTGGTTCTGGCGCGACTGGGTCTTCACGACGGCGCGGCTCGATCAGGCGGTCGATTCGATCTCGGTCCGCCCCGATGGTGGCTCGAACGTGCACCTCAGCAACCGCGGCACGATGACGATGCCGGCGCAGCTCGCCCTGGCCTTCAGCGACGGGAGCTCGATCACCCTCCGCCTTCCCGTCGAGATGTGGAATCTCGGCCAGCGCTTCACCTATCGGGTGCCTGGGACCAAGCAGGTGATGCGCGCGACCCTCGATCCGCGCGGCGCACTGCCGGACACGGATCGGGGGAATAACGCCAGACCGTAGGGCGAATCAGCGTCGCAACTGCGCCAGCACCTGCCCGAGCGCCTTGATCTCCTCGCCGTACTTGGCCCAGTTGCCGTTACGCTGCGCGGTCATCGCCGCCTCGTAGTGGCGCTGGGCCTCGGCGAGGAGCGCCTGCGACGTCGGTGAAGTCGTCGTGGTCGTCACCGGGGCCCCTGCGACCGCCGCCGGCGCGTCGGAGGTGATGCGCTCGGCGCCCCCGCCACCGAAGAGCGTGTTCAGGGCGCCGTCGAGCGATTCATCCATCACCACGCGCGTCTGGTACGCGACCACCACCCGCTTCAACTCGGGGATCTTGCCGCCTTCGGCCTGCAAGTAGAGTGGCTGGACGTAGAGCAGCGAGTTCTCGATCGGGATCACCAGCAGATCCCCGCGGAGCACCTTGCTGCCCCGCTGGTCCCAGAGCGAGACCTGCCGCGAGATCTCGGTGTCCTGGTTGATCCGGTTCTCGATCTGCGTCGGGCCGTAGACCGTGCTCTGCCGCGAGAAGGTGTATGCCCGCAGTTTCCCGTAGGCGGCGCCGTCATTCCGCGCCACCATCCATGCGGCGAGGTTGTCCTTGCCACGCGGTGTGAACGGTACCATGTAGACGAACTCCGCTTCCTGTTCACCTGGCAGCCGCATCACGATGTGGCGCATGAACGGTACCGCGCCACTGGACCCCTCCTCCATCTCCGGCACCGCCCACTGGTCCTCGCGATGATAGAACGCATCGGGAGAATCCATGTGGTAGGTCGCATAGAGCGCTGTCTGCACGCGGTAGAGATCGTCCGGGTACCGGATGTGGGCGCGGATGTCGGCGGGCATCGTCTCCATGGGGAGGAGAATGCCCGGGAAGATGCGACTCCAGGTCTGGATCAGCGGATCGGTCGGTTCCGTGACGTAGGCGTGGATCGAGCCATCATAGGCATCGACGACCACCTTCACGCTATTGCGCATGTAGTTGGTGCCATTCGACAGCCGTTGCGAATAGGGATAGCGCGTGGTCGTCGTGTAGGCATCAAGAATCCAGTCAAGATGACCGTCGGTCCCCACCACCATGTAGGGATCTCGATCGAGCGAGAGGAAGGGGAGCGCCTTCTCCACCCGGTCTCTGATGTTCCGGAGATAGAGGACTCTCGAGGCGTTGGTGATGTCGCCCGAAAGGAGCAACTTCGACGTCTGGAACCGCGACGCCAGCACCAGACGACGCCAGAAGGATCCGATCGGTACGCCGCCAGTCCCGGCATACGCGGCGTAGACGTTCTCTTCGCCTGCCGGATGGTCGAACTCCCGCTGCGCCGTGCCCACCACGGCAAAGTCGTAGTTCATCTCGCCGTAATAGATCTGTGGCCGGCTGATGGTGAGCGAGACACTCGAGGCCGGTGGCAGGTCCTTGATGAAGAGGACCGGCAATCCCTCGGTCGTGATTTGATTGACCGGGCCGAGGGTCAGCCCCATGCCGTGCGTGAAGGTCAGGTGTTCGTTGATGAAGGTTCGCGTCGGCAGGGAGGCCGCGTTCAACTCGCGGGGCGAGAGTAGGACTTGCCGCAGCTTGCCGTCGATGCGGTACCGGTCGTCGTCGACCGAGAGAAAGTCGTAGTAGGTCCGGATCTCCTGCAGCTGGCCGAAGGTCTGCAGCAGCGGGTCGCGGTCCCAGAGACGGACGTTGTCGATGGTGGGCGCGTTACGCTGGATGTCGGCGAGTGCCAGCGAGCCGCCCTCGGCGAGTTCGCTGGACTCGACCGAGTCGATGCCCCACGCCGCGCGCGTCGCCGCGATGTGCGCCTGCAGATACGGCGCCTCGCGCGTCAGCTCGGTCGGCGCCACGATCAACTTCTGGATCGCGAGCGGGAAGAGACCGCGCGTCACGATCGCCAGCAGGACCCACCCGCCCAGGACACGGACCAGATACTTCCCGAGATGCCCCTGCCGGCCGCCGAGGATCACCAGCCCTGCGGCGAAGAGCGCGGCGATCGCCGCGAGGCGGATGGCCGGGAGCGAGGCGTGCAGGTCGGTGTAGCTGGCGCCGACCAGGGGGCCGGTCGTCGAGTAGAGCAGTCCCGGCGCATCAACGAACCAGAGCTGGAGTGCCCACAGCAGGAAGAGGGCGCCCAGGACGATGCCGACGTGACGTGACGCCTCGATCCGCATCCCGATCGCGCGCGGGGGCGTGAAGGTGATGTCGCCCCGGAGCAGGTAGGCCGGGAAGAGGAGCAGCAGCGTGACGATGGCCAGCCCCGCGAGGATCGAGAGCACGCCGCTGATCGCCGGGAGCAGGAAGACGTAGTAGGAGATGTCGCGCTGGAAGACCGGGTCGATGCTGCCGAAGGGCGTCCGGTTGAGCGCCAACAGCGCCGTCTCCCATGACGCTGCCCCGCTGCTCCCGAAGAGGAAGCCAAGGAAGAGCGCCACCGGGAGCGACACGCGCCGAAGGATCGCCGAGAGATTGATCGGCGGCATGTTCGGGCCGAGCTGCACCGCGAAGGGCAACGGATGGAGGCCCTGCCGCACCACGCGAAGGTTGCCGTACACCACGGCCGTGGTGAGGCCACCCACCAGCAGGAAGAGCGCGGAGCGCGCGATGATCTCCTTGGTGAAAATCACCTGATACCCGACTTCCTCGAACCACCACCAGTCCGAGAGGGCCGTGCTGAAGGACGGCCACGCGATCGCGACCACCACAAAGAGCAGGACGAACAGGACGAGCGAACGGCGGGCGGTCATGGTGTGCTCCGGGTCCATCGGGAGCACGGAAGATAGCGTCCTGCGGCATGATTCTCGGGGATCAGCAACTGAACCGGACGGTCGCAGGCACGCCCGTGTCCTACGAAGGAGCGCTCGTCACGGAGTGAGCCTCTGGCCGGGCGCGCCGATCGTGGATTGCGTCGGCGCCGCGTCGCTGCCACGTGGGACACTGCCGGGGTGGAAGCCAAGGAGGGTGATCAGCGCAACGAAGCCCACGACGTAGGCTACGACCACGAACCATCCCTGGCGCAGCCAGGTCGACGCCGAGCGTGCCTCTGGGTACATACTCGACAGCGCCACGCCAGCCGACGACCCGAACCAGATCATCGAGCCGCCGAAGCCGACCGCGTAGGCCAGTACGCCCCAGTCATAGCCGCCCTGCTTGAGCGCCAAGGCGGTGAGCGGAATGTTGTCGAACACCGCCGAGGTGAAGCCGAGGCCGAAGGCCGACTGCCACGAGGCCACGGGAAGCCGTTCCACCGGCATCATCGAAGCGCAGAGCACCAGCGAGAGGAGGAATGCCGCGCTCTTAGCGGCCTCGGGCACCAGTCGCCACGCCGGGGCACGGATGCCCGCCATCAGCAGCAGTGCGCCCCACACCGCGGCGCCGAGGAAGGGAAAGCGGTCGGACATCTCGGTGAAGCGTGTGTTGACGAGGATGTTGACCGTGACGGCGGCACCCAGCATCGTGCCAACCACGGCAACGCGCGCCCAATCGATCTGTGTGCCAGGCGTGGCATCGGTCTGGATTGGCCCATACCGCTGCTGGATGATTGACGCGGGCACACAACAGACCACGAGCGCGGCGAAGGAGCCGACGTAGGCGTGCACGACTTGCGCCGGGCTGATTCCCGCGATCCACATCATCGTCGTCGTGGTATCTCCCACCACACTGCCCGCGCCGCCAGCGTTGGACGCCGCCACGATCGCAGCGAGATAGCCGACGTGGACCTTCCCCTTGAAGACGGTGTGCGCGACGGCGCCACCGATCATTGCCGCCGCGATGTTGTCGAGGAAGCTTGAGAGCACAAAGACCAGACCCAGCAGGATCAGGCCCCCGGTCCAGTCATCGGGGAGGAGGTTGGGGAGGACGGCGGGCAACTTGCTGTCCTCGAATTGCTTCGCCAGCAGGGCGAAGCCGACCAGCAGCAGCAGCAGGTTGGTCAGGATGACCCACTCATGCTCCACATGCAGCACGAAGCCGCTCAGCCCCGCGCCGGTGCGAAACGGCGACGCCACGACCTTGTAGAGGGCGATCCCGATGGCCCCGGTGATGGCGATCGGCATGGTGTGCTTGTGGAAGACTGCCACGCCCAGCAGCACGAGGCCGAAGAGGAGAAACTCCACCGGCACGGGGCCGACGGACGAACCAGCAAAGGCGGTCTCATGACCGTTCATGGCAGGCTCCTGTGGCGAGTACCGGGCACGCGCCGCTCAGTCTCACGGGAGATGAAGGGGACCAAGGCGTTCATCAAGAGGATCGCATACATCACGCCCTCGGGCAATCCACCCCAGAAGCGGATCATCATCGGCACGCCGACACCCGCCCCGAAGCCGCAGCGACCGACAGGGTGGCGGGCTTGCCGGCGTGCTGGTGCGACGCAAGCACGTCCCGTGGCACATCGACAACTCGGCTTAACTGCACGGTGCGTACAAGCCACGTGGCGATGTCCTTCCAAGATCGGTGTGGCGGTGGCGTCCTGAAAAGGTGATCCGCGCCGTGGCCATCCCGTATTGAGGGGCTTGCCCC
>JBBQJU010000002.1:0-41648 GCA_038326215.1 Gemmatimonadales bacterium | reverse complement strand
CCTTGGTGCGCTGTTCAGGCGTGGTCTCGTCGGCGAGGTAGGCCTGGGCGACGTTGACGGTCGCCCCCGATCCGCCATCAAGAATGCGCGAGAGCAGCAGCAACGGCAGCGACGTGGCGAACGCAAAGACCAGATACGAGGCGACGCTCCCGGCCAGTCCGATCAGCAGCACGGGGCGGCGGCCAATGCGGTCGGACACTCGGCCCCAGAGCGGCGCGAGGATGAATTGGATGGCGGAGTAGGAGGCCACCAGCAAGCCGATGTTCCCGGGGGTCCCGCCCAGCCGGGCCGCATAGCTCGGCAGCAGGGGGAGGACCATCCCGAAGCCGATGACGTCGATGAAGACGGTCGCGATGACGACCGGAATGGCGGAACGGGGCAGGGGCGCAGGCGTGAACATCGGGGGAGGATGGCCGACCCCCGGAGGCAGGTCAAGCGGGCCGCATGATCAGCGAGGCGAGGTGGAGACCCCGGCGCGATCGATATAGGCGACCATCCGGGCGCACTCCCCGCAGGTCAGGGCGACCCGACCCAGCGTCGCCCCCCCATCGGCGGGGCGGTCGGGTGTTCGCTCCATGGCCTCACTGCCGCAGGACGGGCAGTGGATCAGCCGTCCCTCGCGGTCGGCAATGATGAGGGCGAGCGCCTCGTCCGGCCGGTACTCCTTCACGTGGCGACGGCCCATCGTCGCTCCTCTGTGGCTCCGGGGGCCGGGAAGTCGGACCCGTGGCACACCCTCTTAGGTACGCCTTTTCTGGGGGGCCGTCAAGAGTCGGACCGACCAATACCTTGACGGGGGGTGTCCGCGGCGCGTACGTTGCCGTTTTTCCGAGGCCCGTGAATGACCGAATTGGCCGCGCCCCAGATCTCCTCCCTGATGGAAGCCCTCCCGGGCATTGCGCACGTGCTCCGGAGTCCGGTCGCCAACGCGATCATCTCCTTGTCGAGGGCTGGCGCAGGTTTGGAAGAGTATGCCATCGCCCACGCCGAAGAGCTGATGCGCTACGGTGTCCGGCGGAACCTGCTGACCCACGATGAGGTCGAGAAGGTGCTGGCCGAAATTCGGGAGACCCCGGCCGGGAAGGCGTCGAAGCCGTTGGTGATCGAGAAGCCGAAGCGGCCTACCCCGCCACCACCGACCCCCCACGTGGCCGCCAAGCCCCCGGAAGCGCCGGTGGCGGCCAAGGCGGTCCCGGTGAAGGCCACAGTGACGTCGAACGCGCCGAAGGCCGCCAGGACGGCTCCGCCGGCCAAGACGGCGAAGCCGGCCCCGAAGGCGCCAGCCAAGCCCGCCCTGAAGGCACCGGCCAAGCCGGCTCCCAAGGCGCCGGCGAAGCCGGCCTCCAAGGCGCCAGTCAAGCCGGCCTCCAAGGCCGCGGCGAAGAAGCCGGCTGCCAAGGCGGCACCGGCGAAGAAGGCCGCGCCGCCGGTCAAGAAGAAGAAGTGACCCGCTAGACCCTGAAGCCCCGCACCAAGCGCGTCAATCGATCGGCGGTGTCCACCACGGTGGTCGCCGCCGTTGCGATTTCATGGGTAGCGCCCGACTGCTCGACGGCTGAGTCGGTCACCGCTTGCGCCGCATGCGCGTTGACCTGCGCGGCGCGTGCGACATCGGCGGCGGTCGCACCCAGCCGGTCGGCGAGCTCTCGGTGCGCCGCGGCCTCGCGCGCCACCGTGCCTGCCGCGGCGGCGACTTCCTCGACCGAGCCGACGATCTCTGCCAGTGCGGCCGTCACGCCCGCCGCCACATCCTCGACGCCGGCGACTCGTTCGGTGCCCGCCTCGACCGTCTGCGCCACCAGCCGCACCTGCTCATCAAGCGTTGCCACCGTCTTGGCAATCCGGCGCGCGCCCTCGGCGCTGGTCTCCGCCAGTTGCCGGATCTCGCCGGCGACGACCGCGAAGCCCTCGCCCGCCGCGCCGGCACGCGCCGCCTCGATCGCCGCATTGAGCGCCAGCAATTCGGTCTGCGCCGCCAGCTGTCCGGTGAGCGCGACAAATTCCGACACGGCGGCCGCCGCGTTGGTCAGTCGACCGACCGATGACGTGGTTTGGGCGACCACCTCATGCAGCTCCAGCAAGGTCTCCGACGCGGCGCCGAGGTGGCTGCGGTGGGTATCGGCCGTGCGGCGAATTCGGTCGGCGACCAGCACCACCCGCTGCCCCGCACCGGCACTGCGCGCGGCGGCGGCGCGGAGGTCGCTCAACAAGTCGTCGCTCTCGCGCGTGGCGGTCGCCTGCTTCTCGGCGGACGCGGACACCGCACCGATGGCGCGCGACACCTGGGTCGCGCTCTCGGTGAGCTGCTCCGAGCGGCGCGAGAGCGCCCCGGCATTTTCAGTCAGCGTGCTGCTGACGTCGGCGACGCTGCCGACCACGCCGCGGAGCCCTTCGCTCATCCGGCGAACCGCGGCCGCGAGGAGGCCGAGCTCCTTCGGCATCGGTCCGAGGTCGATCGGCCGGAGGTCGCCGGCGCCGACGCGTTCGGTGGCGTCGACCAGTCGGCGCAGTGGCAGCACCACCGCGCGCACGGTGTAGACCGCCGACCAGATGCCGAGGATCAGGGCGAGCCCGAAGAGCAGCCAGACGAAGGTGCGTCGCTCCTCACTGTTGCTGGCCAGGTCGCTGGCCCGATCCGAGGCGGCCGCGGCCTGCACCGCCACGAGGGCGCGAACGTCATCGAGCAGCGAGTCGGCCGTCGCGACACGGCGACCGTCCGGGGTCCCGGCCCCGCTGCTCTTCTCCAGTCGCGAGACGAGGGCATCAATCCGACCCAGCGCCTTTCGCTCGGGAGGGGTCAGCGAGAGCGCGCCATAGCTGCTGCTGGCACCGCGCACGCTGGTGAAGGCCGCCGAGAGGTTGAGGCGGCTGGCGGAGTCCTCAGGCGTCAGCGCCAGTGCGTCCCCGATCCGGACCGCCGTCACCACCTCGCGCGTCAGTTCCTGGACGACGACCGTTGCCTCCCGGAACGTTGCGAGCTCGTCCTGGACCGCCGAATCGAGCGATTTCATCGCCGACACGCCGAGCAACGTCATCCCCCAGACCAAGAGGAGGAGGAGCACGGTGCCGGCGGTGACCCGACTGCGGATGGAGGGGAGGTCATTCATGCCACCAAACGTGGGTCGGCACAAGGCACCGACGCAAGCGGGGGCCCTACCCGCGACTGCCTCTGCGGTCTATCATCACAGCATGACTACCCCGACGACGCTGACGGTGCGCACCTTTGCGGACCGGGCCGAGGCGATGGCCCACGCCGTCCTCCGCGCTGGCGAGGCCCCGCGCTTCGTCGCCTTCGACGACACCATTGGCTGCCCCATGGAACAGTTGCTGGGCGCCCTGGAGTGGACGCGGGTGGTGGGGATCCTGCCCGATGACGACCTCCTCCACGCCGGGCGGCTGACCAGCGACACCGCCGCCGCCGTCGTGGAGCGGAAGACCGCCGAGGGCCGCCGCTACATCTTCCTTGGGCCGCGCCTCGACACCCCGCAGGCGCTGCCGCCGGATGGCGAGGTGCTGCTGGATGAACCCGGCGTGCTGGCGATCGGTTTTGCGGACCGGGCGATCGCGCTGGCGCACTTTCTCCGCATCACCTTGGGTGCGGGGGCAATCTTTGCGCAGCTCGGGCGTCGCGCGCCGGAGCTGCGCCACTTGCGGCGGTGGTTGCCGCCGATCGTGCAGGAACTGGATGTTTCACGCCGAATGATTGCCGGGTGGTTCGCCGCCTCCGCTGGAGGGGTCCTCTTCCTCGGCGATGAGGGGACGGACTCGGCCTGGCGCTATATCGAAGTGGGGATCGACTCATGAAGACCAGATGGATCGTCGCGTTGGCCGTCGTGATGGCGGCACCGCTCTCGGCGCAGAAGATTTCGCCGTCAGAAGCCGTGAAGCAGATGACCCCCGAGGAGCGGGCACTCGCGCAGCAGCGGCTCAACTCCGCGTCGTCGGTCTTCTTTGACGTGCGGCTGGACTCGGCCAAGGCGGAGCTCCAGGTCACCATGAAGACCATCCGTGACACCTTGCTGGTGGCGCAGGCCGAAGCGGCGCGGCTGCAACGGGCGTCGTCCCCCGCCATGGCGATGGCCTCTGCCCGTCGACTCCGCGGGGCGTGCCAGGCCGCCGCGCGCACCATCGTCGCGGCTCAACCGAAGCTCTCGTCACTGCGCACCTCGGCGAAGATCGGCGATGACGCCCTCGCCGTCTACCGCGCCTCGCTCACCTCGACCAGCGCGGGGCTCGTGACGTGCGACAAGACGTTGGCAAGCCAGCTCGCCGTCCCGATGCCCTCGCTCCCTCGCCTCCGGTTGAGCGCCGCCTCGGTCGAGGCTGCCGCCGACAAGTATGACGTCGCCGCCGACGGGGTGTTGCGGACCCTTGAGATCCCGTTGCGGCCCCGCGGTGTCACCGGCGGATTGTAACGAAGCGCGCCAGAGGGTATGTGGGGATGTGGATTAACATCTCCACATGGCGTGGAGAAAAGGGGGAAGTGCCGCGGTGATGGCGACTTCGAACCCACATTGTTGCCCACTAGGCATGAGCTAACCCGAATAAAATCAGGCACTTGCGGCTTTTTTGGGGTGCGATAGCTTGGATGGAGTACCGATGGGGCGTGTCGCACGCTTCATCCTCTCCGATCCAGCGCCTCGGAGAGCCGTGTGGGCGAACGGTCCGCGAGCTGGTCTGACCCACAGCGCCCATTCCCTTGCAACGCCCCCGAGCGTCTGCGCTGGAATGTGAAGCGGTCGATCAGCCCTGCTGGTCGGCCGCTTCTTCGTGGTCGCCATCTTCCTCGCGTCCGAAGTCCGGCGCCAACCGCACCAGCCACCGATTGTCGAACTGCCAGACCTTCTTGGTCGACGTCCGCGCCTCGCCCGGGAAGAGTTCGGGGGAAGCGTAGGCGTCATTGATCGAGGCGGTCTTGGCCGAGGCGTCGTCGGCGTAGTGGAGGATCTCCGCCTCGAGCGTCAGTGGACGCACCGGTGATCCGTACTCGAGCTGGCCATGGTGGGAGAGGATCAGATGCTCGATCAGGGTCTGCTCGTCAGCGGTGCAGGGCGGCGTGGCCTGGGCGGCGACGCGTTCGCGGAACATGGCGTACCCTTGCACCACGTGGCCAAGCAGTCGGCCGCGCTCGGTCGTGTCGAAGACGCCGGTGGCCCAACTGTACGTCTCGAGTTTGCCGATGTCGTGGAGCATCGCGCCGACGGTGACGATCTCGGCGTCGGCCCGCGCCACGCGCGCCATCTGCTTTCCGATGCTGACCACTTCGCAGGTGTGCTGCAGCAACCCGCCAATCGCGGCGTGGTGCCCCGTCCCCGGCGCCCCGGGGCATTCCTGGTAGCGACTCCGGAATTCGTCATCGGCGTAGAAGAGATCGACCACGGCGCGGAGCCGTGGGGCGGTCAGCTTGGCGCGAATATCGTCGAGGAATTGCCAGTAGCCGTCGACGGCGCCAACCGATGGCGCGAGGTCGGCGAGCGGAATCGACCCCTTGGGCAGAGCCCGCACGGAGGTGGCATCGAGCTGGCGCGATTCGCGGTAGGCCGTCACGGTGCCGACGACCTGGACGATCATCCCCTTGCTGAGGCCCTTCACCTGATCGTCGCGCCCGGCCCAGAACGGGGCGGTATCGATGCGGCCGGTCCGGTTACCGAGGACCAGGACGGTGCGCGGGTGGTCGCCGCCCTTCGCCACGACGTCGAGGACGAGGAAGGGGTGGTGGACGCTGTCGCCGACGGCGAGCGAGGAGATGTCGAGCATGATGGAATCTAGCCTCGGGGTCCGACACCGTTCGCTGTTCGCCAATCGCCGGTCGCCGTATCATTCAGCATGCACCCCCTGCACATCCGCCTGCTGGTGACCGACCCCGGCCGAGAGGACGTCGTCGCCCTCGCCGACGCTCTCCGTGCGGGGGGCCACGTCGTCGTCTCGGAAGAAGTGACGACGGTGCCCCCCGGGGTGGCGCCCGCGCCGGAGTTCGTGGTCACCGAGGCCGCGATGCTCCCGGCTCCCGAAACCCTGGAAGCGGCCGAAGCGCGCCACCTCCGCGCGACGCTGCACTTCACCCACGGCAACCGGCGCCAGGCGGCGCTGCTGCTGGGGATCGCCCGCTCGACCCTCCTGGCCAAGATCCGCAAGTACCAGCTCACGGGGTGATCCGCCCTAACCGCGAGATGACGACGCGTCGGCTCACGCCGCGGCGCGTCAGCACGAGGGTGCGATTCGACACCCCCACCGCCAGGCCCGCCGCCCCGAACTGGATCGGCGCGCCGCCCCCGCTCAGCTGGACGCCGCGCACCCGGGGTCCGTCATGCTGCCAGCGCAGGGTGGTATCGCCGCCGACGGCGAGTTCGAGGCGGTAGCTGCTGTCGCTCAAGGTCAGCCGCGTGACCCCACCAAAACGAATGGCCTCGATCCGCGCCGCATCAAGCGCCACCACCAGCTCGGTGGCCTCGTGTCGGAGCGCGGCCGCCGAGGCGACGGCGCCGAGTCGAGGGAGGCCCAACCCGGCCAGGAGGCCAAGGAGGACCATGGTGAGCAGGAGCTCCAGCAGGGTGACACCGCGAGTCATGCCCCGACGATACCAAACGCAGGGTCCAGTGCTCGGCACCGAACCCTGCGTCATGGCACCGCAATCCGCCGTTCAGGACGCGCGCTGCTCGTCGAGAAAGACCAGTGCGCGCCGACGGGTGATGACCGCCGCCAATCCGCGGTGCACATCGGGGGAGATCACCGTGCCCACCAAGTCGCGCATCCGGGAGACGGCCTGCTCCTGGCTCATCTTCTCCTGATACGGCCGCGCCGTGGTCAGCGCATCAAACACCTCGGCGACGCCGAGGATACGGGCGCCCACCGGAATGGCCTCGCCGACGAGACCGTCCGGGTAGCCGGTGCCGTCATAGCGCTCATGGTGCGAGCGAACGTAGTTGATCACTTCGCGGAGGTGGTGCAGCGGGGCCAGGATCTGCGCGCCAATGAGCACGTGCGTCTTGACGTGGTCGAACTCCTCGTCAGAGAGCGGGCCATGCTTGTGCAGCACCGTCTCGCGGATGCCGATCTTGCCGATGTCGTGGAGCCGGCCCGCGGTGCGCACCATCTCGATCTGCTCGTCGGAGAGCCCCATCTCGGCGGCGACCATCGCGGAGAGATCGGCCACCCGCGCCGAGTGACCGCGGAGGTAGGGGTCCTTGGCCTCGAGGGCGTTGACCAGCGCCTCCAGCGTGGCGACGGAGATCCGCTCAAGGTTGCCCCGCTCACGCCGGAGTTCGGCCCCCCGCTGGACAATCTCCTGCTTCAGCCACGCTTGCGTCTCGGCCTGCTCGATCAGGTCGCGCCGACGTGCGAGGGCGCGGCCGATCGCCCGTTCGAGATCCTGCAGGTCGACCGGCTTGACGAGATAGTCCATCGCCCCACGCTGCATGCAGAGCGCGGCGGTGTTGGCGTCGTTCACGGCGGTCAGCATCAGGATGGCGGCGTTGGGCTCTTCCTTGAGGATCATCGGTACCAAGTCCGGACCGGAGGCATCCGGCAGGCGGACGTCGAGCAGGATGCAGGCGACCTTGCGGCGCCGAATCTCGGCCAGCGCGTCGGCGGCGGTTGCCGTGACGATGACCTCATGGCCCATGGCGGTGAGCAATCGCTGTAGTGCCGACCGGATCGAGTCTTCGTCATCGACCACCAGGGTCGTGATCAGATCAGTCGCTTCTGCCATGGGGTCGGTGGTGTCCAGGGTCATCCCTGCTCCAGAAGTGGAAGTCCTCTGCCTCTCCTCAATATATCGGCCGATCCAATCTGCGCCTCCTGCGGTGGTCACGATGTCGAAACCTCCGGGGCCACTTCTCCCGTACCATGAGATTGCGTGGCGACCGGCCGTGCCGTTGGCCCCCCGATCGTCCCCCGGCACGCTGGCCGGGTGTTAGCTTATCGGACTCTTCTCTACCCCCTCCCGAGGTCGTCCCCGATGAAGCGAGTGTGTTCAGCCCTTCTGCTCCTTCCCTTGGCCGTCAGTGCGGTCGCCGCGTCCGGCGGACGCGATGAGCGTTCATCGCTCCCCGCCTTCGGCGCCACGGTGGCGATCGTCGGCGATCAAGCCTTTGTCGGTGAACCGCGCGGCGCCAAGGCCGGGACGGTCCACCTCTACCGCCGCGGTCCGGCCGGCTGGAAGGAAACGGGCACGCTGACGTTGCCGACGGGCGCCCCGAACGACGGCTTCGGCACGACGATCGTCACCGATGGGACGACGCTGCTGATCTCGCGAATCGACGGCCCCGCGGCCGCCGACAGCGGCCGGGGCGAGGTCCACATCTTCCGGAAGAACGCCGCCGGCACCTGGGCGGCCGCCGGCGTGCTGCATGCCGCGACGCGGGTGATGCGCGCGGACTTCGGGCGGTCGATGGCGCTGGCGGGTGATGCGGTGCTGGTCGGCGCCCCGCGTGACGGCAACGGCGTCGTCTACCGCTTCCGTCGTGGTGCCGATGGGGTCTATAGCGCGGCAGGCACCCTGGCGGCCCAGGGCGTCGAGCCCGGTGACCTCTTCGGCCTCGTCCTCACCGTCGACGGGTCCCAGCTCGCGGTTGGCGCGCCCGGGCACTCGATGCGGAAGGGAGCCGTATTCACCTTCACGCGGCAGACCGACGGTAACTGGCAGCAGGAGTCGATGTTGATGGCGCAGCGGGGCACCGACAACGCCCAGCTCGGCACGGCGCTGTTGCTGCAGGGCGGGCGGCTGATCGCGGGCGCGCCGGGGGCCGTCGTGCTCTCCGGTCCGGGTGGTGGTGCCGCCGGGACCGCGATCGTGTTCGAGAAGCGGGCTGGCAGCGCGTGGCGGGAGCGGCAGACGCTGTTGCCGTTCCAGCTCGCCAGCGGCCGGTTCGGCACGACGCTCGCCGCCGTCGGCGATGAAATCTGGGTTGGCGCACCGGCGACGGAGCGCAATGCCGGTCGGGTGTACCGTGTGGCGGTTGGCAAGGACGGCAGCGTCGGCACGATGTCGGCGCTGGTGGTCGGCGACCTCGAGCCGGGCGCCGGGTTGGCCAACGCGATGGCCGTCTCCGGGGATGCTGCCGTGGTCGGCATGCCGAGCGACGCGGGTGGTGGCGGGACGGTGCTCTTCCTCGGGCGCGGCCCGACCGGTGCCTGGACGGTGCGCAACAGCCTCTACCCGGAGACCGCGGCCCCACTCTATTCGGCGGTCAAGGGGAAGGAAGTGGCCTGCAGCGACGCCGGGAAGGCCGGCGCCTTCGAGTGCGGCAACGCCTCCCTCCAGTCCTTCCTGCCGATCGCAGCGATCGGTGGCAAGCGCGGCACCGGGATGAATGACAACTGGGGCTGGACCGATCCGGTGACCAAGCACGAGATCGCGCTGCTCGGCCGGACCGACGGCACGTCCTTCGTCGACGTCACCGACCCGTCCAATCCGCGCTACCTCGGCGACCTCCCCAAGACGAAGGGCTCGCCGTCGTCCGCCTGGCGCGACATGAAGACCTACAAGGATCACGTCTTCATCGTCTCGGACAACGCGGGCGAGCACGGCATGCAGGTCTTCGACCTCACTCGGTTGCGCACGGTCAAGACGCCGCAGGTCTTCACGCCGGATGTGACCTACGACCGGATCAACAGTGCGCACAACATCGTCTCCAACGAGGAGACCGGCTTCATGTACACCGTCGGCAACTCCGGCGGCGGCGAGACCTGCGGCGGCGGCTATCACATGATCGACGTGCGCGATCCGAAGCATCCGCAGTTCGCCGGCTGCTTCGGCGACCCGAAGACCGGCAGCGCCGGGACGGGCTACTCGCATGATGCCCAGTGCGTGACCTACCGCGGCCCGGACGAGAAGTACCGTGGGCGGGAGATCTGCATCGGCTCCAACGAGACCGCCATCTCGATCGCGGACCTGACGGACAAGAAGAATCCGGTGGCGATTTCGCGGGCGTCCTACCCGAATGTCGCCTACGCGCACCAGGGGTGGCTGACCGACGACCAGAAGTACTTCTACCTCGACGACGAAGGGGACGAGTCGAAGGGCGAGGGCGAGGCCGCGAAGGGCACGCGGACGCTGGTCTGGGACGTCTCCGATCTTGATGACCCGGTGCTGGTCACGCAGTTCGTCGGGACCACGCGGGCGATCGACCACAACCTGTACGTCAAGGGCAACCGGATGTACCAGGCCAACTACACGTCGGGCCTCCGGATTCTCGACATCACCAATCCCCGCGAGCCCCGCGAAGTCGGCTTCTTCGACACGCACCCGGGTGACGATGGCAAGCCGTCGTTTGCCGGTGCGTGGAGCGTCTATCCGTACTTCAAGAGCGGCACGATCGTCGTCACCAGCATCGGCGAAGGCGTCTTCTTCGTCCGCGATCGCACCCAGACGGTGCCATGATCCGTTCCACCCTGCTGGCCGGGGCGGCACTCGCCGCCCTGGCATGTTACGGCGGGGGCACCACACCCGCCAACGCTCCGGCGCCGTCGGTCGGGGAGAAACTCTACGTCGTGAATCAGTCCGGGGCGACGATCTCGGTGATCGACCAGCAGCGACTGGCGGTCGACACCGTGATCGACCTTCGCGGCCTCGGTTTCACCGCCAATGCCAAGCCGCACCACATCGCCGTCGAGCCCGACGGCGCGTTCTGGTATGTCTCGCTGATCGGTGATGGCCGCGTGCTGAAGTTCGACCGCGCCAATCACCTCCTCGGCCAGGTGAAGATGGAAACGCCGGGCCTGTTGACACTGGACCCGGTGCACGATTCGCTCTATGTCGGTCGCTCGATGACCGCGGTCAATCCGCCCAAGGCGCTCGGCGTGATTGCCCGGAAGGCGTTTGTGATGGTGGAGGAGCAGGAAATCGTGATTCCCCGTCCGCATGCCATCGCCGTCACCCTCGACGGGAAGTGGGTGCACACGGCGTCGCTCGCCGAGAATCGGATCGCCTCGGTCGAGGTGTCGACTGGCCGAGTGACGCTCACGACCTTGCCGGGTGTGGCGAGGTCGTTGGTGCAATTCGCGCTCTCACCGGACGGGAAGACGATGATCGCCGGCGGCGAGTTGTCGAACACGTTGCTGGTGTTCGACCTCACCAAGCCACCGCCGTTCGTGCCGGTGCGGGAGATCCCGCTCGCCGGGAAGCCGTGGGAGCCCCGCTTCGCCAGAGACGGGAAGCATGCCTACGTCACGTTGCTCGCGAAGAACGCCGTCGCCGAGGTCGATGTGACGACCGGCACGCTGGTCCGGACACTCGAAGGGCGGATGGCACAGCCCTACGGGATGGTCCTCCGGGCTGACAACAACTACGCCTTCATCGTGAACCAGAATACCGGCGCTCTGATGCCGGGGCAGAGCGGCCATGAGATGCACGGAATGGACGGCCACGCGGCCTCCGACGGCTGGCTCACGATTCTCGATCTCGCGAGCGGCACCGTGCACTCGACGCTGATGCTGGGCAACGGCCCGACCGGGATCGGCGCGGCGCGCGCCCGGTGAGTCGCGTCCGTTCCCTGGCGGTGTGCGCCGCCCTGCTGCCCGCGATCCTCGGGGCGCAGGGCGGCGGCACGATCATGCGGCGCGTGTCGCCGTTTCCGGTGGCCGATCGCGCCGGTGTGCCGATCCTCGAACCATTCCTCGGCGGGTTCGACGTCCCGCGCCCGCAATTGGTCGACATCGACGGTGACGGCGACCTCGACCTCTTCGTGCAGGAGCGCGCCGGCGCGCTGATGTTCTTCGAGCGCGTGGATGGCCGCTATGTCTGGCGCACCGACACCTTTCAGGGATTGCAGGTCGGTGAATGGTCGCGCTTCATCGACATTGATGGCGACGGGCGGATCGATCTGCTGGGCGAATCCCCGATCAGCTATATCAAGGTCTGGCGCAACGTCGGGAGCCGCACGGCGCCGCGTTTCGAGGTCGCCCTCGATTCGCTGCTCGACGGCGACGGCGTGCCGCTCGCGGCCGATCGCCAGAACATCCTCAATCTCGTCGACATCGACTGCAATGGGCGCCTCGATCTCTTCCTGGGGCGCGTCGCCGGCACGGTGGACCGCTACGAAGCGATTCCCGGCAGCGCCCGCAACGGAATTCCGCGCTTCGGGCTGGTGACTGACCACTTCGAGGGGATCGAAGTGCTTGGCCCGGTACCCGGCCAACCCAACCAGATCGAGGGACGCGGTTCACGTCATGGCGCCAACACGCTCGCCTTCGGCGACATCGATGGCGACGGCGACCCGGACCTCTTTTGGGGCGATTACTTCGAGCCCGGCCTGCTGCTCTTCGAGAACCGGGCAACGCACTGCAGCACCCCCGACATGCGGGCGCCGCCGCAGCGTTTTCCGGTCGGCTCGGGCGTACTGACCAGCGGCTACAATGCGCCGACATTCGGCGATGCCGATGGCGACGGGCTA
Source organism: Gemmatimonadales bacterium (assembly GCA_038326215.1). Lineage (GTDB taxonomy): Bacteria > Gemmatimonadota > Gemmatimonadetes > Gemmatimonadales > GWC2-71-9 > Palsa-1233. The sequence goes on along the minus strand of JBBQJU010000002.1, from coordinate 29,256 downwards.
GGCGACATCGTGATGGGCGTGATCGGCGGCGCCTTCTTCCCGGCGCGCACCTCGATCGACAACCTCTACTACGTCCGGCAAGCGACGCGCGGCACCTTCGAGGTTGTTACTCGGCGGTTGATCCGCACCGTCGATGTCGGGAGCGAGTCCGTGCCGACTCTCGCGGATCTCGATGGCGACGGCGACCTCGACCTGCTGGTGGGCAACAAGATCGAGCCCGGGGTCGACACCACCGGTACGATCACCTGGTTCGAGAACATCGGCACGGCGTCGGCGCCAAGCTTCCGCGATCGCGGTCCGCTCCCGATCAGCGGCGAATTCCATTACGCGCCGACGGTTGCGGACCTCGACGGCGACGGCCTCCCTGACCTGGTGGTCGGCACCTGGCGGGACCGCGTGCAGTGGTGGCGCAACAGCGGCACACGCAGCGCGCCGAGCTGGGCGATGGCCGATACCGCGTTGATCACGCTCACGCGGGGCAGCAATACCGTGCCGACGCTGGCCGACCTCGATGGCGATGGCGACCTCGACATGCTCGTCGGCGAGGCGAGCGGCCAGGTGAACCTCTACCGCAACGACGGCAGCCGGACGGCACCCCGCTTCGTCCTGGTGAGCGACACCTTCCAGGACATCGATGTGGGTCGCCGCTCGACACCGCTCCTCCGCGACGTCGACGGCGATGGTCGTGCCGACATGCTCCTCGGCAGCGAGGACGGCGGGGTCCAGCTCTGGCGCAACGTCGCCGATCCAGCGGGCCCCCGCTTTGTTCGCGACAGCACGTTTGTCGTGCCCACCGGTGCGTACTCCGCGCCGGCGCTCGGCAATCTCTTCGGCCCCAACTCGATGACGCTCCTCGTGGGGACGGTGTCGGGGGGATTGTTGTACTTCGAGGTGCGATGACGCACCCCGCCCTCGCGCAGCGCGCGCGGCGGGGTCTCCTGACTGGTTACACTCGGTCCCTCAATAAAACCAAAAGGGCGACCGACTGTGTCTACTTCGGAGGCCCCGCCGCCCTTCGGGGGCGGGGACCGTGTGTCTACTTCGGAGGCCCCGCCGCCCTGCGGGGGCGGGGACCGTGTGTCTACTTCGGAGGCCCCGCCGCCCTGCGGGGGCGGGGCTACCCTACAAATTCGACCGTCACCTTCGCCGGAATGATCCCCGCCTCCGCCGCCCGATCGAGCAGCAACTGCACCGCTTCGCGGCCGCGATCACCGTAGTCCACCGTCCACTCGTTCACGTACATCCCGACGAATTCATCGGTGCGCGCGTCGGAGATGCCGCGATTGTACTGCTTCGCGTGGGCGAGGGCGGCGGTGCGATGCTCGAGGCCGTAGACGATCGACGCCTTGAGATCGCGGGCGACCTGCTCGGTCAGGGCCTGGCCGAGGTCGCGGCGCACGACATTGCCGCCGAGCGGGAGCGGGAGGCCGGTCTCGTCGAGCCACCACTCGCCGGTGTCGGCCCAGAGGTGGAGACCGTCGTCGACGTAGGTGAGCTGTCCTTCGTGGATGATCAGGCCGAGGTCGACCTCACCCTTGTGGACGGCATCCTCGATCGCGTCGAAGGCCATCACGACCGGGACGAAGTCGGGCTGCCAGAGCGTCAGCGCCAGATACGCTGTGGTAAGCAGCCCCGGGATCGCGATCCGCTTGCCGCGGGCGGCCTCGCGGATGATCGCGGAATCGGCACGACGGTCGCCCGGGGGAGGGGTCAGCGAAACGAGCCGCGGGCCATAGCCGTCCCCCATCGACGAGCCGCTGTTGAGCAGCGCGTAGTCGTGGGCGATGTAGGCGTAGGCGTGGATCGACACGGCCGAGACGTCGAGCTCCTTCTGCCGGGCGCGCTGATTGAGCGACTCGATATCCGAGAGCTCGTGCACGTACGTGATGTCGGTGTCGATCTTCCCTTCGGCCAGCGCGTAGAACATGAACGCGTCGTCGGAGTCCGGCGAATGGGCGACGCGGATCGTCGTGGTCATTTACTTGGGCCCCGGGGTGGTCTTGAAGCTCTCGAGCAACGGGCGGTGTGCCTCGTACTCGTCCCGCTTCTTGGCGATTTCGGCGTCGTAGTTCTTCCGGAAGGCGGCGCGCGCCGCCTCGGCGTCGGCCTTCTTCCCCTGATAGTCACCGACGATCGCCTGAACGAAGAAGCTCATCAGATTGTTGGGCGCCTCCTTCAGCATGGTGTCGGCGAGGGCCAGCGCCTCGGGGAACATCCCGACCTGCGCCTGGATCATCGCCGTGTGATAGCGGGCGTCGATGTCGCGGTCCCCGGGCGGGAGGTTGGTGTAGGCGCCGAGGGCCATCGGGGTGAAGCGGAAGACAGTCGCGGTGTCGCCCTTCTCGGCGGCGGCGGTGACCCGGTCGGTGAGCCGGGTGAACTGCTCGCGCGGCGTCATGTTCGAGATGTCCGGGGCGCCCGATGCGCCGACGGCGCCGGCACCCGGTGCGGCGGCACTCCCCATCGCCGCCGGCTCGGCAGCGGTTCGGTCCGTCGCGGCGTAGATCACCGCGACCACCGCCACCACCGTCAGCAACCCGGCGATGATCCACGGGGCCGCCGAGGTGGCGGGGGTCGGGGCGGCCGCCCCGCTCGCGTAGGCCTGGGCGTTCGGGGCGTTCGGGGCAGCATGGGTTGCCGGGGCGCCGCCGACGGGCGCGCCGCAGGCCGAACAGAAGCGAACGCTAGCCGTCAGGGCCACGCCACAGCCGGTGCAGAAGCGCTGGGCCTGGGGGGAAGCAGGGGTCTCGGACACGGGGTCTCCGGGGAAAGTTCGGGCGGAACGACAGCCTCCGCAGCGGTGCAATATAGTGGCCCCTGCTGGCGCAGGTCGTGGCCCGTCGCTACCCTTGGAAGGTCTTTCGCCCCGGTGACCATGACCACACCTCCCTCCGACACGATCGATCTCTCCAATGCCGACCACATGGGCGACCTCGCCCGTGGCGGGACGAATTGGTCGGTCCACCTTGAGACGCGCCAGGATGGCCCCCTTGCCGTGGGCCGGGTCCATTTCGTGGCCGGCGACGTCCGCCGCTCCTCCGCGTGGATCTTCCGCGAATGGAGCGTTCCCGACGTGAAGGCCCGTTTCGCGGAGTTTTCGCCGCTCGAGTTGTGGCGGCTGCTGGAGTCGTTGAGCTGAACGCAACGCGAACGGCGAATGGCGAACGGCGAACGGCGGCACCGGCGACCTGGTCTGGTCAACGGTTGTCGCTGTTCGCTGTGCTCGGTTCGCTGTTCGCTGCCGCCATCCCCGGCCACGCCAACGCCCAAACTCCCGTGGCGGCAGTGGTTCTCGAGCGCCGCTCGATCTTCGATCCCGACGAGTCCCGCTTCTGGCTGCTGAACTTCGTCAACCGGCTCCATGTGACGACGCTCCCCTACGTGGTGCGGCGCGAGGTGCTGTTGCGCCAAGGCGAGCCGTTCGACTCGGCGAAAATGGCCGAGAGCGAGCGCAATCTCCGGCGGCTCGGGGTGTTCCGCTCGGTGAAGATCGACACGAGTTCGGTCGATTCGGGGCTGGTGGTCACGGTCACCACGCGTGATGGCTGGAGCACCCGGCCGGATTTCCGCTTCCGTTCCACCGGTGGGGAAATCGTGTACACCCTCGCGCTGATCGAGGACAATCTCCTCGGGACCGCGACGCAGACGTCGCTGCTGTATCGGAAGAACCCGGACCGCACCACCACGACGCTGGCCTTCCGGCAGCCGCGGCTGATCGGGGGACGCATCGGGCTCTTTGCCGCGGTTGAGAATCGCAGTGATGGCGAGTTGGCCGCGGGCACGGTCGGAAAGTCCTTCTTCTCGCTGGGGGGCAAGTCGGCCTGGAGCATTGGCGGGGATACCCGCACCGAGCGCGTGCTGCGCTTTCGCGAGGGGATCGAGCAGGCCACCGACACGCTGCAGCGTCGCTACGTACTGGGGCGCGTCGAGGTCGCGCGCGCGCTGCGGACGCCGAGCCTCGGCTATCTGCGCGCTGGCGTGGTCGGGCAGCTGCGGCGCGATGATTTCCAGACGCAGCAGGGCTTCGACGCGTCCGGGTTCAGCGCCCGCTCGGTGACGGGATCGGTGGGCGGGTGGCTGGAGCTGCGCAGTGGACGCTACGCCAAGGTGCAGGGCTACAATTCGCTCAGTCGGGACGAAGACCTCGACCTGAGCACGGTCGTCCGGGCCTCGCTCTTTCTGGCGCCGAGCGCCTTCGGGTACGCGCAGAACGGCATTGCGCCGGGGATCGCCGGGCGGCTCGGCCGCGGCTCGGCGCGCGGCTTCTCGCTGGTGGACTTCAGTGTCAGCGGAATGCTGACCAGCAGCGGGCTCGACTCGGCGGCCGCTCAGGTCAGCGCCACGGCGGCCTGGATCCCCTCGCCGAAACACCTCGCGGTGGTGCACCTCTCCGGCGGGATCCTTCGCGGCATGCTGCCGGGGAGCGAGTTTGACCTCGGCCTTGGCGCCGGCCCCCGAGCCTTCAGGCAGCATGCCTTCACCGGCGACCGCGCCTTCTTCGTGACCGCCGAGTACCGCTATGGCGCGGCGGTCGACTTCCTGAAGGTGATGGATGTCGGCATTGCGACTTTCGTCGATCATGGCGGGGCGTGGTACCGCGGCTCCGCGATGCGCACCGGCTGGGACATGGGGGTCGGGCTCCGGCTCGGTGCGTCGCGTGCGCCGGACCTTGAGGCCAATCGAATGGATCTGGTCTATCGGGTCGGGAATGACCGTGAATCGTCGGGGTGGGTCTTCGTGGTGGGGAAGGGCTTTACCTTTTCGACGGGCCTGCGCGGCGGGCGCTGACGCAATCATGTGGGTTGGCTGACAGAGGAGAACGCCATGTCCGATGCACCGAAGGGGAAACGCCGCTGGGGCCTGATCGCGCTGGCGATCGTGGTGATCCCGGTCCTGCTCTTCTCGATCTACGCGGGTGGCGCCCTCAATTGGGCGTACTCCGAGGGCGAGCGCGCCGGCGTGTTGCAGAAGTTTTCGCACAAGGGGTGGCTCTGCAAGACGTGGGAAGGGGAGATCGCGATGACCACCGTCCCCGGGGTCGCCCCGGTGATGTGGAGCTTCACGGTGCGGGATGACCAGGTCGCGAAGGGAATGAGCGAGGCGGTCGGCAAGCGGGTGGTGCTGCACTACGCCGAGCATCGCGGGGTGCCGACGAGCTGCTTCGGGGACACGCCGTACTTCGTCGACAAGGTGACCATCGCCCCCTGAGCGTCGCGCTATATTGCAGGGTCTGCTTTCGGGGAGTGCACGTGCTGTTGTCCAAGGTTGTCGCGGTGCTGCTCGGTGCGGTGGTCGCACCGGCGGCGCTGCTGTTTCACACTGAACTGAAGAGTTCCGTCCCCGAGCGCGATTCGACCGTGAAGGGGCCGCCTCGTGAGGTCGTGCTGACCTTTTCGGGGAAGGTGAACCCGAAGCTGTCCTCGATCACGCTCCTCCGGCCGGACTCCAGCAACGTCATGTCGCTGGTGATCGACACCAAGGTCGCTGGCAAGGAACTTCATGCTCCGCTGACTCGGCCGATTCCGCCGGGCCGCTATGTCGTGCGCTGGAAGACCGCGTCCGCCGATGGCCACGTGGTGCGCGGCGCGTACGGCTTCTCGGTCGACTTCGTCGAGTGAAGCCCGTGTGGCTGGTGCTGCTCGCCCTGGGCACGGTGGCCTGTGGCGGTGGGATCGACCGTCCGCTCTCGCCCGGCGGCTTCATCGGCGCCGAGGTCATCACGCCGCGCCCGATGCCGGACGTGGTGCTCACGGATGCGAAGGGGCAGCCGTACCACCTCGCCGACGCGACCCGCGGCACGGTGACGCTGCTCTTCTTCGGCTACATGCATTGCCCCGATGTCTGTCCAGTGCACCTCGCCAACATCGCCGCGGTGCTCGACAAGCTCCCGGAAGAGGTCAGCCGCGAGGTCAAGGTCATTTTCGTCACCGTCGACCCGGCGCGCGACTCGATGGCGGTGCTGGCGCCGTGGGTGGCGGGCTTCGATCCGCGCTTCATCGCGTTGACCGGCTCCGACTCCACTATTCAGGCAGCGCAACTCGCGGCCGGACTGCTCACGGCCGAGAAGGACACCGTCACGGCGAGTGCTGCGGGAAGCTATCTCGTGGGGCATGCATCGCAGGTGATCGCCCATACGCGGGATGGGCTGGGGCGGGTGCAGTATCCGTTCGGAACGCGGCAGCGGGACTGGGCGCATGATTTGCCGAAGCTGGTCGAGTACGGAACGGGGCCGTGATGCGAACGGCGAACGGCCGACGGCGAACGGCGATCGCTGTCCTGCTCACCACCGCGTGTGGAGGCGGCGCGGCACCGCTCAGCGTGGAGCGCCTCGAAGTGCGCATCGCGCCGGTGGGAGCGGTGACGGCGTCGGGGTATCTGGTGGTGTACAACCGCGGTCCGCTGGCGGATACACTTGATCGCGTGACCACGCCCGCTGCCGATTCGGTGACGCTGCATGAATCGATGGACCACGGCGACGGCCAGACGATGATGATGCCGCTGACCTGGCTGGCGATTCCGGCGCGTGACTCGGTGACCTTTGCCGTCGGCGGGCGGCACCTGATGCTGGAGCACTTCGTCACGCCGCTGACGGTGGGGTCTTCGGTCTCGATGACCTTCCACTTCCGCAGTGGTCGGACGATCAAGCAGTCGACCACCGTACGCGCGGTGGGCGGCGAGGAGTAGCGGATGCAGTGGTGGTGTGCGGCGACGGGATTGCCCTGGAGTTGGCAATGGCAGTGGTATCCGGGCGTGCACCTCGCGTTGCTGTTGCTCGCGGCCGCATGGTGGCAACTTGGCGTGCGCCAGCGTTGGAGTCGCCGGCCGTGGGGATGGTTCGCCACGGCGTGGCTCGCACTGCTCGTCACGCTCGACTGGCCGGTCGGCAAGCTCGGCGCTGGCTACCTCGCCTCGGTGCACACCTTCCAGTTCCTGATGCTCACCCTGTTGGTGGGGCCGGCGCTGCTGCGTTCGATCCCCGAGGAGGGGTGGCTCGCCCTCGCGCCAGTCGGCTCGACGCGGCATCGGTTCCTCGCGATGATGGCCCGCGTGATCCCCGGTCTCGTCTGCTACAACCTGATCGTGGTGACCAGCCACTTTCCTGCCGTGGTCGACCCCGCGATGCGCAGCCAGCTCGGCTCCTTTCTCATCGATGCCTCATGGCTCGTGGCTGGGCTCATCCTCTGGTGGCCGCTCGTCGCGCCGCCGGCATTCACGCGCCTCGGGACCTTCGGCAAGATGGGCTACCTCTTCGGCGCGACGATCGTCCCGACCATCCCGGCGATGATGATGGTCTTCTCAGACTGGCCGATGTACGCGCTCTATGAACTGGCGCCGCGCGTCGATATCCGCTTCTCCGCCAACGAGGATATCCAGCTCGCCGGGTTGACGATGAAGTTGCTCGGCGACATACCGCTGTGGATCGCGCTCCTGGTGGTCTTCTGGCGCGGCACCGCGGAACGGGACACCGTCGATGCATGAGCGCATGGTGACGGTCGTGCTGATGAGCGGCGGCGGTGAGTCGGTGACCGGTGCGGGGGTGCTGACCGAGATCCCCTACCGGACGCGGTTGCTGCGCGCGGTCGGGATCTTCGTGGTGGCGCTGGTCACCGCGGTGGCGTTGATTCCGATTCCGATCATCCACCTGATGGGGCCACCGATGCTGCTCATCGGCGGCGGGGTTGCGGCGGTGCGGCAGCTCCGTGCGGTGGCGCGCCTCACCCCGCTCCGGCTCGCCTGCCCGAAGTGTCAGGCGGTGAACCGGATCGGTGGTGGCTTCGGCATGATCCACCCCGACCAGCCGGTCGAGATCAGCTGTGATTCGTGCCGGCGGGGGCTGACGATGCGACTGGGAAGCGCGGTTACGCCGTCTTCGGCCCGCAGCGGTTGATCCCCAGGGCGGAGTACAGCGGGCAGAAGCCGGTCAGGCCGGTGAGGACGGGCACGAAGCCGAGCCACTGGAGCACGGTGCCGGCGGTTCCTGCGACGGCATGGGTCCAGCCGAGGTAGAGCATGACGAGGCCGGCGACGACGCGGATGCCACGGAAGAGGGGCGATTCATTGCAGGACATGGGGACTCCAGGTAAGCAGGGAGGGGGGCACCCTGCCCAAGCATAACGTCCGGGACCGCCTCCCGGTTCCCCAATTTGGTGGACACCGGCCAGAGGGGCGACTAGAATCCTCCGGCATTCGGCGCCGTAGCCAAGTGGTAAGGCAGAGGTCTGCAAAACCTCCATCACCGGTTCGACTCCGGTCGGCGCCTTGAACAGACAGCGAACAGCGATCAGCGATCGGCGAACCGCGTGGTGCATCCGCCGTTCGCCGTTCGCCGTCATTCCCGACCCCACCCGTGGCGAATCTTTTCCCATTTGCCGGGTATTACCACACTCACACCTTCGTTGGGGCACTGATGATCGCAGATCTGCTGGCATTTGGTGGCATTGGGGCACACCCGGTTCAGCCCAAGGAATTGGCGGCGCGTCGGCCCCTGCTGGAGCGTCGTCGCGACCTCCTGGCGGCGCATCTGGCCCATGTCGAGGCGACTGCACCGGCCGACGCCGGCCCGCATCGCACGGCGCTGGCGCTGGCGCAGGGCGAGCTCGATTGGTTGACGACTCGGCAGGCCGAGGAAGAGCGGTACACCGAGTACAATCGGAGCAACCCGCCGGGGTTGATGCGCGACGTGCGGGAAGCAGTGGCGACGTTTTTCGGCAGATGAACCGCGATCAGCGAACGGCGAACGGCGAACCGCGCGGTGCATCCGCCGCTCGCCGTTCGCCGCTCGCTGTTCGCTATCTTCTCCCGCATGCCCCCCCTTTCCTCCCGCTTTGTCGGTCGCCGCTGGACGCTCGTTGGCCTCGTACTCGCCATGTTCCTCTCGGCGATCGAGGCCACCGTCGTTGCGACCGCGCTGCCTACCATTGTCCACGAGCTCGGTGGTGACGCCCGCTACGGCTGGGTCAACATCGCCTACCTGCTGGCCAGCACCGTTGCCATCCCGCTCTATGGCAAGCTTGCCGATCGGCACGGACGCGCGCCGCTGCTCTACATCGGGTTGCTGCTGTTCGCCCTCGGCTCGCTCGTCTCCGGCTTCGCCCCGACCTTCGACCTGCTGGTCCTGGGGCGTGTAATTCAGGGCGCCGGTGCCGGCGCGATCCAGCCGGTGACACTGACCATCGTCGGCGACCTCTGGGACGTGCACGAGCGCGGCAAGGTGCAGGGCATCATCGGCGCCGTCTGGGGCACCTCCGGCGCGATCGGTCCACTGCTCGGCTCGCTGCTCGCCACGACCATCGGCTGGCGCTGGATCTTCTGGATCAACATTCCGTTTGCGCTGGCCGCGATCGGCATCGTGGCGCTGGCGTATCGTGAACATTCGCGTGAATTCACCCGGCTGCCACTCGACCGCCTCGGTGTGCTCTGTACCGCGGTCGGCGCCTTCGCGCTGCTGCTGGCGATCGAACAGGTCGCGACGGTGCCGATGGCGCTGCTCTCGGTGGCGGCGTTTGGCGCGCTGATCGTGGTCGAGGGACGCGCCGCCGATCCGGTGATTCCGATCCACGTCCTCCGCTCACCACGCCTCGGCACCGGGATCGCGCTCCTGGGGCTGGTGGGTGCGATGCTGATGGTGGTGCTCACCTGGCTGCCGCTCCGGCTGATTGCCGGCGGCGGCTCCATTGCTGCGTCTGCGGCACTCTCGCCGCTGCTGCTCGGCTGGCCGATTGCGGCGAGTCGTTCGCCGGGGATGATGCTGCGACGTGGTCGGCGGGCCACGATTCGCCTCGGCGCGTTGCTCCTGGCGATTGGCGCGGTCGCGCTGGCGGCCTTCGTCTCGAGTGTGGCGACGATCTGGGTGCTGGCGGCGATCATGTTCGTCATGGGCCTCGGCTTCGGGCTCCTCTCCACCGCGACCGTCGTCGACGCGCAGTCGAGCGTCTCCCGCGAACAGCGCGGTGTGGTGACGGCCCTCGGCGCCTTCTCGCGCTTTCTTGGCGGTGCGATCGGCGTCGCCGCACTTGGCGCACTGCGCGGCCTGCCGGGGCCAGTGGCCGGACACGGCATGACCTGGGTGTTCGTCGGGTTGGCGGGGGTGGCGTTGTTGACGGTGGTGATTGCGGCGGGATACGAGGCGGACCCCGTGGTGATCGGTACGTAGGGGCGAGGCATGCCTCGCCCCTGCACTCACCCGCATGGCGGCGGACGATCACTGCAGGTTGTCATCCCGAGCGAAGCGAGGGATCTGCGTGACCGTCGATTCGCATATCGTGAGATGGCGATAAATTGCTCGAAACAGCCTGGAGGAGTACCGTGGCAGGTTCCGAGAAGGTGCAGGGCCCAGCGTCCTACTTCCCCTCCATTGAAACGAAGTACGGGCATCCTGTCGCGCATTGGTTCGCCATCCTGCGCGGTGCCGGCGACCTGAAGCACATGGAGCTGGTCGCGTTGCTCAAGGCGGAGCACGGGCTCGGTCATGGCCACGCGAACGCGCTGGTCGCGTATCACTTGGCGAAGCGCTGACCACCGAGGATCACCCCATGCCCGGTCGCCTCGAAGCCCTCTGGAGCAAACGCGCGCACCGTGGTCCGATGGACCCGCAGGCCGACGCCGTGCTGGTGCCGAGCAAGGGCATGGTCGGGAGCGTCGGCCGCAGTACGCGCCGCCAGGTCACCCTCCTCTCGCGCGAGGCGTGGGAGGAGGCCACCACCGAAATCGGCGCCGCGGTCGACCCGTCGATGCGGCGCGCAAACCTCCTCGTCAGCGGCCTCGATCTCTACGACACTCGTGGACGCGTGCTGCGCATCGGGGCGTGCCGTCTCCGCATCGGTGGCGAGCTGACGCCGTGCGAGCGGATGGACGAAGCCTCGCCCGGCCTGCAGACCGCGCTCACACCGCGCTGGCGGGGTGGCGTCTTTGCGCAGGTGGAGGAAGGGGGTACGGTGGCGGTGGGCGATGTCGCGGAATGGGAGGATTCGTCTTCAGCCGCGCATAGCCGGCCCTGAGCATCGCGAAGGGTCAATGCGCGGCGGTGAACGGTGAACGGTGCGCTGGGGCGAGGCATGCCTCGCCCCAGCAGCCTCGCCCCTGCACCCCCTACTGCCGCGCCGCCACCGCCAATCGTACGATGCTTTGCACGCCGAGCTCATCGGTGTCGATGCCGTAGATATTGTCGCTGCGGACCGCCATGCACGGTGTCACTCCTTTGACCGATTGTCGGGTGGGCCGTGCGTCCTAGATTCTTGTGTGTGGCATCGTGCTTTGTCCCGCTGGCATCGCGCCATCCGGGAATGCAGAGCGAAAGCGGGGTGCTGCCCGAAGCAGGAAGGAGGACGTCGTGACGACCAACACACTACTGATCATCGTGATACTCGTGTTGCTGTTTGGCGGTGGCTGGGGATGGAGTCGCCGGGGCCGGTAACAGCGGTGTGCATCGCGCGAGCGGGATGGGGCGCGAGCAGGGGCGAGGCGCTGGGGCGATGGCGCCGTGGCGAGGGCGCAGGGGCGAGGGGCTGGGGCGAGGCATGCCTCGCCCCAGCTGCTTCATCCACGCCGTGATCTGCCGTGTGTCGAAGTCCTCCATGGACGCGATCTCAACGCCTCGCGTCGTCTTGCCCATCGCCACCGGTGTCACCGGCGGGACCGGCGTGAGCGTCACGCCGTTGATGAACATCAGCTTGACGTGACCGGCGAAGGCACCGCACGAGAAGCACCAGCCATCACCGACGCCATAGTAGGCCATCCCCCACTTCACCGAGCGCTCCAGGCCGGGCAGCGTCTTGGCCGCCAAGGCATCGACCGCTTCGACGCTGCTACGCCAACGACGCGATGTGGGCAACGAGCTGATCCAGCGCGATCTCCGTCCCCTGCACGAACCCTGACGCCTTGTTGCTCTCGCAGTCCGCTTCGCTCCGGTGCAACGCCGTGAAGACGTAGCGCGTGCCGTTCCCCACGCTCTCCATCGTGACGATGGCGGTGATCGGAATGTCGTCGAAGACGGCCGGGCGATAGTCGGGGAACAACATCGACGTCCACGCCAGACGCTCCATCGGCACGACGTCCAGGAAGCAGCCGAGGTTGGGGATGTCGGGACCATCGCCGACGGCGATGTCGACCCGGAAGATGCCGCCCGGCCGGACATCCAGTTCGCAATGCGCGACACGCCCCCATTCCTTGGGCATGTACCACTCCTTCAGGTGCTCCGGCGTCGTCAACGCGGCCCAGACGAGGTGCCTGGGGGCGTCGATGAATCGTTCGAGCGCGAAGTCGAGCTTGGGGTTGATCGTCGGCGGCGTGCTCATGATGTGGCGTCCTTCTCCTTGAGTTGGGTGACGTACTGGTCGAACCGGTCCAGCCGGACTTCCCACATCTTCCGCCGCTCGGTCAGCCACGTTTCAGCGACCTCGAACCGTGCGGGGGCGATCTCGTAGGTCCGCACCCGGCCCTGCTTCTTCGACTTCACCAGACGGCTCTCCTCGAGCACCGAGAGGTGTTGCACGAACGACGGGAGCTTCATGGCAAACGGCTCCGCCAGTTCGCTGACGGTGGCGGGGCCGGCCGCGAGGCGTTCGAGGACCTTCCGCCGAGTCGGATTGGACAGGGCATGGAAGACATCGTCGGTGACGGCAGATTGGACCATGGCAGTTCCAGTCGAATGGGTGAGCGGGCCTGTCGTGCTGAGAGAGGATACTGCCCGGTAACACTAAGGTCAATACCTAAGCATTGGGGCCGAACGAAGGCCCCACGGCGTGCTGCCGCGGGGCCGCCGTCCCATTGCAGGCAATGATCGATCAACATATCGTTGTACGGTACATCTATCGATGAGGTTCCCATGTCCGTCGTCACCGTGTCGCCGAAGTTCCAAGTCGTCATCCCGCGTGCGATCCGGGAGGCGATGGGACTCGAGCCTGGCCAGAAGGTGCAGGCCCTGCAATATCAGAATCGCATTGAGTTCATCCCGGTTCGGTCGATGCGTGCCATGCGGGGATTCCTCAAGGGCATCGACACCGCGGTGCCACGCGACACGGATCGGGTGTGAACGTCGTCGATTCGTCCGCGTGGCTGGAGTACTTCGCCGCCGGACCGAATGCCGGCCGGTTTGCCACGGCGATCGAGGCCGGCGACCAACTGCTGGTGCCGGCGATCGTACTCGTGGAGGTGGTGCGCCGAGTCCTGCTCCAGCGTGGGGAGGATGCCGCGCTGCAGGCCGCGGCCCTCTTGCACCAAGGGCGGATCGTGCCCCTCGACAGCGGGCTTGCGCTCGCGGCAGCCAAACTTGGCGTCGATCATCGGCTCCCGCTTGCCGACAGCATCATCTTCGCGACCGCGCAGCAATACACCGCGACGCTGTGGACGATGGACGCCGACTTCGAAGGACTTCCGGGTGTGCGCTATTTCGCGAAGCGTGGCTAAAGGAGGCAGGTAGATGGCCAAGCTCATCTTCGGCATGAACCAGTCGCTCGACGGCTACGTGGACCATACGGCGTTTGAGCCGGGTCCCGAGCTCTTCCGCTCGTCGCTGAAGCGACGGCTCGGTTGATGTCGCTAAAGCGACGTGATTTCTCCTAGCCAGGGGGGCAACGTCACTTCAGTGACATCAGCCGAGCCGCGGCTTGAGCCGCGAGACCAAGGGTGGTGTCGCGGACGTTGCAGTCAGTCGGCCCGAACGCGACGCTGGTGTCGGGTGATCTCGAGCATGCCATCCGCACGCTGAAGGCGGAGCAGGGCGGCGAGATCGAGGTGGCGGGGCCGGCGTTGGCGCACAGTCTCACCGCGCTCGGCCTGATCGATGAGTATCGGATCTACCTGCATCCGGTCGTCGTGGGGCAGGGGAAGCCGTACTTCGCCGGACCGAGGCCGCCGCTCCGGCTGTTGGCGAGTGCTCGGATGCCTGGGGATGTATTGCGGTTGCGGTATGGGGCTGCGTGACGTCGCGGAACGCGTGCCTCTAGCATGAACGTGGTGGTGTGGCCTCACCATCGGTCTACCGAACCAGGAAGGGCTCGCACGCCTTCCCCGATCCGCCGGCGGGCGGTACCGTTCATTCGACAGCGATCCAGCCCACTTCCCCCGCACGCCCCCAATGAGACCACCCACGTGACACGTCGCACAGCGACCTTCCTGGCGGGCGCCACCCTCCCCGCGCTGGCAGTGGCGTATTTTCTCTCGAGGACCAGCATGGGCGGTGTGCCACTGCGTGAACGGCAACTCGACTCCGTCGCCGTCATCAGCGTGCCGACGCGCATCAAGGAGGAGATCCTGCAGGGGGCCAGGAAGGACCGCCCTGGCGAGTTGGCGTTCACCTTCGGGTCGTCCTATTTCTGGGCGTCGATGGGTAGCACGACCACCTACAAGCAATTCCTCGTGGTGTCGTTGATGGCACCGGATGCACCCGCCGAGGCGTACGAGGCGTATCCGCCGACGTTCCGCATCTCGCTGGAGCAAAGCAGTCTCGTGCATTCCTCCACCAACGGAACGGCGACGATCACCGCGACCGCTGGCGTGTACACGACCGGCTCCCTGGCGGAACCGTCACATCGGTTCGAGTATCGGGACCCCGCCCGCCGGCTGCACATCATGTGGCACGCCGTCGACAAGGAAGTGTCGCTGGCCGATGGGTTGCAGATGCTCGAGGCGATGGCGGCATCGTTCCGGATCGTCGCCGACCCCGTGGCAACGTTCGACGAGATGCGCGATCGCCCTCGACGCGACGCGGAGGAGCAGGCACGGCGGCTCACAGTCGCACGGACGATGCTGGCCGCAGCAGGACTCGGCGATCTGGAGCCCGGGGTTCCGGTGCTCGTGGATGGCATGTATGTGGAGTGGACGGCAGACCCGGAACCGCGCTACCAACTGCTGGTGCCGTTGGGGACGGTGGCCGCCGTCTCGCCGTCGGGTGGCATCCCGCCTCGTCCGGCGCAGCTGCCGAGTGAGGGAGGCGCGGTGCCGCTGCAGGGCACCATCGGTTGGCTGTCGTTCACGGACGACGCCTGGACGTACAGCAACGGGGACAATGCCTACCTGCCATTTCCCGGAACGGCGGCGTTGCTCAGCGCGCAACACACGGACCCCGGCGAGGCGTTCTACTACTACTCGGCCACGGTGCGTGTTGAGGAGGAAGACGTCGAGGAACGGCTGACCAGTCTGCGGTGGTTCACGGCCGGCATCGCTGACGTGAAGCGGTTGTGGCGCGAGGGGAAGATCGTGCCCGGTGCGCGGGCGCAACGATGAACGGGCCGTCCTACTTCGGCGTGTTCGCGCTTGGTGTCGCGCTACTTGGGGGGTGCACCAACACCGCGCCACCCGATCGGCTCGTGGAGGTGGACGCGACCCTCCGCGAACTTGGCCTGCCCACGGTGGAGTCACGTGTGGCGTCACCGGATAGTGTGTGGCGCGTCTTCGTTGATTCGAGCAGCGCAGCGTGGCAGCTGGTCGTCGTCAACCGGATTGCTGCACTGATGCTGCCGGACGGCGACTTCGAGCTGTTGAAGCCACTCACCTACTTCCGGTACCAGAACGATGTGTGGCGCCAGGCCACCCAATCGGCTGGCGGGACCATCATTCCCCCAATGGCCGAGCGCGAGCTTGCCACAGAGCTGAGTGACCGGGAACGCACCTACTTCTTTCGGGTGCGAACGATGCCGCTCGATGCTGGCGCGCTGTCGACCGGCACCTCAGCGAAGATGCGTTCGTTGGTGGAGCTCATGACCCGCGAGGCGGCCACGCTGCGCACGTCGGGCTTCATCGGCGCGGACGCGGAGCCGTAGTCCGGGAGCCGGACTTCATGAGGGCGCGCGCCAGCCAGCTCGAGGCGACCACGACGAACGCGTAGATCCCGATACAGGTCCAGAAGAGCAGCGGCTCTTCGGTGCGTACCATCGGGGAGCGCCCCCACATCCCTTTGGTCGGGAAGGTCGTCACGCCGTTGACGATGCCGCTCACCAGCATCCAGCCGGCACCGATCGGGAATACCAGCAGCGCCACGACAGCGAGACGGACGGCTTTCCGCTCGCTTGGCGTCCAGGTGGCGGGCGGCGCGCTGGTCGGCTGCCGGACTGGCCCACCCTCGTAGTACTCGTAGTCTGGCGGATGAAAGCGACTCTTGATGCGGGTGATGATCTCCTCGCGCCGATGGCGTGCCCAGTCGGGATACTTCTGCCAGTCCGTCGGCGAAGCGAAATAGACGACGTGATGTGCGGCCCCCATCAGCATCTCGCCCTGAATCTCGATGCGGCACCAGGCACCGTCGACCTGCTCTTCGTAGTACATCTGGTCACGACCCTGATGTCCCACCCGGAAGAGGTCGTCCGTCATGGGTGCGCGCGCAGGAAGGTGAGGACCTCGGTGAAGCCGCTGTCGGCACTGGCCCAGGTGGCATTGGCTTCCAACATCTCCAGCAGCGTCTTGCCTTGCAGGGTCCGCCCGCGCTTCCAATCAACCCCGCGGTCGAGAAGCAGCGTCGCGGCCGCCCAGTTGCGCGCGTCGGCGGCAAAGAAGAGCACATTCCTTCCCTGACGATCGGTGGCGGTCAGGTCAGCGCCGTGGTCGAGGAGCAATGTCAGCGTCTCGGTCGTCACCGCGTGACCGGCGCCGCCGAAGAAGAGCGGCACACCGCTGCTGTTGATGAGGTTGGGATTGGCGCCGGCGTCGAGCATCCGCTTTACGGGCGCCGGGCCACTACGGGCGGCGACTTGCAGTGCCAGCGCCAACGGCAACTCGAGTGTCGTGCCCTTGTTGGGGTCGGCACCACCGTCGAGCAACGCGGCGAGCACCTCGTGGCGATCGGGCGTCTCACGCAGCTGGCGCAATGCTCGGATCAGCAGGGTCTCCCCCTCCATGCCGGCCGCGTTCACGTCCACGAGGTGCAGCTTCGCGGCCACGGTCTCGGCCTTGTTCCGCGCGATGGCCTCCGCGATCTCTCGCATCGGTCCGTCGCGAAAGAAGGTGAGCTGACCTTCCGCGTTGGTATTGGCGCGCAGCTCCGCGTCGGCGCGCAGGCGCATGGACACCAGCAGTGTCAGCGGAGCGGCGACCAGGACGAGGGCCAGTCCGCGTGCGAGGGGCGATGTCGCGCGGAGGTACACCAGGATCGCTGCGACCAACAGGAGGGCAGGGAGGAGGAGGAGGTACCAGGCCACCACCCAGGGGTTGGTCTTGGAACTGCCTGCCGCGGCAAGCCCCAGGGTGAAGATCAGGAGCATGCCGGCCGCGTCGACGGCCGCGAGGAGCCAGAAGAGAATTTTCAGGTGCGCCTCGTGCTGTGGTGGGCCGCGTTGCCATGGAGATTTCCGCCGACTGTGACCCTCTCCGCGATCATCCGGAAGCTATCCGCCGCGCCGGTCCCCGGTAGGGGTGGGGTCATCGCCAGCCCGGAGGTTGGTGTACCTTGAAGCTGTCCGCATCGAGCCCTCCACGCCGACCGCCCTCGGTGCTGGATCGACCAGCGGGAGACCAGCCGCTCGGGACTTCCTCACCTGCCGCCAGAGCCGCCATGATCGATCTCGTGAACTCCAGGGTGGTCGTGACCGGCGGCGCCGGCTTCCTCGGCTCGTACGTGGTGGCGTCATTGCAGGCGCGTGGCTGTCGCCGGATTGTCGTGCCGAGATCGGCAACCTACGATCTCCGCCACGCCGCGGCCATCGAGCGCCTCATCGACGAGGCGCAGCCCGACGTCATCATCCATCTGGCCGCCGTCGTCGGTGGCATTGGGGCGAATCGCGCCAACCCGGGCCGGTTCTTCTACGACAACGCGATCATGGGGCTGCAGCTCCTGGAAATCGCCCGGCAGCGTGGCGTCGGGAAGGTGGTCGCCGTCGGCACCATCTGCGCGTACCCCAAACATGCACCGATTCCGTTCACGGAAGGCGAGCTCTGGAATGGCTACCCGGAGGAAACGAACGCCCCGTATGGACTCGCCAAGAAAATGATGCTGGTGCAGGCGCAGGCGTATCGGGCGCAGTATGGGTTCAATGCGATCTACCTGCTTCCCGTGAATCTGTATGGCCCGGGCGACAATTTCGATCCCGACAGCAGTCACGTGATTCCGGCACTGATTCGCAAGTGCATGGAGGCGTCGGAGCGAGGCGACGCCGACGTGGTGCTCTGGGGCGACGGCACCCCCACCCGCGAGTTCCTCTTCGCGGCCGACGCCGCCGAGGCCATCGTGCTGGCGACCGAGCGGTATGATGGCGACGAGCCCGTCAATATCGGCAGCGGTCGCGAGATCGCCATTGGCGACCTGGCGGTGATCATCGCCGAGGAAGTCGGCTTCGGCGGCCGGATTGTCTGGGACACGACAAAGCCGAACGGTCAGCCCCGGCGCTGCCTCGATGTGACGCGTGCGCGCGACTCATTCGGGTTCGAGGCCACCACGCCGTTTCGTGAAGGGCTGCGGGCGACCGTCGCGTGGTACCGGGCACAGCACACGACGGCCGCGTGAGAGTTCTCGCGATCTCGGCCGCGTTTCCGCCGATGCAGGTAGGCGGCGCGGACTATGCGTTGCGCGTCTGCCAGCGCCTCGTCGATCGCGGCCTCGATGTCCATGTCCTCACCACGCACCGCGCCGACCTGGTCACCGATCCCCGTATCGTCATGCATCCGATCATGCGGCGGTGGGGTTGGCGCGAACTCGCCACCCTGCTCCGCTGCGCGCGGGCGGTGCGTCCCGATGTCATCGACATCCATTTCCACCGGCTATGGTATCACAACCACCCGATGATCACCTTTGCGGCGACCGTCCTCAGGCGAATGCTGCCGGGGACCCGCATTGTGACCCATATCGAATACCCAGCCCCCATGAGCCCCGCGCAGTGGTCGCTTGCCGCCCGCGCACGGCGAAAGCTCGCGTTCCTCTGGTCCAGACGCGAGCGACCGAGCTGGGGCTACGGGACTCTCCTGCGGGACAGTGACCGGGTCATTGTGCTGAGCGACAGCCACCGGGTGAGGCTGGAGGAGGCGCTTCCGGGCATCAGCACCAAGTGCCTACTGATTCCACCGGCACCGTTGATGCGGATGACCTCGATGGACCACGTCGCGGCGCGAGCAGCCGGTCGGCAACAGCTTGGCCTCAGCGACAGGGAGTACGTGCTGGTCTACTTCGGCTATGTCTACAAACAGCGAGGAATCAGCACCCTGATCGACGCCCTTGCGCTGCTCGCTCCGGACTGGCCAGCCCTCCGCCTGGTCGTGATCGGTGCCGGCCTGGATGGCGCGGTCGGTGGTGCGTACTACGACGCCATGCGGGACCACGCGTCATCGCTCGGCCTCAGCAACCGAATCCATTGGACCGGCTACTATCACGCCGAGAGCGAGGACGCCTCGTGCTACCTCCACGCGGCGGACAGTTGCATCCTCCCCTTCGTGGCGGGCGTCTTTCTCAACAACAGCTCGTTCGCGGCCGCCGCGGCACACGGCCTGCCAATCATCAGCACACGGGCGGACACCATGGAGTCGGCATTTCGTGACGGCGACAACGTGATCCTCTGCCCGCCGGGTGACGCTGCCGCCATTGCCACGGCGATTCGCGCCGTGGCGGATGATGCGGTGCTGCGGGACCGACTGCGGGTCGGCGCGTTGGCGGCCGCGCGCGAGTGGTTCGACTGGGACACGACCATTGACCGCACCCTGGAGGCATTCGGGGACAGCCGTGCTGGCCAACATCGTGGAGGGGAGCGACCATGACCCGCACCGTGCTCACGCTGGGATGGATTCTGGTTGTCGTGGACCTCGTCGGTGCTGCCGTGCTGTACTTCGGGCGCGAAGGCGGCGACGCCGCGTCGCGCGGCTTGGGGACCGGTCTGGGGGCATTCCTTGCCGCGCTGGCCTTGGTCGCTGCGGCACTGCTGTTCTGGGGAGGACGTGGGGAGGGACGCCAGATCGCGCTCGTCCTCGGCAGCGCGCTGGCGGCGGCACCGGTGGCGCTGACCATCGCCACCAACCTGTCACCCCAGCGCGTCCTCGGCATGCTCTACCCCTCGATGCGTCCCGTCGACCGCCCGATGCAGGCAAGTCCCCAGTACAACTACCCCGATTCGGTATCGCGTGAGGCCGCGCTGGCGCTGGTGCTCCAGGACTTTGGGAAGCTCGACACCCTGCTGCGCACCACGCCGGCACCCGACCTGACCGCTCACGACGAACGCGGCCAATCACTGCTCGGGCTCGCGACGGTCGTGGCGCTCATGGACGGTGGCACGGTGCAGGATCTCGAAGGGTTGCGCCTCCTGCTGGCGGCCGGTGCGCGTCCGCGCGCCGATGACTTGGGAAGCGAAGGATCCTTTATGGAGTTGGTCACGCGGGTCGAGGGAGAGCGCGGCCACCGGGTGCTCGAGATGCTGCTCGACGCGGGACTCGCCGCCGAGACACCGGATGCGGACGGCCGTTCGCCCTTGTTCTTCGAGCAGCTGACCCCGGATGCGGCGCGGTTGCTGATTGCGCGGGGCGCCGATCCCAACGTCCATGACACGCGCGGCGGCGCGGACGACTGGTCACCGGTGACCTATCAGGCCGATCTTCGACGGTGGTCCACGGCGCTTGCTTTGCTCAAGAGTGGCGTCCCGCAGGATCACGGCACACCGCCGGGCTCCGTCCTCGCCCGCATCATGCGGAACATCGAGCCGCAGCTGAGCACTGCTCAACGTGCTGACTCGGCCTACCGGGCGTTCATCACGGCAACCCGACCGTAGCGCGCTGGTCAGGATCGCGGCTCAAGCAACGATTGTTGTGCCGCCGCCGCGTCGATGTCCAGGAGCTGGCAGACCGCCCGCCAGGCACGCGCGCGGTCGGCGTCGACGTCGGTGTTCAGTTGCAGCAACAACGGGCGGTGCGCCCAGTCGAGGCGTGAGGTGATGATGCCGTGCAGCGCGAGCAACGACGCAGCGGCGTGATAGGCCACGTCGCCCCCGCCGTAGCGTGCGGCGCGCAAGAGCGCCTGTTCGATGGCGGGTGGGTGGAATGCCTCGGCTTGGTCCAGTGTCTCGGTGAGCCCCGCGAACGGTGCCATCTCGCCGATCGCGCGGACCAGCGAGTCGGTGCGTGTCGGGTCGTCAACCAACGTCGGCGCGAAGCGGAGCACCGCCATACGGATCACGATGCTGCCGTCACGTGCCGCTGCGGCGAGCTGCTGCCGACCACGGGGCGTGTCGAGGTGGGCCAGGGCCTCGACATCGCGCCAGTCGCCCAGGGATGCGACCTGCAACTCGGCATGGGCCCGGTCATCGGGCGACATCGCATCGAGCGCATCGAGGTCGTAGCTCGTGCCTTCGTGCCATCGCTCGTAGTCGATGGCGAGACTGGCGGTGAAGCGCGCACGCGGCGAGGTGGCGTCGAGCCCGGCGCGCATCGTGTCCATGTCAGGCGTCTCGGGCGGTGCCAACGGCGTCTCCAGCAGGAAATACCGGCGGCCGGCGTCGGTAAATTCGCCGCAGCAGGCTGCGCTGCGGCGCTCTCGAAAATCCAGACCATCGCCGCTGGCTCGAGGGCGCGTTGACACCGGTCGGGCCAGGGTCAGGTAGGCCCCGATCGGTGGCGCGGGGAACGAGTGACCAACCTCGATGATCCGATTGCCGGCCGCCAGCTCCGCGTCCAGCAGCGCCCGGAGCACCGGGGGCAGGGCCTGGACGTCGGCGAGCTGTTCTTCGGACAACGGAGGCTGCTGCATGAATCCTCTCTGGCAGTCGTGGGAACCACCGAAACCAATGTACCCTAAGCGGTGAACGGCCCACATGTTTCCGGGGGCCGACGGTTGGGGGACCGAGTGTATCTACTCCGGAGACCCCGCCGCTCCGGCTTCGCCGGAGGGCGGGGTATGCTACCTTCCGGGATGGCCTCCCTCACACGCCTCGAACGCCTTCCGGTCGAGATCCTCGATCCGCCGGAAGCCTTGGCGCGCGCCGCCGCGCGCCGCATCAGCGACCTGATCCGGAGTCGCGCTGCCCGCGGGGAGCGGACCGTCCTCGGACTCGCCACCGGCTCGACGCCGGTCGGGGTCTACGCCGAGCTGGTCCGGCTCCACCGCGAGGAGGGGCTCTCGTTCCAGAGCGTCGAGACCTTTAACCTCGACGAGTACTGGCCGATGGCGCCGGACTCGCTCCACTCCTACCACCGCTTCATGCGCGAACATCTCTTCGACCTGGTCGATCTCGACCCGGCGAAGTGTCATGTCCCGCCGGGGTCGGTAGCGCGGGAACAGGTCGAGGCGGTGTGCGCCGCATACGAACAGCAGATCCGGGACGCCGGCGGGATCGACCTTCAGCTCCTCGGTATCGGCAAGACCGGCCACATCGGCTTCAACGAGCCCGGTTCGGGCGATGATTCGCGTACCCGACTCGTCACGCTCGACGCGGTGACCCGGCGCGATGCCGCGGCCGACTTCTTCGGCGAACGTAACGTCCCGCGCCAGGCGATCACCATGGGTGTCGCCACGATTCTCGAGGCGCGGGAAATTCTCCTCCTCGCCACCGGTGAGCACAAATCGGGCATCCTCCGCCGCGCGATCGAGGGCGAGGTCGACCACCACGTGGCCGCGACCTTCCTGCAGCGGCACCCGAAAACCGTGGTCTACTGCGATGCGGCGGCCTCCGCCGACCTGACGCGGATCGCGACGCCGTGGCTCCTCGATGAAGTGCAGTGGACCCCCGACCTCGAGCTGCGTGCCGTGACCTGGCTCTCGCAGACCGCGGGGAAGGCGATCCTCAAGCTCACCGAGACCGACTACGCCGAGCATCACCTTTCGCCGCTCGTCGCGCGGCACGGCGAGGCAGGGGCAGTGAATGGCGAGGCCTTCAATGCGCTGGGTGCCAAGATCCGTGGCCGCTCGAAGCTGCCGAAAGGAAAGACGATCATCTGCTTCTCGCCCCATCCGGATGACGATGTCATCTCGGCGGGCGGCATCCTGCGGAAGCTGATCCTCAACGAGAACACGATCCTCGTCGCCTACATGACCAGCGGCAACATCGCCGTCTTCGATCATGACGCGCTGCGCTACGTCGAGGTCATCGAGCGCCTCGCGAGTGATGCACACCTCGGCCGGCGTGCGGTGGACTCCCTCGCGACACGGGTCCGTGCCGCCATCGAGGCGAAGGCACCGGGCGAGGTCGATTCCACTGAAGTCCAGGACCTCAAGCGCGTCATCCGCGAAGGCGAGGCGGTCAGCGGCATCGAGACCCTCGGCCTCTCGCGCCACAATGCACGTTTCCTCAACCTGCCATTCTACCAGACCGGCAAGGTGAAGAAAGATCCGATCGGCCCGCGCGACGTCGCGATCATCCGGGCGCTGCTTGAGGAAGTGAACCCCGATCTGGTCCTCGTCGCCGGCGACCTCTCCGATCCGCACGGCACGCACCGGCTGTGCAAGGACGCGATCGAATTGGCGCTCGACGAGGTGAAGCCAGCCGGCATCATGCCCGAGGTCTGGCTCTATCGTGGCGCGTGGCAGGAGTGGCCGGTCACCGAGGCGACGTGGCTGGTGCCACTGGCGCAGGAGGAGTTGAAGCTCAAAATCCAGGCGATCTTCAAGCACCAGTCGCAGAAGGACTCGGCACCATTCCCCGGTCAGGATGATCGCGAGTTCTGGCAGCGGGTCGAGTCTCGGAACAAGGGCACCGCCGAGCTGATCAACCAGTTGGGGCTGGCCGAGTACTTCGCGATGGAAGCCTACGTGGTCGGGTGAACGATGAACGATGATCGATCATCGATGATCGATGATCCCACTCCAGCCGCGCACCTCGATGCGCGGCGGCTGACCCGCCGCCAGCTGCTATTGCGCGCGGCGGGCATCACGACCGCCACCGGCCTCGGCGCCCTCGCGTATGCCATCGGCTGGGAACCCGAGTGGCTCGAAGTCGTCGAGCGTGACCTCCCGATTCGCGGGCTGCCCGACGCACTCGAGGGCAAATCACTGGTGCAGCTGAGCGATCTGCACATGGGTCCGCGCGTCGATGACCGCTACATCGCCGACACCTTCGCGACCGTTGATGCCTTGCGTCCGGATATCGTGGTGATGACTGGCGACTGGATCAGTTATCGTCCTGCCACGCAGTTGCAATCGTTTGAGCGGCTGATGCCGCGCTTTCCGCACGGCCGCCTCGCGACGATCGGCATCCTCGGCAATCACGACTACGGCACCAAGTGGCGGATGCCGGAGGTGGCCGACGCGATTGCGCGGCGCGCCGAAACAAGCGGGGTGCAGATCCTGCGCAACGAGGTGGCCGTGGTCGAAGGGCTCACGATTGTCGGACTCGAGGATCTGTGGGGGCCGTTCTTCACGCCGCCGCCGGCATTGCTGGCCGCGTCCGACGCGCCGAGGCTGGTGCTCTGTCACAATCCTGATGGCGCGGATCGACCGATCTGGAGTGGCTATCAGGGGTGGATCCTTGCGGGCCACACGCACGGTGGGCAGTGCAAGCCGCCGTTCCTGCCGCCGCCGATCTTGCCGGTCGACAATCCGCGCTACACGTCCGGCGAGATCGCGGTGGCTGGCGAACGACGGCTGTATATCAATCGTGGTGTCGGCTATCTCATCCGGGCCCGATTCAATGCTCGGCCTGAAGTCACCCACTTCCGAATGACGCGTTCCCGCTGAGTCCGCGGCCGTTCAGTCCAGGAGCACCAGATGCACATCGAACGTCATCGCAGTGATCGGATCGGCTGGCTCCGCGCGGCCGTCCTCGGGGCCAACGACGGGCTCATCTCCACCTCCTCGCTCGTGGTCGGCGTGGCTGCCGCCGCGCCCGACCGTGCGGCCATCCTCGTGGCCGCCGTCGCAGGGCTCGCGGCTGGGGCATTGTCGATGGCTGCCGGCGAGTATGTCTCGGTCTCCTCGCAGGCCGACACCGAGTCGGCCGACTTCGAACGAGAACGCGGCGAACTCGCCACCGACCCGGAGCACGAGCTCGCGGAACTCACCGGGATCTATGTCGGGCGTGGTCTGACGGGCGAACTCGCGGCCCAGGTTGCGCAGCAATTGACGGCGCATGATGCCCTCGGGGCGCACGCGCGCGACGAACTCGGCATCCACGGGCACACGATGGCACGCCCCATCCAGGCCGCCGTCGCCTCGGCGGCGGCCTTCGCGGTCGGGGCCGCCCCGCCGGCCATCCTGGCCGCGGTGCTGCCGACGAGCAGTCTCTCGCTCGGCGTGGTGGGGGTCACCATCGTGCTGCTAGTTGGGCTCGGGGCCGTGGCCGCGCAACTTGGTGGCGCATCGCTGGTCCGTGGCGCGGTCCGTGTGGCGTTTTGGGGCGCGGTGGCGATGGGCGTGACGGCGCTGGTGGGGCGGCTGTTTGGGGCGGTGGTCTAGTAGGCCACCAAGTCCCGCGCGATTCGCACCGGTCCGCGGAAGCCGCCGCGCCGTACACCGGCCAGGAGTTCGGCGTCGGTCCCACCCATCCGCACGATATGCGTCAGTACCACCTGACGCACGCCGGCGCGTGTCGCGAGTTGCCCCACTTCGACATCGCTCGTATGCACGCTATGCATGTAGGCCGGCCATGAATCGCCGCCGGGGCGCGCCTCGGTCTTGAGGCGCACGGCGGGGTAGCTCTCGTGCACCAGCAGGTCGGCGCCGCGTGCCGCCGCGAGCAACGCGTCGCCCGGTCCGGTGTCGCCCGAGATCACGATGGTGCGCGTCGGCAGCTGGATCCGATAGCCGAACGCGACCGCGAATGATCCGTGCGATACTGGCACCGCCTCGATGCGGACGCCACCGCTGTCGTAGACTACACCGCCCGTCACCTCGCGCACGGCCACGCCCGGTCCGGCAGGCTGGCCCTGCTCGAGACCATCGATCCGTGCCGTGATGTCCTCCTGCCACGCGGCGAGGAGATGATCGACCATCGCCTTGGTCCCCGGCGGACCGACCAACGGGAATGGACCGCGTCGTCCCATCGTCCAGGTCGTGAGGAGGAGATCGGGGAGGCCGAGGGTGTGGTCACTGTGCAGGTGCGTCAGGAACGCGGCGGTGACGCCATCGATCGGGAGTCCGGCCGCCGCAACCCGCCGCATCACCCCGGCGCCGGCGTCGAAGAGAAAGGTGCGATCGCCGACAACCAGCGCGTAGGCAGGGCCCGACCGGTCGGGATCCGGCACCGGCATCCCGGAGCCGAGCACGATGAAGCAGCCGGCGGTCTTCTGCGCGGCGGTGCATGGCGAGGTAGCCGTGAAGCGGCGGGGCGCGAGGGACTGGCCCGCTGCCTGGGTGACCGCGCCACCGACCAGAGCGAGCAGCATCGCGACGAGCGACATCCGGACAGGCATCGAGTGGGGCTCCGACTGATGGGGTCCGTCAAAGGTACGGTGCAACGACCCCGCAGGCTGGACTCAGCGTGGAGCGCCTGCTTCAATCCGCACCTGCACGCCATCGGGGCGGTCCTCCACCAGCGTCACGCGGCGTCCTGCCGGTTCAAGCAGCGCGACGAGTGGCTCGGGGAAGAACGGCAGCAGCACATCAAACGCTTCGCTGCTCGTCTCGACGCGCTGCAAGATGACCAGCAGGGGCTCGGGGGGCGGCAACAAACGCAGGTCGAGCACGCCGATCGGCGCTGGTGCCACAGGCGCGACGATCTGGGGCAGGTGCGTCGGCACGTCCGCCTTCCAGAACCAGGTCGACCAGTCGTCATCGCCGAAGCAGAAGGAGTGCGAGGCGAAGCCGAGGTGGCCAAGGCGGGCAGCGAGTGGCGACGGGCGGAAGGGAGAGCGGAGGTGCAGGACCTGACCGTGCCCCAGTCGCTCGGCGACCGCAAGAATCTGCGGCAGCGGCTCCCGTCCGGCGGCGAGCTCGTCGCGCACATCGAGGTCGACGATCGTCGCCGGATCGAACTCGGGAAGGGTGTTGCCGTACGGCGAGGTCATGCTGGCAATCTGCGCGCTGGCCGCACCCCGCGCCGTGACGGATGTCTCACTCCTCGCCTCGGGCATACTCTCGCAACCTCGCCGACGGGACGAGCTCCAACTGGCTCCCTTCCTGTGACAGGATCATCCCCTTCGCCTTGAGTTGCTTCATGGCACGGGAGACGGATTCGCGTGCCGTCCCAATCGCGCTGGCGAGTTGTTCCTGCGTCTGTTCCAGCTCGAGCTGGATGCGCTCGCCGCTGCGCGTGCCGCGCTGGTCGGCCTGGTCGGCGAGCAGCATGGCGAGCCGAGCGGCCACATCGCGGAAGGCGAGCGTCTCCACCAGCTGCACGAGATGGCGAAGTCGCCCGCCGAGGGCGCGGACGACGGCCGTTGCCACATCGGGGTCGGTCTGGAAGGCGTGCTCGAATTCGGCGCGCGGGAGGAAGGCGAGTCGTGATGGTCGGACGGTCACGGCGGAAGCGGGGTAGGGTCCGCCATCGAAGAGCGGCAATTCGGCGACGGGGCGACCCGCGCCTTCGAGCGAGAGCGTCTGCTCGCGGCCGTCGGTCGCCGTCCGATAGACACGCACCTGACCCTCGAGCACCAGATAGAGCCCGCTGCAGCGGTCGCCGCTCCGGAAGAGGGTGAAGCCGTCGCCGACGGTGCGCGGCACGCAGCGCGACGCGAGGCGTTCGAGCACGGGCTCGGGGATGTCGGCGAAGAAGGGGATGCCACGAAGGATGTCGGCGGGGGAGGCCATCCCGGAACGATAACCTCCAGCCCCGCCCTCGGTACTCGCCCCGCCCCCGTAGGTCTCCCCGCCCCCGTAGGGCGGCGGGGCGGCGGGGCCTCCGGAGTAGAGACACTCGGGACCCCAATGCATAGTCGCGCGGCGCGGGGCTCCCTGACGCTGCGGTCCGACGTCGCACGCCGACGGCGCACCGCGAGTGGGACACCTCCGCTCCCGGCGAGCGACTGGACGGTCCTCGCGTCAGCGACCCCGCCGCCGCGCCCCAGATCACCGTTCAGCGTTCGCTGTTCGCCGTTCGCCGTTACGGCATCCCCGCCGATGCCCGCACTCTGACCCGCAGTGCCAGCACTCCGCACCCCATCCCCACCAGCTGCAGGACGCCGCCCGTGACGGTCACGATGGGCCAGGCAGCGGCCGCGCTTGACGCGCGTGCGACCTCACCGACGGCACGCGCCAAGGTGCCGACCGTAAGACACCAGTATGCCGCTTCACCGTGCCAGGCGCGGACGCGTGGATCGCCTTTGAGGGGGCGGGGAAAAAGCCAGAGCGCGGTGCCGAGGATAGTCGAGAGGATTGTCCCGACGAGGAGCAGGTGGGTATGGGCTGAGACGAGGGAGGGGGCGGGCCAGACGCCGCGGAGGTCGCGGCCGATGAGCAGCCATAGGCCCAACGCGAGGCCGCTGCCGAGGAAGGCGGCGGCGCTTGCGAGAAAGCGTCGGGAGAGGGGCGACATCTAGTGCGCGGGCCGCTCGACGACGGGCATTGGCCGTGCCGGCGCCAGCCGCGTCGGCGGGATGGCCGCGTGGTCGAGGGTGCGCCAGAGGTTCCAGCCGAGGAGGTAGGCGCCGAGGGCGGAGAGCATCCCGCCACTGCCGAGGAGCCAGACACCGACAGCCGATCCATCGGCGCGCGCGGTGAAGCCGCACGCCACCAGCACCAGTCCGACGTTGGCGAGGATGAAGTGCACCTCGGGGAGTTTCGGCGCGTGCAGTGGCGTCGCGGCGAAGCGCGGGAAGACGTGGTACGCGACGCCGGCGATCATCATGGTGACGAAGCCGAGCAGCAGCAGATGCAGGTGCACCGGCCGGTAGCGGGTCCAGGCGGGGTGGACCGCCATGGCGACGCCGAGCGAGACGCCGAGCGCCAGCCAGACGAGTGACGCCCGCAGGAAGCGGATGACGACGCGGTCCATCAGCAGGTCCCGCAGCAGTTCGGGCGGAGGATGACCTGCAGCTCCAGCGGCTCGTCGAGCGCTTCGACCGCGTGGACCACATTCGCGTCGAGTTGCACGAGGTCGCCAGTCGCGATCTCGCGCGGACCGATTCCGTCGATCGTCAGCACGCCGCGGCCCGACACCGCCAGGATGGCAATGCGATGAGAGTTCTTGTGGTCGGGGAGCCGCTGACGCGGCATGAAGCTGACCGTGAACGACCGGCCGGTGGCATCCTCGAGGACATCAGACACGATCGGGCGCGTGCTGGGCGTGATATCGGGGTGCAGGATCTCAGGCAACATCAGCAACTCCAGATGGGGGGACCGCCGGAGGATCGCGGCGCGGGGCGTGCGCGTCCGTGACGGTTGTCACACCAGCGAACCGCGATTGGCGATCGGCGAACAGCGCCCGCCCGCCCGGGCAGCGGCGGCGCCCCGTTCACCGTTCGCTATTCACCGTTCGCTGTTCGCCGTTC
>JBBQJU010000001.1:0-50033 GCA_038326215.1 Gemmatimonadales bacterium | reverse complement strand
GGATGTGGTTCGTGGCGATGTCGCGATCGTCTCGAAGCCTCAGATCACTGCGCAGAGCGTCCGCTTCCAGGTGACCCGCCTCGACGCCTGTGGCCGGCCGACCTTCGCGGCCCGGACCGTCGAGTTTCCTGCGATACCCTTTCCACCAGGAGAGCGAGAGCGACACGTGAAGCAATGGAACGAGGCAGGAGAACGGGCGGGCATTCCGTCATCGGAGATGCGCGCTGCGATCACCAAGGGACTCCAATTCCCTCCAGCCTATCCGCCGTTGCTCTATGCCACGCTCGCGACCGATGGCCGACTCATAGGTCGCCGGACCGGCGAGTCAGTCGAGCCGGTCAGTTCGGTCGCGCGGCGGTGGGTCCTCATCCCGCCGGTCGGAGGACCGATCGTCGAGTTCGTCACGCGCCGTAGCATGACCGTGCTCGATGTGGTCGGAAAGGATGTCCTGATCCGCGACCTCCCGAGCGGATGGGGAGGGTCGGAGGTAATTCGCCTGGCGAGACTACCGTGACCGCGATACCCGAGGGTAGGGGTTAGTGAATTTCCCCCTGGCCTGACGGCCGCGGCTCACACCGCCACCGCTTCCCCCACCCCTACCCCCGGGGGTAGACTCCACTCTGCCATTCTGGCCGCTTTCCCCAGAACGAGTGGATCATGTCGCCTCGTCACTTCCTCTCCTTTGCCGACATCACCCGCGCCGAGCTCCGGACCCTGCTCGACACCGCGCGCGCGATGAAGCGCGGGGAATACCACGACAAGCCGCTCGCCGACAAGCATATCGGCCTGATCTTCGCCAAGAGCTCGACCCGCACCCGCGTCTCCTTCGAGGTCGGGACCCGCCAGCTTGGCGGACACGCGATCTTCCTCTCCGCCCGCGACATCCAGCTCGGCCGCGGTGAGCCGCTGAAGGACATGGCCCGCGTCCTTTCCCGCTTCGTCGACGGGATGATGATCCGGACCTTCGCCCATGCCGACGTCGAGGAGCTCGCCGCCTGGTCGGCCGTCCCCGTCATCAACGGCCTGACCGACCTGCTGCACCCCTGACAACTCCTCGCCGACCTGCTCACCATCGACGAGGCCATTGGCTCGCTCGACGGCAAAGTGGTCGCCTGGGTGGGCGATGGCTGCAACATGGCCAACTCCTGGATCGAGGCTGCCGGCCTCCTCGGCTTCGAGCTGCGGATCGCCTGCCCCGAGGGCTATGAGCCCGACAAGGCGATCTACGACGCCAACCGCACCCGCACGAAGATCATGATCACCGAGGACCCCGATGAAGCCGTCGCGGGCGCCCACGTGATCAACACCGATGTCTGGGTCTCGATGGGGCAGGAAGCCGAGATGGCCCTGCGGAAGCAGGCCTTCAAGGGCTACATCGTCGATGAGGCACTGGTGGCCCAAGCCGATCCATCCGCCATTGTCCTGCATTGCCTTCCCGCGCATCGCGGCGAGGAGATCAGCGACGGTGTGCTCGAAGGGCCCCAGTCGCGCGTCTGGGATCAAGCCGAGAATCGACTCCACGCCCAGAAGGCCCTACTCGCGATGCTCTTCCCATGACCGATCTCCTCACGCAGTACCGCGCCCTCACGGCAGGCGCCGCCTCGTGGACCGCCCCGGGCCTTGGTCAGTTCGAACTGACCGGCGCCGATGCCCACGCCCTCGTCAACCGTCTCACCACGGCCGACATCACCAAGCTCCCGCCGGGCCGTTTCGTGCACGCGCTGCTGCTCCGCGACGATGCCACGATTCTCGGCCGCGTGACGATCTATCGCTTCCCCGACCAGTTGATGCTGCTGGTCGATGCCGCGCAAAAGGAGGCCGCCTGGGAGTATCTCGTCGCCCGGAAGCGTGGCACCGTCCGCATGCGCGACATCTCGGATGATGTCTGCGTGATCACCGTGCGCGGTCCCGCGTCGGCCGTGCGACTCTCGCGCCTGCTGGAACCGATGCCAACCGAGGGCGGCGATGTCGTCGGCGCACGCCTTGCCGGCGTCGATCTCTTCGCGGCGCGCGCGACGCTCGACGGCCCCGAGGGCTTCGACTTCTTCTGCCGCCAGCGCGACCGTGCGTCGCTCGAGTCGGCGCTGCTCGGCGCGGCCGTCGTGCCGGTCGAGGAGGCGGCATGGCAGCTCTTCCGCGACGAGTGGGGCACGGCGCGCGTCGGTCAGGAAATCGACGCCGAGGATACGCCGATGGAAGCGGGACTCGAGTCGCTCGTTGCCGAGGGGAAGGGCGCCCCCTTTCCGGGCGAGACCGCACTCGCGGCGCGGCGCCGGACCGGTGCGATGAAGCGGATTGCCGGCTTCACCGTCGCCGGCGATGAAATGCCGCCGATCGGCGCCGCGGTGCGGGTCGGTGGACATCTGGTCGATCGCGTCCGCTCGATCGCACGGTCACCGCGTGTCGGGATCATCGGCATGACCGCGCTGCCGACGTCGACCGAGGCCGTGGGCACCTCGCTGGTGATCGAGGCGGATGGCCAGAGCTGGACCGCCGACGTGGTGCGCCGTCCGTTCGTGTCGCGCAGCACGCCACCGCTGGCCCCCGAAGCGTGAGCATGCGTGTCGCCGTGTTGACGATCTCCGATGCCGCAGCGCGTGGTGAACGCGAGGACCGCTCCGGCGCGGTGGTCGTCGAGTGGATCGATGAGCATCAGCTCTCGTTGGCCGCGCGCGCCCTGGTGCCCGACGAGGCCGATCAGATCTCGACGCAACTGCTGACCTGGTCCGATGGTGGTGCCGTGGATGTGATCCTCACCACTGGGGGCACCGGGCTCGCGCCGCGTGATGTGACCCCCGAGGCCACCCGCGCGGTGCTCGATCGCGAGGCGCCGGGCATCGCCGAGGCGTTGCGGCGTGCAGGACAGGCGGCGGTACCGACGTCGATCCTCTCGCGTGGCGTCGCTGGCGCACGCGGTGCGACACTGATCGTCAATCTTCCCGGGTCCCCGGGTGGCGTGCGCGACGGCCTCGCCGCGCTGCTGCCGATCCTTCATCACGCCGTGCGTCAACTGCACGGCGACACGGCGCACTGACCATGGCCGCCCAGGTCGTCATCACGCTCGCCGATCTCGAGATCGCCGTCCCGCTCGATCGCGCGCTCGAGAACGCGGGCATGGCGAGCGCCGTGGCCGTCACCGCTGACGAGGCGCGCGCGGCGATCCGTCGCGAACATCCCGACCTGCTGGTGATTACCGGCGCGGTGCACGAGCCGAGCATTGCCGCGCTGGCGAGTTACGCACGCGACCATGAAACGGCCGTGCTACTGCTGCTCGAGCCTGGCGATCGCGAGCGCGGCGAACGCCTCGGCGCCACCGAAATCGTGACCAAGCCGCTGGCCAGTGATGATCTCGTCGCGACGGTGCGCCGGATGGTCGAGCGGCACGCCTTGCAGCGCCGCACCGGCATCTTCGGCGACTCGCCGCCGGTGCACGAGGTGCTGGTCAAGATCGAGCAGATGGCCCCGGTGTCGAGCACGGTCCTCATTCAGGGGGAGTCGGGCACCGGCAAGGAACTGGTTGCGAAGGCGATCCACGATCTCTCGCCGCGCCGCGGGCGGCCATTCATCGCGATCAATTGCGCGGCGCTGCCCGAGATGCTGCTCGAGAGCGAACTGTTCGGCCACGAGAAGGGCGCCTTCACTGGCGCGGCGGAGCGTCGTCTCGGTCGCTTCGAACTGGCCGACACGGGGACCATCTTCCTCGATGAAATCGGCGAGATTCCGCCGAGCGTGCAGGTGAAGCTGCTGCGCGTGCTCGAGACCAGGTCGTTCTTCCGCTTGGGTGGTGTCGCGCCGATCAAGGTCGACGTGCGCGTCGTCGCGGCGACGAATCGTGCGCTCAAGGATCAGGTCGCCAACGGCGCCTTCCGCGACGATCTCTACTACCGACTCAACGTCCTCTCGATCTACCTCCCACCCTTGCGCGAGCGGAGCAGTGACATCCCGCTGCTCGTCAAGCGCTTCGTGAAGGAGTTCACCGCGCAGCATGATCGCCCCTTTCCGGGGATCAGCAGCGAGGCGATGCAGCGGCTGGTGAACGCGCCGTGGCCCGGTAACGTGCGACAATTGCGGAACCTGGTCGAGTCGATGGTGGTGCTGGCGCCGGGGAATGAAATCCGCGCCAGCGACATTCCGTCGGACATCAATGACGGCGCGGTGGGCGTCCTCCCGATGCGAATGCCGGTGGTCGGCACCCGCGACACCGGCGGGCTGGCGGTCGGCGGTGCCGAGTTCGAGTTCATCCTGCGCTCGTTGATGGAGTTGCGGATGCAGGTCGAGGAGCTGCGGCGCCGTCTGGAGGATCGCCACACTCCCGTGCAGCTCATCGAGGTGTCGGAACCGCATGCTGTCGCAATTCCATTCATGCCGCCGGTGACGGTCGGAGGGATTGAGGCCATTGGAGCGATTGGGCCCATCGATCCTGAGGTGGACGAGCCAGTGCCTGAGAGCCAGGTGCTCTACCGGCCCGGGATGACCATGGCAGAGGTGGAAAAGGCGACGATTCTGGCGGTTCTCGAAGAATTCCGAGGCAATCGGCGGAAGGCCGCCCAGGTTCTGGGGATC
Organism: Gemmatimonadales bacterium; assembly: GCA_038326215.1. Taxonomy (GTDB): domain Bacteria; phylum Gemmatimonadota; class Gemmatimonadetes; order Gemmatimonadales; family GWC2-71-9; genus Palsa-1233. Next base: position 45,470 of record JBBQJU010000001.1, on the reverse strand, counting down.
GGCGAGCGGACGCTGTACCGGAAATTGAAGGAGTTCGATATCGTCTAAGTCCTGCCATTTCAAACCTTTGGACCCCCTCACCTCTTGACACTTCTCATGGGCCTTGCCAACTTGCAGGGAGCGCCGGACCCACCTCCTCCCCAGAGCGCCCTTGCAGCTCGCCATTGACCCCTCGCGTTGCGTCGCTTGTCTGGCCTGCGTTCGCGCCTGCCCGACCGATGCCATTGCCCTCCCGCCCGAGGCGCGCGTGGTGGAAATTGTCGACGAAAACTGCATCTCCTGCGGCGAATGCATCCCCGCCTGCCCCCATCAGGCGATCTCGGCCTCAGGAGCGGTGGATCGAGCGCTTGCGATTGCCGAAGGCGGCAATGGGGCGCTGATTCTGGCCCCCGAGGCGGTGGTTCACTTTCACCCGGCCTCGCCAGAACAGTTGGTCAACGCCTGTTATGAGGCGGGATTCCGGCTGGTGTCCCGTGGGGTGATCGGCGACGAGCTGGTGGCGCAGCAATACCTCAAGTTGTGGGAGGATCCCGACTGGGGGACCCTCATTCGGAGTACCGATCCGGTCGCCGTCGCAGCGATTACGGCCCACTATCCCGAACTTGTTCCCTATCTGGCCCCCGTGACCTACCCCTGCGTAGCCGAGGCGCGATTCCTGCGTCGGATGCATGGGGATTCCCTCCCGGTGGTGTATGCCGGGGTGAGTGCCCCTGGCGGCACGGTCCAGGAGCTCGACGCCCTGCTCTCCTTTGCGGACCTCGAGCAGCTCTTTGCCTTGCGGGAGGTCCGACCGGAAACGCTTCCACGGACCCATTCCCGGGTTCCGCCCGAGACCCGACGGCACATGTCGGTGGCCGGGGGTCTTCCGCTGGAGATGGTGGTGAGTGGCTCGTCGCGTGGGCGACGGCTGCTGGCGGTCCGGGGGCTGGAGAATCTGCCGGCGTTGTCGCGGGCGGTGGGGCACGATCGGATCGACCTCGGCTTCGTCGATTTTCTGTCGCATCCCGGGGCGCTTGGGCATCCGGCGGCGGGCCCGAAGGACGAACTGTTCCGGCGGCGGATGCTGGTCCAGCAGTACGAGCCGCCGCGGAGTCGGCAGCCGGTGGTGCCGGACCAGCCGGATGTGCAGGTGGGGGCGGCCTTCGCCTTCGGGCATCGGCGGGAGCAAGCCGAGCCGGCGGCGGTGTTGACGATTCTCGAGGCGATCGGGACGGGACCGAACGGGAAGGCGTGGGATTGCCGGGCCTGTGGATATCCCTCCTGTCATCGCTTCGCCCAGGCGGCGGCATTGGGCCGCGCCTCGCTGCGGCAGTGTGTGCCGTGGTTGTCGAAGCGGGCCGAGGATGCGTCGCGCGACGCGAGCACGGATGCCCTGACGGGATTGGCGAGCTATCGCTCGTTGCAGCAGCGGTTGTCGCACGAGATGGAGCGGAGCAAGCGGAGTGGCGATTCCTTCGCGGTGCTCTTCATCGATCTCGATCGACTCAAGGAGCTGAACGATCGCTTCGGACACGAGCGCGGCAACACGGTGCTCCGGAGTGTGGCGGACGAGATCCGGAAGACGATCCGGGCGACCGATCTGGCGGCGCGGTATGGCGGCGATGAGTTCGTGGTGCTGCTGACGCGGACCGAACGGGCGGGGGCGCTGCGAGTCGCTGATGCGTTGCGGGACCGGATCGAGCAGTCGGGTCGGCGGCTGGGCTTCCTCGCCGGGCAGATCACTGCCAGCGTGGGCGTCGCCGAGTACGATCCGGCGCATCCGAATGAAGGACCGCTGTTGGAACAGGCTGATCGCGCGCTGTATCTGGCCAAGTCGGCCGGCCGGAATACCGTCGCCTAGCGTTTGCACGACCGTTCACCACGAGGCATGCCCGTGACCGCTTCACCCTCGCAGTTCTTCGATGCTTCGGCTTCCCGGCCGGGTGGCTCGCCGATCGATCCGGCGACCGATCCCTGGGGCGTGCGCCGGGCCGAGAATCTCCTGACGTCGCTCGAGGGCGTCCTCTCCGCGCGCGTGGTGACGACGCCGCTCGGCGAGGTGAGCGAGATCCACATCCTGGCACAGGCGGGGCAGGCCCCGAAGCAGGTGGTCCGGAACGTCGAGTCGGCGTTGCTGGCCCACCTCGGGTTGCGGGTTGATCACCGGAAGATCTCGGTCGCGCAGACCGCCGATGTCCGCCCGATCGATGCGTCGCAGCCGACGATGGTGGCTGTGCCGGCGCAGGACGGCTTGGTGAAGCGGATGGTGTTGTTCGATGACCTGGTGATGGCCCAGGCGTCGGGGAAGCGGAAAGTCTCGGCGACAGTGACACTCTCCTGCGAGGGTCGGCTCGAGTCGGCCACCGAGGAAGGACCGGACACCGCGCGGAACAAGGTCGAGACGGCGGCGCGTGCCGCGGTCGCGGTGCTGGAACGGCTGGCGGACAAGTATTCGCTGGTACTGGAGGGGGCGACGATTCAGGACGCCTTCGGCCGGACCTATGTGATGGTGGGCGTGCACACGGTGGGCGGACGCGAAGCGAAGTTGCTCGTGGGGACCGCCGAAGTGATTGAGAGTGCCGAGCACGCGGCAGTGTATGCGGTCCTCGACGCGACGAACCGGTGGTTCGGGACGCGGCGGGGACGGTAGCGCAGAACTGTTGGAAATGCCTGGTCACACGGAAGCCGTGACCAGTAACCAGTAACCGGTGCACCAGGGCGCACCAGAAGGAGTACGGGGAGAAGAATCGATAGGGATCCGATACCAAGAGCGGAGCCGAGCGGTCGACAAAGCGAAGCGTCTGGTGGACCATAGCGGGGTCTGCCACCTCCAGAAGTAACTGATTGACCGGAGAGGAGGTGACGCATATGCTGGAGTGGTTGGCTGCGGCCGTCGACTTCATCGCGAGTATTTTCCTCGCGGAGACGCAAACCTGGGTCTAAATCGGTAACTAACGGTTCTTCTTTCCTTGTCTTATGTCTTTCAATCGGTCGGTTAGCACCTACATCGCCTTCATGGTCATTGCAGCGGTCGCGATGCTCGGATACACGAGCACTCTCGGGCCGCCGCCAATCACCGCGTGGGCGCTGTTTTCATTGGTGCTCGTCGGTTTCCTGTTGGAGATATCAGGTACGCGCAGTGTTCAGGGAGGGGTCGGTGGGTCGTTGGTGTTCGTATTCCACCTTGCGATTGGACTCGTTCTTGGGGGCATGTGGGGAGGCCTCGCCGCTGGCGTTGTCAAAGCACTCTCACAAGCATATCAGCGAACGAACGTCATCAAGGCGATCTTCAATACATCGGAGCGCGTACTTAGCGTCACACTAACATTTTCGGTGTACCATTGGCTTGGTGGGCAGAATCCGCCATTGTTTCTCTCACCTCCTACGCCCGCTGGTCCAGTCAGTTTTGAGTTTGCGCTTCGAGAAATCGCGGTGTACCTCGCCTCGGCTGTGGTCTATTTCATTGTGAATTCGATCGCGGTCAACACTGTCGTCGCGCTCGCATCGAAGCGGCCGCTATGGTCTACATGGCGGGCGAACACGGTCTGGGTGCTCGGGTATGATATGGCCGCGAGCCTACTTTCCTTGGTCGTTGCCTTCGTGTTCGTCAAGAGCAACACCGGGAGTGGGCTTGAGAGATTCGGATTTCTTGTGCTCGTTCTTCCGCTCATCGGTGTGCGTCACATCTATAACAAGTTGAACGAAGTTGAAGGGTTATATAGCGAACTTGATAGCGCCTACGAGCAGCTTGAACTGAATGTTCGAGAGCAGCTGGCGATGATGGTGAAGGCGATCGAAGCCCGTGACCCATACACCTCCGGTCACTCTCGGCGTGTGTCTGGTCTTTCCCGTGCCATCGCTGTCGATCTAGGGCTGTCGCTGGACGAGATTGAGGACATCGAAAACGCGGCATTGTTGCATGACGTAGGGAAAATTCACGCCGAATTCGCTCCCCTCCTTCAGAAGGAAGGGAAGCTTACGGATGAGGAGTGGGAAGTCATGAAGACCCACTCGGCCAGGAGCGCCGACCTGGTGTCGCTCTTCTCGAGATTCCAAGGCTACGTCGTTTCGTGCGTTCGGCACCACCACGAACGGTGGGATGGCCGTGGGTACCCTGACGGTATTGCAGCCCGTGAGATTCCGCTTGGAGCTCGGATTATCACAATCGCAGATACGATTGATGCGATGACCACAAACCGGCCTTACCGTAACGCACTTAGTCTAGAGGCGGTCGTGTCGGAGCTTCATAAGTGCAGCGGGACTCAGTTCGACAGCGAATTGGTTGAGCTTACCGTGAACTCGGTAACTGTGCGCCGACTGATCTCCGATCCGACTACTATCCCCGAAGCGCTAGCGAAGCCGAGGGTGCGCACGCGCGCTACGCGGTTGGCAGCGCACCGGACGGGAGGGGGCGAAATGGGCCAAGGGAAGGGCGGGGGCTAGGCTCCGTTCTTCGGCATTGTCCCAAGCCGCCGCATTAGCGTCTCAACGCTTGCTGGGAGCCGTTTTAGCTGCTCTCGCACTGCACCCCATCGATCCGATGCTTGATCAGCCCCCCAATCGACTAAGAGTGCATGGGCAGCAAGGATCTCTGCCTGGTCCTTCGGGTCGAATGAATTGATGTCCGCAACTAACTCTGCGACCAACCTCACAGGCTCTGACTGATCAACGCTCTCTCGATTCAGAAGCGCGATCCATCGGGCGTACAATCCTGCGTGCGCTTTGTCTTGAAGATTTGCGAGTGTGCCTGTTGTAGCCTGCCTAGCGAGGTGTTTAGCGCGTCGATCATGCCCGGCCAACGCCAGAATATCCGCATCGCTCAGGAGTGAGGCTTGCCTCAACCAAGCCGGGACTTGGGTTGTCACTCGGCTCTTACGCTCCAGGACGCTTGCAGCCGCTTCTCCGAATCGCTCCTGACTCGCAAGCCCTAGCCCAAGCTCGTAGTTGGCCCCAACCACCGAAGCGCTGCACTCCCCAACAGGGAACGCCGCGATGGCTTTCCGCGCCCAATCAACCTGCGCGATATGTTGTCCTAGTCTTCCTTCCACCAAGGCAAGTTGGGCAGCACATTCCCCTATGAGCGTGCGATTGTCGAGTCTGGTGGCACCGATGTGCGCCTCAAAGAGCGGGGCTGCTGCTTCCCCATACCGTCCCAAAATTGAGAGTAGGTTGCCCTTGCCGATAAGCAATCGCACCTTGATTGAGCTTGCAACATTCAGTCGACTTGCAAGGCAAATTGCATCGTCGAGCAAGGCCAACGCGTGCTCGATCTCGCGACGATGCCCTGCGAGCCATGCCTCTACGAAACTCACATGGAGCCGCTCGAAGCCGTCCATTTCCATAGGGGCGAGCGACGCGGCGATTGTGGTCAGGCGGGCAATACGATCCGGTTCTCTTGTGATACCAAGCACACGGACACAAGCTGCCATGGCCTTCACCCGAACTTCCATCTCGCTCGAGCCCTCGGCAATTCCGAGTAGCGTGTCGGTCTCGAAAGGGATTGAAGTCGGCGTTAGGTATCCCAGCCACCTTCTCGCTACAATCCGCAACACCTCCCGACAGCACTCCTCCGATTCCGAGAACGGCTCCACCGCCTCGTCCAGCAGGCGCAGCGAATCGCCCCACCGCCCCAGTTCCTGCTGCGCCTCCGCCAAGAGCAGGATCGCGGTGCGCCGCGGTTGCCCAGTGAGTGCCGGCAGACCGGTCGAGAGCGCCAGGTCGGCCTCATGTGGCGCGCCACGCCGGATTGATTCCTTGCCACCAGCCAACAGGAAAGGGATGGCCTCGTGCAACCGGTCCGCCCGCACCAGATGCCACGCAATCTCCAGCCCGGGGATCGCCTCGTCGCCGCCATCGGCCAGCAACAGCCGCTCCGCGACCAGCCCGTGCAGCATCCGCCGGAGCGGGGCCGCCGTCCCCACGTAGCACTGCCCGCGCATGAACTCGTTCGCGAACTCCAGATGGCTGCCCGCGTCGCGGAGGATCCGGTGCCCGGTGAGCGACGCCATCGCGCGCATCGTTCGCGTCACCGGCAGGTCGACCATCGTGTACATCGTGAGATCGTTGAGCCGCTGCCCGAGGATCGCCGCGAGCTCGACCACCGAGCGCTCCTCGCCAGTGAGTGCCGCCAGCGTCCCCTCGACCAGCCGCTGAAAGGTCTCCTTCGGCGGCCGCTCGGCCCGCGCCGTCATCGCGCTGACCGAGAGCGCCAGGCAACCATCGCCCCGCCGCCGCCAATCGCCCACCAGCAGTTCCAGCACCATCGGGTTGCCCCGGCCGCCGGCCAGAATCGCCCGGCGAATGGATGGGCCTGGGTCGCCGGTCGCGGCGACGAGATGCTCAAGCAACTCCGCCGACTCGCCATCGGTCAGCGGCCCGAGTACCAGCGGCGCCAGATTCAGCGAGACCGCATTCTCCTGGAAACGGCGCGTGCTCGGCGTCTCCGCCTCCGGCGCACTCGACGCCGTCAGCATCACCATCAACGGCAACGCCTCCAGTCGGCGCAGCATGAGGTGCAGCACGGTGAGTGACGTTGCATCGGCCAAGTGGATGTCGTCGATCACGAGGACGACCGGATGCTCCTCGGCCACTGCCGAGATGAGCGCCATCACCGCTTCGGTGTAGAGGATCCGTGCGCTCTCGCCGGTGGTCTCGATCGGTGCGGGCAGCGAGGGATAGCGCTGGCGCACCTTCGCCGAGAGTCGGCCGAGCTCGGCCAACTGCCCGGGAGGCGTCGCCCCGGCGCCCGGCAGATCGAGCAGATGATTCACCACCGAGCCCGTCACACCGAACGGGAGTTCACGCTCGAGCTCATAGCACTGGACGCGCGCCACGCTGGCGCCCTCGAGCGCCATCGAGGTCGTGAGCCGCTCCACCAGCGTCGTCTTGCCGATGCCACTCTCGCCGCGGACCAGCAGATGTTGCGGTTCGCCGCGCTGCACGCGCTCCCAGCGATCGTAGCACGTCCGGAACTCGGCGCCACGACCGACAAAGCTCCGTTCCTTCCACTGCTCGGTCGGCACCGGCGCCAGCAACGCGATCGTGGGTCGCTGCCACCCGCCGCGCCGCAGCCGCTCCGCCATCCGTTCGAGTTGGGCCGAGGGATGCGCACCGAGTTCATCGGCGAGCCGCGCACGCCAGCGGTCGAAGGAGCGCAGGGCGCCAATGCGATCGCCCGCCATCGCCCGGGCTTCGAGGACGGCGCGTGCCGCCTCTTCGGAGAGTTCGTCGATGCGCTGGAGTCGATGGCCGAGAATTTCCATCCGGCGCGAGTCGCCACGGCGCCGGCTCTGCTCGATGCGCGACGCCATCGCGGTATGGATCGCGGGGAGGAGCCGGGCGTGCTGGCCATCCTTCCACTGCTGGAAATCGACCGCATCGGGAATGTCGAATTCCTCGAGGAACGGGCCGAGCGGGCCCTCGTCGATTTCTTCCGGATCGTGGTGGTCGAGGCTCTGGAGGTCGGTCACCACCCGCCCGGGCATCAGGCGCACGGTGTCGCGGTCAGTATCCAGCAGTTCGGCGCCGAGGCGGCCGCGGATCATGGAGAGGGCGGTGGCCAGCGAGTGGCGCGCCTCGTCGACGTCGGCGCCGGACCAGAGCAGGGTGGCGAGTCGGTCCCGGCGGAGCGGGATGCCGGGCTCCACCGCGAGATAGAGGAGCAGGGCGAAGTGCTTCCGGGTCCGGAAACGGATCGGGTCGCCGTCCGGGCCATAGAGGATCGGCGGACCGAGGCAGCTGAGTCGGAAGGGGGCCATCCGGGGGGACACTCCGCGAGGGGGGACGCTTTCATGATAGTCCCACCAAATCAACCAATCGTCAAATCGAGGGGGGCCGGCCGGTGATGGCGGGCCGTCATCCGCTCGGAGCGCCCGGTCAGCGCCGATGCTGCTCCGCCGCCATCGCCGCCATGACCAGCCGGGGAATCTGCTCCTTCACCTTGAAGAATCCCGCCGTGGCGTGTGGCCAGGCGTTGGTGTCCCAGGTCCGTTGCAGCCGGACCAGCCGCTGGCCCTGCGCCTGCAGGCGGTGTTCCACCTCATCGAGGCAGCAGGCGATCGGACCCACCGCGGCAAAGCCGGTCACGACTTCGGTCACGCCGGTGCGGCTGGCCCAGTCCGCAATTTCTGCAGGCGACAGAAGTAATCCCTCAGGACCGAACGCATCCTTCGTGCGCCCAAGCGCATCGGCGAGGGCACCCCGGCTGAATGCTGCGGCGGGGCTCTCGGGGGCGCCGTGTGGCGGCATGGCCAGCGCCGCGCAGTCCGTGATGGCGGCCTCCATAGGCCAACTCTCCGGATGCAGATCCTCCTCGGTCAGGAGCAGGGCCACACGCCCGGTGCTCGGTGTCTCCCCACGCGGCGCCGGGGTCGGAGCGGGAAGCGCCGCATCCTCAACGATCGGGTCGGCGTCTTCGTCCACCTGGCCGCTGGGGTTGAACCGGCCCAGCGTGTTGTCGCGGATGTTGGCGGCGCGCGCGAGATAGTGCTTGCCGCGCGTCTGCAGCCCGGCCACCCACCGCCAGGAGAGCGTGTTCGCGGCCGGATCGGCGTCGAGCAGGTGGTCGTAGAAGAGGCCCGCCCCCAGCTGCCAGGGGAGGCGCAAGGTGAAGATCCAGATCGATGCGTACCACATCCGTGCGTGGTTGTGCATCCATCCGGTCTCGAGCAACTCGTGGGTCCATTGATCGAACGCCTCGATCCCCGTCTCGCCACGTCTCGCCGCCTCGAGCGTCCGGTTGCCCTGCCACGACGCCGACAAGGCGGCGTGATCGTCCTCGAAGCGCCGCCAGACGCCGGGCCGCAGCTCAAGCCAGCCCTTCCAGTACGTCCGCCAGTACACCTCCTGGATGAACTTCTCGGCCGCGACCAGTCCATGCTGCGCGAGCACGGCGGCAACTACCTCGTGCTCGGTGATCATCCGCCGACGAATCCAGGGCGACAGCGCCGAGACGTTCGACCGATCCTCGGGGCCGCGGTCGACATTGCGACCTCGCGTGTACGCGTACCCCGCCGAAGGAAGAAACGCCTGCAACCGTGCCAGCCCTGCCGCTCGGGTCGGGGTCCACTTCATCGCTTCCCTGCCCTTGGTCATTGGTCGCTCTCGCATGCCTGCCGTGGGGTCTCGACGCATTTCCTCACGTGGGACTGTCTGGTCACGCCGAAAGTTCCCTGTCGAGTCGTCGCCAGTCGGGCCGAGTGGCATTATCTCTCAACCACCTATGCGCAGACTCCTTCCCGTCTTCCTCGGCCTCTCCCTGGTCTCGGCCTGCAGTCTGCCGTTCAGCCGGAGCGCGACAGCACCCCGCAAGGCCGTCTTCATCATCCTCGACGGCATTCCCGCCGATGTGATTGAACGGGTGGCCACGCCTGCCATCGACGAGATCGCCGCGGCTGGCGGCTATGCCCGCGCCCATGTGGGTGGCGAGTTGGGCGGGCCGACCGAGACGCCCACCATTTCGGCACCTGGCTACATGAGCCTCCTGACCGCGACGTGGGCCAACAAGCACAACGTCCGCGGGAACAGCAACCTGTCGCCCAACTACAACTACTGGAACATCTTCCGCATCGTCGAGTCGGTCGATCCGGCCCGGCAGACCGCGATCTTCTCCACCTGGCTCGACAACCGTACGGTGCTCCTCGGCGAAGGCCGCCCCGACGCGGGCAATCTTCGGCTCGATCACGCGGCGGACGGCTTCGAACGGGATACCCTCGCCTTCCCGCATGACCCGGCGTCGCACTACATCCTGGCGATCGATGAACGCGTCGCCACCGACGCGGCGGCGTACATCGCGGCGAAGGGACCGGACCTCTCCTGGGTCTATCTCCAGCACACTGACGACGCGGCCCACGCCAACGGCGACAGCGAGGCGTCAGCCGCCGCGGTGCGGCAGGCCGATGCGCAGGTTGGGCGGATCTGGGCGGCGGTCAAAAAGCGGCAGGCGATGGGCGAGGAGTGGATGATCGTCGTGACCACCGATCACGGGCGCGACCCCACCACGGGGAAGGGTCACGGCGGTCAGTCGGCTCGTGAACGGACGACGTGGATCGCGACCAATCAGTCAGCGCTCGGGCCGCGCTTCACCAGCGGAGCGCTGGCGATCGTGGACATTGCGCCGTCGATCCTCCAGTACCTGCGCATCACCATCCCGGCGGCGGTGGCCCGCGAGATGGAAGGGGTGTCGTTCCTGCGGCCGCGCGCGCCCTGAGGCTGGGGGTCGACGGAGCTGCCGCCTGGCGTGAACCGGTACCGAGCCGCGTTGGCGCGGTACCGGGTCTAACGGCCGACCAAGGAGAATGGCCGCTTTGGCCACTCTCCCCGGCGGTTCCGATGAAGGTCAGGGCAGTGCTGCGGCTGCTTGCCGACCACGGCTGGCGACTTGCCAGAATCCGTGGCAGCCATCGACAATTCATGCATCCGACCGAGCCAGGACTCGTCACCGTCTCGGGTCATCCGAACGACGATCTGGCTCCCGGCACCCTGAACAGCATTCTCAAACAGGCGGGACTGAAATGACGCGACTTCTGATCGTGGTCGAGGAAACGCCGACGGGATACTCCGCCTTCTCCCCGGACCTCCCCGGTTGTGTAGCAACTGGCGCGACGCGTGTCGAGGTCGAGAGCGCGATGCGGGACGCGATGGCGTTCCATCTCGAAGGAATGCGCGAGGCTGGGCTCGACGCGCCGGCACCGCACTCCTACGCCGTCATGGTCGACGTCGCGGCCTGACCCCTACTCCGCCACATACCGCCACGGTTGCCCCGGCCCGGCGCGCCGCCACACCGTGAAGAACGGGAAGCCGCGCGGTGTGCTGCCATCGGCGGTGGGGGCGTTCGGGTAGATCATCCCCATGGTGACGCCGAGGTCGCCACTGGATGCGGCGAGCACGCGCTCGGGACCCCAGGACACCGGCGACGTCCTGGTGGTGTCGCCATCACCGATCTTCCGGCCAATCGCCTCGGCTCCAAAAGTGAATGTGCTGTCGGCCTGCGAACCCAGATTCATGGCATCGGCGCTGCCGTGTTTGACGAAGGCGGGGCCGAGGCCCATCGTCTGCGCTTCACGCGAGAAGGCGCGCTCGGCTTCGACGAGCGAGGCGTCGATCACGCGCTGCATCGCGGCGTCGGTGCGCGGGGCGATGTACGCGGTCGGGATGGCGGCCCTGCGCATCGTGGTCGAGGCTGCCGGCGCGGGGGAACGCAGCCGCTTGTAGACCGCGACCCGCCACCCCGTCGCTCCCTTCCTCCAGTACGCGAGGTAGCGGAACGGCAGCGTGGTGCGGTCGGCGTTGGTCTGGGTCATCACGCCGTACGTGAAGCCCTGCGTGCCATCGGCGGAGACACCACCGCGGATCGGAATCCAACTGCACCTTGCCGTCGGGAAGCCAGGTTGTGATGCGTAGAGTTCGAGGACGCTGTCGCGACCCTGCATCAAGCCGCGTCCGGGGGCGGGGATGGTGACCTCCGCCGTGAGCATCTCCGTGAGGGCCGCGCGGCAGCCACGCGCGGTGCCGATGGAGGAGAAGCCGCGGTCGGCGGTGATCAAGGCTTTTACGAGCGCTTCGGGGGCGGGCTGCTGGGCGGGCTGCTGGGCGGGGAGTGGGGCCGAGACGCAGGTGAGCAGCAAGGCAGTGGTGGCGCGAACGGTCATCGAGGACCTCTGGGGAGCGGCAGACACGGAAGTAGGTAACCGAAATCTACGGCTAGTCGCCCCAGTTGTTTTCCCGATCCTGTCAGGAGGTGGTACGCGTTCAGTCCAGCTCCGCCAGCGCAGGACTCCGCGGCGAGCGGCCCGTTCCAATCTGTTCGACATCTCACGGCGTATGGTGATGACACAGGGCGTTCCGCCCGCCAAGGAGTCGCAATGCAGATCCGAACAACGCTGCGCATGCTGTCCCTCGTCTGCGCGATGATGCCGCAGGCGGTGGCGGCGCAGACTATCGCCAGTCATGGGGCAGTGCATGGCGAACTTCGCTTCGAGGGTCGCGGCTCGCTCGGCGCCTTTGTGGGGCGCACGTCGCAGCTGCGTGGTGCGCTCATCGGTGCGGCCACCATGGATGAGGTGCGCGGCTGGATCGAGAGCGATGCCAAGACGCTGGTCACCGGCAATGGTCGACGCGATCGCGACATGTGGAAGTCGTTGGAGGTGGAGCGCTTCCCGACGATACGATTCGACCTTGATGCTGTCGCCCCGGGTGCGGTCGATCACGATTCCGTGGCCGTGACCCTCCGTGGTCGCTTCACCATCCACGGCGTAGTGCGCGAGTCCGCGGTGCGTGGCTGGATCCGGGTCGAGGCGGCGGGCATCCGTTTTCATGGATACACCCCGTTGCGCTTGACCGATTTCGGCATCGGCGGACTCAGCAAGGCGTTCGGCATGCTCAAGATGGATCCGGATGTCGTCGTGCGGATGGAGTTGTTGTTCGACGGGTGAGTGCACACCGCCCGGCGCGTCGACACAGGGTTGCCTCGGCAACCACCCCGCACTCGGCATTGTGACGAAGCGCTCCCAGCTCGAAGACGCGGTGCTCAGCCAGCGGATCGGGTGACGCGCAGTCGAACGCGGTGGTCATGGTGGAAGACTAGTGCGCGGCGCCGAGACATTCGATGACCAGAAACCGGTGCCCGGGAGTTGGTCGCTGGGGATGGTGGATGGTTTTGGCACAGGGTGTGGTAGACTGAGGCATCCCGGCTTCGTGGCGAAGCAGCCGGTCATCGCTCCCGGCGTCCCTCACTGGCCGGCCTCCTTCAACCCGGAGAAGCGACCATCCTCAACGGACCTGAGACGGCTCGCAGGGCAGCCAGAGCGCTTGCCACCTGGATGGCCCTGGCGCTGCTCGCGGCGGTCATCGCCTGTGGCACGCCGACCGTGCAGACGGCGGGCACGGTTGATTCGCTGACTCCGGCGCGCCGCGTCGTCCTGCAGGAATCCGAGAGTCTCTTCGTCGGCCGCCCGTTTCGGTTCTATGTCACGGCGAAAGGACAGCACATCGTGACGGACGACGGGAGCGCCCGTGTCCTCCAGTTTGGCCCCACGGGCACCCTGGAATGGGCGGTCGGGCGTCTGGGGTCCGGACCAGGGGAGTTCAGGGCGCCGGGGGCAGTTGTCGTGGTCGACGACTCGACCATCGCCGTGGAGGACCGCCGTACCGCCCAGCTGAAAATTCTTCGAGTTCCTTCGGGGAGGGAGGTGCGGATCGTCCGATTTCCAGGAGCCGTTGCCGACGGGAACACGATCGTCCACGATACCGTCTGGTTCGGGACTCTCGCGCCAGTGCGTGGCGCTCAGCTCGGTTATACGATAGGTGTGGGGAGTTTGGTGAGGTGGGTGATTGCCGAGTCTTCGGCCGTCGCCGTGTGGCCCGGCCCAGCCGCGGATCTCTTGTCCGGCAACAGACTGTCTCCGCTCGGACTCCTCGCGAGCCAGGTGGTTGTGCTTCAGGATTCCCTGGTCTACTCCAAGTTTGGCACGCGCGATCTCCTCGAGCAGCGGACGCGCAGCGGCGAGATTCTCAATCGCTGGGAGGTTCCGCGCTCCATTCGTCACGGCGTTCCTCGGGAGATGATCGACTACGCGCTCGACCCCACCAACTGGATGGATCCGCGGTTTGCTCAGGATTTCTGGGGGGAGCGCATCTTCAGTCTTGATCGATCCCTGGCGCTGCTCAGCGACGGGACCTTGGCCCTCGGCACGGTAGACGCAGTCATAGAGGGCAAGACGCTCAACGGCACCGTGATGAGCACGCTCCTAGACATCCGAAACCATCGGGCATGCGTCGACCGGATCGTGCCGCATCGTGGTGTCGCCATCCCGCGATTCGCGATCAAGGCCGACACCCTTGTCCTGCTCACGCAGGAACTCGACGCCGCCGAGCGCGTCAGGCTCGTGGCGACCTACTATCCGCTGCTGCCAAAGTCCTGCAACTGGGTTCCGCTAGAACAGGCGCCGCGGCCAACGAAGAAGTCTTCCCCTACCCGAACCTCCGAAACGCCCCCCCGATCGCCTCCGTCCGCGCGGCGTCCGGGGCGGCTGTCCATCGGGTGGTGTCGCGGGCGACAGAGTCGATCGTCTGCGTGTCGAGATCGGCTATGGCCTTCCAGAACAGCTACTTGTGTGACACATCCCTGCAGGAAGAGCAGCTCTTGAAGCGGAAGTGCAGGGAGCCACTCCGAGATCTTCGATGCGAGAACGTGGTGACCATGAGGTGGATGGTGGCGGCGCGTTTCGAGAGGGAGGGCCGCACGGCGGGCCTCGACCGAGCCAACTGGCCCGGCAGCTGTTGGCGACCATCGATCCGCAGGTTACACTCAGGCCAATGACCGTCCAACGCCCATACCATCATGGCAACCTGCGCGACGTGGTGCTTGAGGCCGCACGCACCACGGTGTCGAGGGAAGGCACGGCAGGCCTGAGCTTGCGGGCGCTGGCGCGGGAGGTGGGAGTGTCGCATCCCGCCCTCTACAATCACTTCGCCGATCGCGAGGCGCTGCTGGCGGAGCTGAGTACCGAGGCGTTGCTGGCACTTGGTCGATCGCAGCGGGCGGCGCTCGCGAAGTCGAGCACGCCGATGGACGGGATCGTCCGCCTTGGGGCGGCCTACTTCCGCTTTGGTGTCTCGGATCCCGGCCGCCTCCGGCTGGCCTTCGCGCCCGAGTTTGCGCGCTCGCCCGGCTTTCCAGCACTTCGCGCCGCGGCTGATGCGGCTGAGGCGCCGGTGATCGAAGCGGTGACACGCGCGGCCAATGATGGGCTGTTGCCGCATGGTGAGATTCACCCGCGAGCCTTAGCCCAGTGGGCGCTTGTGCATGGCTTCACGCTCCTGGCCATCGACGGCCGGCTGACCGAGGGCAAGCTGTCGGTGTCCGGCGTCGGGCTCGCGGCGCTCCAACGCGTGCTCGCGGACTCGGTGCGCTTGCTCTACGGCACCAGAGCGCCATAAGCAGCTCAGTCGCGGCGGCTATGACCGACGCAGACGACGGACCACCTTTCGACCGGCGAAGCACAGGGTCGCCAGCGCGAGCATGATCCCGGCGACGAAAAGCCTGGCGAGCAGGGCGAGGGTCCAGGTGCCATGCAACGTGATGGGCCGCGTCGAGAAGCCGGTGGTGTCTATTGCACCGACGTCAAAGAACCCGCCCACCAGCTGTGCGTACGCGTTCCCTTGAAATTCCCACAAGTCGTTATGGCCGGCGTTGCGAAAGATGACCTGGTGCCCGCGCGAGAGCTGTGGCAGCAGCTCCTGCCTGGCGTACACCGCCGGTGTGGAGACGTCGAGTGTGCCGCCGATCAGCAGTGTTTCGACGTCCGAGGGGGGTGTCACCAGGGCATGGTCCGCCGGGCGCACGATCGGCCATCCGCCGGAAGCGGTGACCGCAGTCCAGAAGACGGAGGACATGGGCGATCCCATGATGGAGCCTGGCGGATCGAAAGCATCGGGGGTCCCCCGCACACTGTCAAAGTCCGCACTGCCCTTGGCGAACATGTCACCAAAGACCAGGTCGAACCGGGTGAGCTGATAGCCCGCGACCAGTGACAGCGCAGCCAATCCACTGGCATCCCCGTGATCCGCGTCGATGAATGCGTCGAGGGCGAGC
This sequence comes from Gemmatimonadales bacterium, assembly GCA_038326215.1. GTDB lineage: Bacteria > Gemmatimonadota > Gemmatimonadetes > Gemmatimonadales > GWC2-71-9 > Palsa-1233. The sequence goes on along the minus strand of JBBQJU010000001.1, from coordinate 29,899 downwards.
GCCGCGCTCTGCTGGCTGAAGAGCAGTTGGAAGGCGGCCAGCAGCACCACGCCGCGATGGATCGGAAACGGCCCCCAGCGCGTCGGCATGTCGTGCACCACGCGCGACACGGCGGCGGCAAGATCCGGGGTCCTTGCGCGGCACGCGGTGTCCTGTCTACAGAGCCGGCCGTAGGCGAGCAGTACCGTGTCCAGTTGCGCGGCCTCCCAGATGAACCTGCCGGGTGGATTGACGCCGACCATCACGGAACGCTCCACATGCTTGCGGTGCCGATGCGCGTAAATCTGCGCGAGTCGGGTGCCGTAGCTCTCGCTGTACAGCAGGAGTCGATCGACCCCAAGTGCCGTGCGCGCGGCATCGACGTCATCCACCACCTCGTGCATGGTATAGCCGGCGAGGTCGATGCCATTGGCCGCGAGCCGACGTGCGCAGCGATCGGTGGCCGCGCGCCGGTCGGCGATCGCCCGCGCGCTCAACAGGTCGCGGATCGAGGTGGCCAGCGACTGCTCAAACTCAGGGCACGCGAGGCGTTCGCTGCCGTCGACCCCACGGAACCCGACCAGGACGAAGTCATGGTTCTGGCGGCTCCACACAGGCGGACGCGTCCGCTGATTGGTACCTCCTGGGCCGCCGTTGAGAAAGAAAATCGGCAGGCCGGGTGTGGCACCGAGCGCGGGGATGCGGATCACGGGAATGGCAATCAGCCGCGAGCCTGCGACATCCCGCCGCTCAGGAACCGTCAGCGTGCCGCACTCGGCCGGTATGGTGTCGCGGTGCATGCACGGCCGCATTGAGAGGCCACCGGGCGTCGGACCGATCACCGTCGCCGTCGGCGGGGCCTCGACTCCGCATCCGACGAGCGTCAGGCCGACGATGGCGACGATGCAGGCAAGGTCGCGAGCAGTCGGGCCCAGCGCGTGCAGCGCTGGCGCGGGTGGCGTGCGGACAAGCGACATCGAAGGCCTCGGTATCCGTTGGCGAGGTAAGGAGGCACCGTGCTGGCACGGCGCCCGGGCATGCCAATATAACCAGTGGTAAGATACCCGTCGGCCCCCGCGCGGCACGTCTGGTGCACCCACGGGACGTTCGTGTGGGCCGGTACGGTCTGGCCGACTGCGATGGGAACACGCGGATCATGTAGATTCCCGTCGCCCGATCCCTGGAGGCGCACGACCCGTGAGCGCAGGAACCCTCAACTGGTGGCAGCTCATCGCCCTGCTCGGTGCCGTGCAGGGCGTGATCGTGGCGATGGCGCTCGCCACCAAGCGCCCGCGCCGCACGCCGAACCTCCTCCTTGCTGCAGCACTCTGCTGCTTCTCGCTCCACCTTGTCTCGGTGACCTACTACTCAGCAGGGTGGGTCACCCGCTGGCCCCATTGTCTCGGAGTCACCAACGCGCTGCCGCTGCTCTTTGGGCCGCTCCTCTACCTCTATGCGGCCACGGCGAGCGATCGCCATCGCCGCCTCAGCCGGGTCGAGCTCCTGCATTCCCTCCCCTTCGTCGCGGCCACCGTCGCGGGGATTCCAATCTTTCGCCTGAGCGCCGAGGCCAAGATCGCACTCTATGCCGGCATTCAGCAGGGCGAGGTGCCTGCGGTCGCCCTCGTGATCGACCAGCTCAAGCTGGTATCGGGCATGTGCTACGCGGTGGCCACCCTCCTGCTGCTCCGTCGTCATCGTCGGGTGATTGCCGAGAATTATTCATCCCTCGAGCGCGTCAACTTGGTGTGGCTCCAGTGGCTGGCGGTCGGTGGTGCTGTTATCTGGCTGCTCGCGGTCGGATTCACGTTGGCGGAAGGTGTTGGCATGGGGTCACCGCTCCAGGGGGAGCAGTTGATCGCGCTCTCGATGACCATCATGGTCTACGGCATCGGGTACTCGGGATTGCGACAACCCGAGATCTTCCGGTTCGCGACCGCGGAGTACGCCGTTCCCGCTCCAGTCCCCTCGACGGAAGTCGCGGCTCGGCTCCTCGCCACGCCGCGCTATGAGCGCTCCGGGCTTGCACCTCGCGAGGCCGATGCGCTGAAGACGCGACTCGTTGCACTGATGGAACGTGAGCGCCCCTATCGGCAGCCCGAACTCACCCTCGGCGACCTCGCCGAGCGGCTGGAGACCACACCGCATCGGCTGTCGGAGGTGCTCAACGCGCAGCTCGCACTCTCGTTCTATGACTTCATCAATGGTTACCGGGTCCGCGAGGTGCAGGAGCGCCTGGTCGGTCCGGATGGTGCGCGCTACACCTACCTCGCACTGGCCCTTGAGGCGGGGTTCGCGTCGAAATCCACCTTCAACGCGGCCTTCAAGAAGCTTACAGGGGTCACTCCCTCCGAATATCGGCGCGCGTCCGGCGCGTAGGACGTCCCAGCCGATCGGATCGGACGTGTGGTTCGCTCGGTCCGGTCGCTCCCCGTCACCCACACAATCGATGTTGCTCCCACGATGCGGGTCGAATCGTTCGATCCGGTCCTTGACCCTGTCTGGGAGAATGCGATGGGAGCACGATGGATCGTCATGGCGAGCGCGGTGACGCTGACCGCCTGTGAAACGTTGACAATGTCGGAGCCGGGGAATCTGGTCCCCCGCACCGTGATGGAAGATGCCTCGCTGCCGGCGATCACGGTCAACGGCACGCGCCTCCACGCCGAGTTTCGTGGCGATCCGGCGAAGCCGTTGCTCATTGTGCTGCACGGCGGCCCAGGCGCGGACTATCGCAGCCTCCTGCCGCTTGCCGAGCGGTATGCCGGCTATTCGCTGGCTGACCACTACCATATCCTCTTCTGGGACCAGCGCGGGGCGGGGCTCTCGGAGCGTCACGACAAGGACGTCCTGACGATCGACCAGTACGACGCCGACCTGCTGGCGCTGGTCGATCGTTTTGCCCCTGGTCAGCAGGTCACGCTCCTTGGCCAGTCATGGGGTGGCATGTACGGCACCTCCTTCATCAATCGCCATCCCGCGCGGGTGCGGGAGGCGATCTTCATCGAGAGTGGCCCGTTGCGGGGGAGCACGTACGAACGGATCAAGGGGGATCTCTTCGACCTCAACTTCCTGCGTGAATGGCTGAACGACTTTGCCTGGAGCGCGCAGTTCTTCTCGACCGACGATCACATCCGGCTCGACTACCAGCTGACGATCGGTGCTCGGGATCACCAGCCGCGCAACAACGCCCGGAAGGGTGCCGGCGCCGAGCCCGCCTGGCGCAACGGCGCGAAGGCGGCACGCTACCTCCAGGAGGATGGTCAGGACGCGGCGGGGAAGTTCAACTACGACTTCACCACCAACCTGCAGGCATTCACGGGAAGAGTGCTGCTGGTCGCCGGCGCCCGCAGTGAAGTCCTGGGCGTGCCATTGCAGGAGGAGCAGCGCCCCCTGTACCGGAATGCCGTGCTGAAGATCGTGCCGGGTGGTGGCCACGACGTGCACTGGACGCACACGGCTGAGGTGATGGCAGAGATTCGCACCTTCCTCGCGGCGCCAGTTGCGGCAGGTGCCCGGTGAAGCGGGCGTGCTTGCTGGCCGCCCTGCTCCTCGTCGGGCAGCGGGATCTGGCCGCGCAATGGAACCTCGCGCGCATGCAGCCGGGCGACGCGCAACTGCACCTGAGCATGGCCGTCGATCCGGCCGTGGTCACGTCGATCGGCTATGGGCGGTTCACTTCGATGTTCGGCACCATCACGCGGCTCGGGCTCGAGACGGGTGTGGTCGCAGGCGACGCCGAGCTGGGCGATTATCGCGTGCGTCTCAGCGCCGATGTGCAATTGGTGCAGCGTGGTGCTTTTCGCGTCGCGGCGAGTGCCGCCTTCATGACCCGAGGAACGAGCAATTGGGTGTTCCGCGCGGTCAATTTCGGCTCGGACTTCGGCGCCACGGCCGGCATGTACCGACGTACGTGGTTCGTCGCGGGGGAGGTCGGCTTCGACAAAGCGATCATCACGCACGTACAGCACACGCAGGAGTACCGCGACCAGTACTACCCTGATGCCAAAGACGGTTGGTACCTGAACAACGGTGGCACCGGCCGACTCGGCGTCATGACCGGGAGATCCGTTGGTGGGGCGGAGCTCTTGCTGCGTGCCGGGATCGCGCGGACGCAGGGTGGCGAGGCGCTCACGGTGCCGGCGTACCTGACGCTCGGGCTGGGGTTCGGCTTCTAGTGATGCGTTCCATGCACCAGCACTCTTGACGGGAGCACCACCATGCACGACGCTGAGCACGTCCACTCGCTGGAGCATATGCCGCGGCCGAGGCGTGCGGCATGAGCGGCACCTCCACGCGCACTGCCGGGCTGATCTATCTGGTCGTCGTCGTGACCGGGCTCTTCACCCTCGGTGTCGTTCCCTCGCGGCTGCTCGTCGACGGTGATCCGGCGCGGACAGTGCACAACCTCGTGGCGAACGAGTATCTGTGGCGTCTGGCGATCGTGTCGGGGTATCTCTGTTACATCGCCTTCCTGTTGCTTCCGTTGGAGCTCTACCGCGTGCTCGGCCACATCCAGCCACGCGCCGCCGTTGTCATGGTGGCGCTGGCAGCGGTCAGTGCACCGATTGCCTTCTTGAACCAAGTGCACCTGCTCGATGTTCTCAGCCTCATTGGCAATTCGGCGCTCACGCCAGAGCTGATGGAGGCGGGTGTGTCGGCGCACCTTTCCACGTATCGGAACGGCCAACTGATGGCCCAGATCTTCTGGGGACTCTGGCTCTGGCCCTTTGGCTACCTGGTGTATCGCTCCGGCTTTCTTCCGAAGCTGCTCGGCGTGGTGCTGATAGTTGGTGGTCTCGGGTATGTCACCCACTTCGTGGCCACGCTGCTGCTCCCGGGCTATCCGGACATGGCGATTGTGCGATGGATCCGGATGCCGGCAGGATTGGGCGAGATGGGGATCGCCGGGTGGATGGCGGTGCAAGGTTCACGGCGCCCGCCCTCCTGATACGAGGGCCGGCGTGCGATTGCCAGTCCTCTCGGCGTGGCGGCGTGGTTTCTGGCCGCACGGTCCAATGGGGTCGACATGCGGCCCTGACCCGCGGGGTGGGATGTGGAGTGGAAGCCCCTTGCCCACCACTTGGTGACAGGCTTGTGTTGAGGTGAGGGCCGTTGCGTACCCCCGTGATGGAGTTGTCGATGCGGATGAACACCGTCGTGCTGTCGATTGCGCTGCTGTGCGGGGGTACCACGCGAGGCGTCTCGCAGGAGCCATTCACGGTGCGGCCACGCGACCGAACTCCGCTTGCCACGCGTACCCCGGAAGAGTGCGCTGGGGTGGTTGCCCCGGCGGATCTCAAGAACCCTCCTGCGGACTATCGTGCGGCCGAGTGCTTTATCGCGATGCTCCCGGGGAAGGTCCCCAAGGAACTCCGCGGAAAGCCGATTGGTGTCCGGTACCTGCAGACAGCGCGAGGCACCCTCGACAGCATTCAGGTCGAAGGGATCGACGACGCCAAGTATCGTGCACGCTTCATCAAAAATATTGAGTCCTTCTTTGCCGAAGGAGACTTCCGCCCTGCGGTCTATCAGGGATGTGCCCTCGACTCCTGGTATTCCTACACGATGACGGCTGGTCCCAGATAGACCGCTGACCCCAACATTGCCCCCCCCCCGCCTCCCCGTGGTAAACTGCGCGGGCGCTCAGGGGCGCCTTCAGTCCGCGTAAAGGGCCGTGCCCACCCACCGCAGTCCACAATTCGCGAACCTTCTTTCAGCCTGATCGGTGCGGACTCCAGGCGCCCCGAAAGGAGATTCGTATGTATCCCAATCCGCAGGATGTCCTCCCCCTTCCGCCGCGCCCAGACCTCGGCCAGTATCGCACGCGTGCCAAGGAACTGGTGGTGGCCGCCACGGCCGGTGACACCGCGCTGCTGCACTGGGCCAGCGAATGGATTGCTGCGCTCGACCGGTTGCAACCCGAGGTCTCCCGTACTGCGCCAACTGAGATGGAGCGTCGCGCGCACCAGCTGGTCCACTTCGCTCGGACGCAACTTCCACCTGCGCACCCCGCCCTCAACAAAGCGCAGTTCGTGCTCGCCCGTGCCCACGGCTTCGCGAGCTGGCCGCGCATGGTCCAACACATCGAGGAGCTCACGCAGGCAACGTCAAGCATCTCCGCCGTTGAGCGTGCCGCCGATGCCGTCGTCGATGGCGATGTGACCACGCTTGCCGAGTTGCTGCGCGCCGACCCATCACTCGTGCGCGCTCGCTCCGACCGTGATCACCGCGCCACCCTCCTCCACTATGTGGCGGCGAATGGCGTCGAGAACTACCGCCAGCGCACTCCTCGGAACATCGAAGCGGTCACGACGCTCTTGCTCGATGCAGGAGCGGAGGTCGATGCCGAGGCCGATGTATATGGCGGTGGGGCAACGACATTCGCGCTGGTGGTTACGAGTAGTCACCCGCGTGCTGCCGGGGTGCAGAACACGTTGGCGGATCTCCTCCTCGCGCGTGGTGCGCGCATGCCTGCGGGGATCGTGCACTACTGCCTGATGAATGGCTGTCCCGAGGCAGCGGCACACCTCGCGACGCGTGGTGCCAAGTTGGATCTGGTCGGAGCCGCAGGGATTGGTCGGGTAGATGCGATCACCGCAGCATTCGCTGGAGGGGGCCGTCCCTCGCTGGCGGATCAGGGTGCCGCGATGGCGATGGCGGGGTGGTATGGCGAGCGTGAGGCGGTGGCCTGTTTGCTCGATCATGGGGCGGACCCTGCAGCCCGCAGGCCGAAGGAAGGCCAGACCGCACTGCATATGGCGGCATACTGCGGGCACGCCGAGCTGGTGGATCTGCTGATCGCGCGAGCGGCTCCGCTCGATGTGGTGGACGCGGTCTTCGGCACGTCGCCGCTGGTGTGGGCGTTCCACGCTTGGCTCAAGGAGGGGAGGGCTGATGCGGCGCCCTATATCAGGATAGTTCGTACACTCGTGGAGGCTGGCGCGCGGGTGGAGCCAGGTTGGCTCGACCACGATCGGCTGCGGGCGGAGGTGGAGTTGTACGCGGCGCTGCGGGGGGCGGCGGGGTGACCCGGCGCTATCTTTGTGGGAATCGTCTCCGGAACAACGTCACCGCACCAGATCCTTCACTTCCTTATGGAGCCAGCCCCATGATTCGCAACGCGTTGCTGCTCACCATGCTTGCCGCGCCGCTCGCCGCGCAGGATGCCCCGCGCTTCCAGCCGAGCGGGCGAGGCACCAGCGTCATCGAGCTGACGGTGCCCGAGGGCACCACGGTCGTGCCAAAGATTCGGCTCGATTTCGGTCAGCCGCACCTGCGCGGCCGAGCGCTGCACACCGAGACGCTGGTACCCTATGGCAAGGTCTGGCGCACCGGGGCGAACGCCACTTCCACCCTCGACACCGATCTCGATCTGATGCTTGGCACGGTCCACCTCGCGAAAGGCCGCTACGCGCTCTTCACCATGCCGACGGCTGAAGGGTGGCAGCTCATCCTGCAGAAGGATGTGGGGCAGGGGGCCGATGCCTATGATGCGAAGAACGATGTCGCCCGTATCCCGCTGCGCCTGCGCACGATGACGACGCCGGTCGAGGGGCTCACCATGTGGCTGGTTCCCGCCAGCGCAGGACTCCGCGGCGAGCTGCGGATCCTCTGGGGCACGACGGAACTGAGCCTCGATTGGATGGCGATGTAGGCGGCACACCGCGCCGCGGGGCCACTCACCGGTATCCTTGCCACTGCACCACGCAGCAGGGCGGTCGGGATCCAATCTGTTCGACGTCTCGCGGCGTACGGTGATGACACAGGGCGTTCCGCCCGCCAAGGAGTCGCAATGCAGATCCGAACAACGCTGCGCATGCTGGCCCTCGTCTGCGCGATGATGCCGCCGGCGGTGGCGGCGCAGTCCATTGCCAGTCACGGGGCCGTGCATGGCGAACTTCGCTTCGAGGGTCGCGGCTCGCTCGGCGCCTTTGTGGGGCGCACGTCGCAGCTGCGTGGTGCGCTGATCGGTGCGCCCACCATGGATGAGGTGCGCGGCTGGATCGAGAGTGATGCCAAGACGCTGGTCACCGGCAATGGTCGACGCGATCGCGACATGTGGAAGTCGTTGGAGGTGGAGCGCTTCCCGACGATACGATTCGACCTTGATGCCGTCGCCCCGGGTGCGGTCGATCACGATTCGGTGGCGGTGACCCTGCGTGGTCGCTTCACCATCCACGGCGTGGTGCGCGAGTCCGCGGTGCGTGGCTGGATCCGCGCCGAGGCGGCGGGCATCCGTTTTCATGGATACACCCCGTTGCGCCTCACCGATTTCGGCATCGGCGGACTCAGCAAGGCGTTCGGCATGCTTAAGATGGATCCGGATGTCGTCGTGCGGATGGAGTTGATGTTCGACGGCTGAGTGCTCACCGACCCGCCAGTGTCGACGTAGGGCTACCGCGGCAACCACCCCCCACTCCCCACCAGTTCCGCCACCACATCCTCGCTGGTCCGGTCCGACGCCTCGGCCGCGAAGTTGGTCATCACCCGGTGTCTGAGCACCGCCAGGGCGACGCTCTTCACATCGTCCAGATCCGCCTGCGGCCGACCATCCATCGCCGCGCGGGCCTTGGCACCCAGCACCAAGTACTGCGACGCACGCGGCCCGGCACCCCACTCCACATACTCGCGAATCAGCGGCGGCGCCTCGGCCTCGTTCGGCCGCGTCATCCGCGCGAGCAGCACCGCCGCCGCAATCAATGACTCGCTCACCGGAATCCGCCGCACCAACGCCTGCATCGCCGAGAGCTCGGCGCCGTCGAAGACCGGCCGGACCGTCGGCATCCGTGAGCCGGTCGTCTGCGCCACAATCGTTTCCTCTTCCGAGCGCGATGGATAGCCCAGCCGAAGCTCGAGCATGAAGCGGTCGAGCTGCGCCTCGGGGAGCGGATAGGTCCCCTCCTGCTCGATCGGATTCTGCGTGGCCAATACAAAGAAGGGCGCGGGGAGCGGATAGGTCTGCCCCGCCACGGTCACCGTCCGCTCCTGCATCGCCTGGAGGAGGGCGGCCTGGGTCTTGGGCGGCGTCCGGTTGATCTCGTCGGCCAGGACCACCTGGGCGAAGATCGGCCCCGGGACGAAGCGGAAGTGCCGCTTCCCGGTGGCCGGATCCTCCTCGACCAGCTCGGTGCCGGTGATGTCGCCCGGCATCAGGTCCGGGGTGAACTGGACCCGGTTGACGGAGAGGTTCAGCGCCTCGGCCACCGTCGAGACCAGCAGCGTCTTCGCCAGCCCCGGGACCCCCACCAGCAGGGCATGCCCGCCGCCCAGAATGGCCGTCAGCACCCCATCGACCGCCGCCGTCTGCCCCACCACCCGCTCGGCGACCTGGGTCCGGAGGGCAGTCACCCCCTCGGCGAGGCGGCGGAGCTGGGTCAGGTCGTCTGGGGCGGTCGGAGCGGTCATGTGGTGTCGGGTGTGGGTTTTGGTGGTGGGGTAAGATAGGGGAGGGCGGGTGAAGGGTGAACGGTGAACGGTGAACGGGGGCGCGGCCAGCGGCCGCGCTGGGTGAGGACTGCGGGGGTAAGGCTGGCCCGGCCCCTCACCCCTTACCGGCTTCCTCCCGTTCACCGTTCACCGTTCACCGTTCACCTGTTACGCCCCCCTCCCCGGCCGAGTTTCGCCCCCCCGTGTTCGCTGGCGTAATATTTCACAAGCCCGTAGCTTCCCGCCCGTGAAACCCCGTGATTCGGGCAATCGAGCCATGGGAGAGGGGTGGGTCTATGTGTCCCACGGGATCACCTTCGCGGTGGTCGTGACCCTCTCCGCCCTGGGTGGCGTCTGGCTCGATGGACGCCTCGGTACGATGCCGCTGATGACCCTTGTCGGGGCGCTCGGAGGCACGGCGTGGGTCGGGATCTGGCTCTTCGCCAAGTTGCGCGGCGGGAAGGGTCCAACCGAGCCGCCAGCTGAATAGGCGGATCGTGGTCGGGGTGGTCGCGACGGCGGTGATGGCCGCGGTGGCCTGGCTGACAAGTGGCGCAGCCGGCGCGACCGGCGCGGCGACGGCAGGACTCGTGGCGATTGCCCTGTCACTCCTCGCGGTGCGGTTGGTCGGACGCACCGGTCGCGAGCCGACGATTGACCAACTGATGGTGTACGGCATCGGCGTGGTGCTGCGGATGCTGGGTGTATTGATCATTGCAGTGCTGGTGCTGCGCAGCCCGGAACGCTTTCCGCCGTTGCCCACCGCACTGGGATACCTGGGAGTGATCCTCCCCTTTCTATATCTGGAGACACGGCAGCGATCATGAGTGGCGAGAGCGAAGGGTTCAGCATTGCTGACATGATGTTCCACCACACGGCCGACGCCCATGAACTGGACTTCGGCGGGTACATCATTGAACTCCCGCGCTGGGAGCCGGTGCACATCGGCAACTTCGCGATTGATCTCTCGCCGACGCGCCACGTCGTCTTCCTCCTGCTGGCCGCGATCATCACCGTCCTGCTCATGACGATCACCGCGCGCGGCGTCGAGAAGGCGCGCAAGGCCGGCGTCCCGCCGAAGGGCTTCGCCGGGCTGATGGAAATGGTCGTCCTCTACGTGCGCAATGACATCGCCATCGCCAATATCGGCGAGGAAGAGGGCGCGCGGTGGGCCCCCTTCATCATGACGCTCTTCTTCCTGATCCTCGTCTCGAACTTCCTCGGCCTGATTCCCTTCGGCTCGTCGCCGACCGGCAACCTCGCGATGACTGGCGCGCTGGCGTTCATCGTGCTGCTGGCGATCGAGATCGGCGGAATGTTCAAGCTCGGCTTCAAGGGCTACATGGGGACGATCTTCCCGCACGTCGACGGGCTGCACGGCATCGGCGCCGTCGCGATGTCGATCGGCATGGCGCCGATCGAAGTCCTCTCGAAGCTGGTGAAGCCGTTCGCGCTGGCGGTCCGACTCTTCGGCAATATGCTGGCGGGCCACTTCGTCTTGCTCTCGCTCTTCGGCATCGTGTTCATGTTCAGCGGCATGGGGATGATCGGCAGCGGCGGCATCGCCCTGATCACCGGCGCCGTCGTGGTCGGCATCATGTTCCTGGAGATGATTGTGGCACTACTGCAGGCGTATGTCTTTGCGCTGTTGAGTGCGGTCTTTATCGGGATGATGCAGCACGAGCATTGACGGCGAACAGCGAACAGCGATCCTACGCTCACCTCGCAGTTCGCAGTTCGCAGTTCGCAGTTCGCAGTTCGCGGTTCGCTGTTCGCAGTACCCCGTCGCCCCACGCATCCTGTGGCGCCGGACTTGAGGCGGTGATCCTCACCGCCCAGGAGGTTGGGCTTCGGCCCGGCGACCTCCACCGTATGGCCCCTCGTTCCGGAAGAGACGAGATGGCCGGCGAGCGATGCAGACTCTTGAATCATCTTCCCTGGAACTACGGACTACGACAATGATGATGAACATGCTGATGCAGACTGCGGAGATGTCGGAAGCGGCCGCGAAGTTGATCGGGGCCGGCTATGGCCAGCTCGGTGCCGGCATCGCGATCGGCCTCGCCATTCTCGGCGCGGGCATCGGCCTTGGCCGGATTGGTGGCCAGGTGGCGGAAGGGATCGCGCGGCAGCCGGAAGCGGCGGGCGAGATCCGCGGCGCGGGCCTGCTAATCGCCGTCCTGCTCGAAGGCGCCACGATCATCGCGCTGGTCTTCGCCCTGCTCTTCAAGGTCATTAAGTGATCATGCGGACGCTCCTCCTCCTCAGCACGGAAGGCGCCGAAGGGGGCCTGCCGGGCCCCTTCCAGCCGACCCCGGCGCTTGCGGTCTGGACGGTGGTGGTCTTCGCGGTGGTGTTGTTCATCCTCGCGAAGCAGCTCTTCCCGGTGATCGTCCGCGCGACGGCCGATCGGGAGGAGACCATCCGGGTGCAGCTCGCCGAGGCGAAGCAGATGCATGCCGATGCCCAGGCAGCGCTCGAGGAGCAGCGGCAGTTACTGGCCGGGTCGCGTGGCGAGGCGACGGCGATGTTGGCCGAAGCGCGCCAGGCGGCCGAGCGGGAGCGGACGCTCGCCGTGGAGAAGACCCGCGCCGAGCAGGACGAGATGCTGGCGCGTGCGCGTCGCGAGATCGAAGCCGAGAAGCTTCGTGCGGTGGCGGATCTGCGTCGAGAGGCGGTGGATCTGGCGATTGCCGCGGCTGGCAAGGTGGTCGGGCAGTCACTCGATGGTGCCGCCGATCGAAAGCTGGTTGAGGATTACCTCGGGTCGATCGGGAAGTCGGCGTGAGGGAAATCACCATCGCCCGCAACTACGCCGAGACGCTCCTGTCGCTGGCGAAGCATGCGGGGGCTCCGGAGGCGTGGGGCACCCTGATGGACGAGGCGACCGCCGCATTGGGCACCCCGTCGATCGAGGCGGTGATGATGTCGCCGCGCGTCACCAAGGAGAAGAAGGTCGAGATCATCCGGCATGCCCTCCAGGGCGCGCCCACGACGTTCATCCTCTTCCTGGCTGCGGTGGTCAAGCGTGGCCGGCAGATGTTGCTTCCCCAGATCGCTGACGAGTACCGGGTGCTGGTGGACGTGCAGCTCAATCGTGTGCGGGCCGGGGTCACCTTGGCGCGCGACGTCGATGCCCTCACCAGGCAGGTGCTGGTGGAGCGGCTGAAGACGGCGATTGGCAAGGACGTGATCGCCGGCTTCGCGGTCGATCCGTCGCTGCTCGGTGGCGTGGTCGTGAAGATCGGCGACCGCGTCTATGACGGCTCGGTGCGGAAGCGCCTGGCCCAGCTGCGGAACAAGCTGATCAGCCGCTGAATCTGGTGGCTGGACGGACCCGCGACGCCGCACCGAACATCGGTGCGGCGTCGCTCGTTTCCGGGTATCCTTCGAGCCATTCCATGACCACACCGCACACGCGCCTCCTCGCTCTGATCGCGCTCGCCGCGCCCGTGACCCTCGCGGCGCAGCGGCCCTTTCCCGATGCCTGGTACAACGATGCCGGGGGCCTCACGCTCGGCGTGCGGCTGCGCACGGCAGCGACCGAAACGGGGAACCGGCACACCCTCCGCCTCGGCTGGTCGACCGGTGTCTTCTCGCCCCGCACCGAAACCGTCAAGACCCTTCAGGCGTCGCTGACGCTCGAGAACCCCTTCCAGCTCCGCGGTGAGGATGTCGAGCAACGCATCGACCTCTTCCGTCTCGACGGACGCAGTGGGGTGTCGGCCAGCATCGGTCGCCGCGAACAGTTCGGCGCCTCGCTCCGCTGGGTTGCTGTGCATGACGACCGCTTCGTCACCCTGCCGCTGTGGGAAGTCGGCGGCACCGTCGAATTGCCGGTCTGGATCGAACGGCATGGTAGCATGGGTGCATGGCAACTGCGCGGCCGCGGCACACTCACCGGTGGAGTCGAGTATCGCCGCCCCGGCGACGGCATCTCGACCGCCAAGCGCTACGACATCCAGCCATGGGCCAAGCTGGCGCTGGAGGCGACTGGGCATCGCGCCCTCACGAGCCGCATCGCGCTCGCCGTGCGCGCCGCGCACGCCTCGATCAGCAGCGCCGATCCGCTCCTGCCGCAGCGGCGGCTCTTCGTCGCCGGGGCCGACCCGTACGAACAGCTTCGGAATCCCTTCCTCCGCGCCGACGGCGCGCCACTCGTACGTGGCGAGATGGCGGGGCACTGGCACGAGGCAGGCGGCGGCAACCTCCGCGGCTTCGATCAGGCGCTCTCGACCAATCACCTCACGTCGGTGAATCTCGAAGTGGTCGCCACGGTCCTGCGCCCGAGGACGCCACTCCTCTCGCGTGTTGCGCTCGTCGCCTTCGGTGATGCGGCGCGCCTCGGTGGCGAGCGCGGCGTCGGGAGCGATCCGAATTCGCTCGCGCTGTTGCTGCCGGTGCGCCGGATGCTGATCGATGCCGGTGCCGGCGTCCGGATGACGCACCGGATCTTCGGCGTCGACTTCACCAGCCGCCTCGAGCTGCCGTTCTACGTCAACGACTCGCCCTGGGCCGCCTCGGAGCGGAGCGACCGCGTCTCGGCGACGCGTTGGCTGCTCGGCATCGCGCCGGTGATCCGATGACCGATTTCGGTGGCGATCGCCGGAGCTTCTTCCGTCGTGCCCTCGGCAACGCGATGGAGCAGGTCGCCAAGGCGACCGAAGAACGGATCGTCCAGAAGCGCTATGTCCGGCCGCCGGGGGCGCTCTCCGAAGTGGGCTTCCTCACGGCGTGCACCCGCTGCGGCGCCTGCGCGGCGGCCTGCCCGGCCGGAGCAATCCTGCACGTGCCCTCGAGCGGCGGATTGGCGGCGGCTACGCCCTACCTCGAGCCCGCGCGGATCCCCTGCATCGCCTGCACCGAGATGCCCTGCGCCGTCGCCTGCCCCACCGATGCCCTCACCGTCCCCGCCAATGGCTGGCTGGGGCAACGGCTCGGCTGGATCGAGTTTCATCCCGATCGCTGCATTACGTTTGAGGGCAGGGAGTGCGGGGTGTGCGTCCGGAGTTGTCCCGTCGGCGAGGCCGCGCTCGCCCTCGACGAGGATGGCCGACCGGTGCTCAAGGTCGAGGGCTGCGTCGCCTGCGGCGTCTGTGTCAGAGACTGCATCACCGTGCCATCATCGTTCACCTTCCACATGCCGGGGTCGTGATGTCCGAAGTGCCGAGACGCGTCGAGAAGCCGTGGGGCCATGAGCTGATCTGGGCCCATACCGACCGGTATGTGGGCAAGGTGCTGCACGTGAAGGCGGGGCACATCCTCTCCTGTCAGTACCATCACCACAAGGACGAGACAATGCATGTCTTTTCGGGAGAACTGATTCTCCGCACCTGGCCGCACGAGGGCGCCGAGCCGGTGGCACGCGCCTTTCGGGCCGGCGACTCGGTGCACATCCCGGCGCTGACCATTCATCAGATCGAGGCCGTCGTTGACAGTGACGTGCTCGAGGCCTCCACGCCGGAGCTCGACGACCTGGTGCGCATCAACGACCGCTACGGACGAGGGTGACCCGATGCAGGTGATCATTCCGACGGCAGGGAAGGGCACGCGGCTCCGGCCGCACACTCACCTGATCCCGAAGCCGATACTCAAAGTCGCCGGCCGCCCGGTGATGGACTGGGTGATGGACAAGCTCGTCGGCCTCGACGTCGAAGAGCTGATCTTCATCACGGGCCACCTGAAGGGGCAGGTCGAGGCGCACGCGCGGAGCAGCTACGCCATCCCCTCGCGGTTCATCGAGCAGAAGGTCCAGGACGGCACCGCGGGTGCGATCAACCTCGCCCGGCCGTTCATCCACGGACCGGTGATGATCATCTTCGTCGATACCATCTTCGAGGCCGACCTCTCGCTGGCGCAGACCACCGACGCCGACGGGATCATCTGGGCCAAGGAGGTCGAGGACTATCAGCGCTTCGGCGTGGTGGTGACCGACGCCGATGGCTACATGACGAAGATCGTGGAGAAGCCGACCGAGCCGATCTCGAAGCTGGCCAACATCGGCCTCTACTTCATTCGCGATGTGGCGGCCCTCTGGGCTGGCATCGATCATGTGCTGGCCATGCCGGCGAACAAGGGCGAGTACTATCTCACCGACGCCTTCCAGCACATGATCGAGCATGGCAAGAAAATTCGCACCGCCGAGGTGGGTGGCTGGTATGACTGTGGCCAGCTCGAGACGACCATCGAGACCAACGGTATCCTCCTTGGGCAGGGCGCGGCGACGCATGGTCCCGTCGGCGCCGATGTTCACCTCGTCGAGCCGGTGCTGATCGAGGCCGGCTGTACGCTGGCGCGCTGCACCATCGGCCCGAACGTGACGATCGAGGCCGGGACAACGGTGCGCGACTCCACCATTGCCAATGCGATCATCGGCCCCGGCTGCACCATCGATCGCAGTACGCTCAACGACGTCATGCTCGGCGAGAAGGTGAAGGTCAACGGCTTCACCGGCTCCGGCAGCTTCGGCGCACACACCGAGGTACACGGCGCATGACCGCTGATCTGACCGCACTGCTGGCGTCCTATCTCGATCTGGCGCGCCACCTGGACCCGATGCGGCATCCCGATGGCGCCCCCGCCGAGACGCAGCAGCGCCTGGGCCGCTTCGATGCGCCGTGGCTGGTGGCACAGGCCGCGGCACTCCGCAGCATCGCCCACGCGATCGAGGACCTCGAGGATGTCGAGGCGCTCGACGACGAAGTCGATCGCACCGCCTTGCTCGATACCATTCGCGACGACATCCTCGCCCTCGAGGCGGTGACGCAGGCCGAGGCCGCCGACCCGACGCTGCCGCTGCGTCACGCGGTCGACGCGCTCGCCGTGTTCATGGACGAGAGTTTCGACGCGGAAGCCGAGGCCGCCCTGCGCGGCCGCATTGGGGCGTTGCCGGAATTCCTCGGCGGGGTGCAGGCCGATCCGCGCCCCATCCCCGACCAGACGGCCAGCGATGCGCTCGCGCTCGTCGGTCAGCTCGGCGATCTGCTCGACGAGGCGTCCGAATACCTCGATGATGTGACGGTCCAGCCGGCGCTGGTCGCGCTGGCCGAACATCGCCGCTGGCTCGAGTCCGAGGCACCACGCGGTGGTGAGCCTGGTCTGGGCGAGGAAGCGCTTGAGCGCCGCCTCGCGATGCTCACGCACGAGCCGGTCGGGATTCGCGGGACCCTGCGCATTCTTGATCTGCGCCGCGCCGGCGTCGAACGGACGCTGCATGCAGTCGCGTTGGTGCTCGGCGCGGACGACCCGCTTGCTCTGGTCCGTGAACTGCAGGAGCATGGCGAGATCGATTTCGAGGAACTCCCGACCGAGTGGACCGAGACCTGGGAGCGGGTCCGCGGGGAGCTGGTCACCCTCGGGCTTCCGGCGACCGACGCCCCGTGCACCGAGGACCCTGTCGATGGCTTCGACCGCCATGCGCTCGGCGGCGAGGCGATTCGCGCGCATGCGGAGCTGATGCAGGACGCGGCCCGCGGCGAGTTGCCGAGCGTCATCCGCCGGGTGCTGGTCGCGCCCGGCCTCACGATGGGGTGGGGGCGCACGGTCTCGGCGCTGGTCCGCACCACCATCGTCGGCGGCAGCGAGGAGCAGCAGTTGATGATGTGCCATCGTGCGCTGGTCGAGAGCGCTGCGGCCGAGGTCGATCTGCACCTGCAGGCGCGGCGGATGGACCGCGAGACCGCCGCCGCGTTCGTGCGCGAGGTCACCGGGCTGTCGGAGATCGAATCGCGCTTCGTGGTCCAGGAGGTGGCGTCGCAGCCCCTCGAGGCGCTGGCCGCCGCGCTCTCGCACGAGGCATGGCAGTCGTGGTACGCCGAACAGGGGGGCGATCCGGCCGCCTTCATCCGGCGAGCACTGCAGGGCGGCGGCCTCCCGGTACGGCTTGCCCGCTGGGCGCTTGGCCAGGACTGACGCGCCCCTCCCGCGCCGCGTGCGCGGGCTCTCGCTGGTCTCGGGGCTGAACGATGCCTCGAGCGAAATGGTCTATCCCCTCCTCCCCGCCCTCATCGTCACCACGCTGGGTGGGTCGGCGACCTCGCTCGCCGCACTCGATGGTCTCGCCGATCTGACGGCCGCGCTGCTCCGCCTTCCGGCGGGGCGGCTTGCCGATACCCGGGAGCGTCGGCCGCTGCTGGTGATGGGCGGCTATGGGATCGCGGCGGTCGCGCGCGCCCTCATCGCCATCGCCAGCTCGGTCGGGATGGTGATCGGCCTTCGGATGACCGACCGCGTCGGGAAGGGCCTCCGGTCACCGGGCCGTGATGCCATGCTCGCCGAGGCGGTCCCGGCGTCCCAGCGCGGGCGTGCCTTCGGCTTTCATCGCGCATTCGACCATGGCGGCGCGGTCGTCGGATCGCTCGTCGGGTGGGCGCTGCTCCAGTACGCCGGACTGACGCCGCGGGCCGTGATCGGGTGGAGTATCGTCCCGGCGTTGTTGGCGGTTGCGATGCTGTGGTGGACCTTGCGCGACCGCGAGCTGGCGCCGGTCGAGGTGCCACCGGCTCCGCGCGATACGCCGTCCGCCGAGCGCGCCGCCGCCGCGGCCTTCTGGCCACCGATCCTTGCGCTCACGCTCCTGGTGGTGAGCCGTCTCCCGGAAACGCTGTTGCTGTTGCACCTGCAGCAGCATGGCGTCGCCCTCGCGCTGATCCCGCTCGCCTGGGCCGGCCTGCACGTCGTCCGCAGTGCCTCGGCCTATCCGGCAGGGTGGTTGGTCGACCGGGTCGGCGAGCGCGGCGTGGTCGTGCTCTCCGGCACCCTCGCCGCGCTCGGCGCCTGGGCACTGGGCGAGGCCACGACCCCGATGGCCATGATGGCCATCTTCCTCGCCTTCGGACTCGTGACCGGGATCGGCGAGCCCGCGGAGAAGAGCACCGTCGCCCGACTGGCACCGCGTGGGGCGGGCAGTGCCTTCGGACAGGCCCAGGCGGTGACCGGTGTGACCTCCCTGATCGCGGCACTCCTCTTCGGCATGGTGGTCGATCGGCGCGGGACGGGCGCGGCCCTCTGGCTCTCGGCGGTGGCTGGTGTGGCGGCGACGGTGGCCTGGTGGCTGGTCACACGGCCACGAAAGAAGTAAGCCGTACAACGAAATAGACTGTGAAGCGCCACATGCCGTGCAATGCCGCGTTGGTGCTGATGTGCAGGCATTTCGTAAGACGGCTAACAGTAGTTGCACCGAGGCGCCCAGCGGTTAGCTTGGCCCCATTCGTGGTGGCCGACGGTGCCACCCAGCTTCACCCTTTCGCGCCAGGATCTTCCCGTGACGGACATCTCGCCCAACGACCGTGTCGACGCCCTGTTCGGGGTGGACACCTTCTCCAAGTCGGTGATGCAGAAGCGGCTGCCCAAGGCCGTCTACAAGTCGCTGCTCCGCACGATCGACCAGGGCGAGCCACTCGACCCGCAGGTGGCCGACATCGTCGCCGCCTCGATGAAGGATTGGGCGGTCGAGCGGGGCGCGACGCACTTCACCCACTGGTTCCAACCGCTGACCGGCCTGACCGCCGAGAAGCATGATTCGCTGGTGTCGCCCGACGGCATGGGCGGCGTGATCTACAACTTCTCCGGCGCCGATCTCACCCAGTCCGAGCCGGACGCCTCGTCGTTCCCCTCGGGGGGCCTGCGCGGCACCTTCGAGGCGCGCGGCTACACGGCGTGGGATCCGACCTCGCCGGCGTTCCTGAACCGGAACGGCAAGGCGGTCACCCTCTGCATCCCGACCGGCTTCGTCTCGTGGACTGGTGAGGCGCTCGACACCAAGATTCCGCTGCTCCGCTCGATGGAGGCCCTCTCGAAGCAGGCGATGCGGATCCTCCGCCTCTTCGGCAGCGACACTGGTGTCTCGCGCGTCCTCACGACCCTCGGCCCCGAACAGGAATACTTCCTGGTCGACAAGGAGCTCTTCTACCGTCGCCCTGACCTGGTCACCTGCGAGCGGACACTCTTCGGGGCACGGCCGCCGAAGGGGCAGCAGCTCGAGGATCACTATTTCGGTGCGATTCCGGCCCGGGTGCTGGCGTTCATGGCCGAAGTCGAGGAAGAGCTGTTCCGCGTCGGTGTACCGGTGAAGACGCGTCACAACGAAGTCGCGCCGGGGCAGTATGAGCTCGCGCCGCTCTTCGAGGTGTCGCACATCGCCTCCGACCACCAGATGGTCACGATGGAGATCCTCCGCCGCGTCGCCGAGCGCCATGGTCTGAAGGCGATCCTGCACGAGAAGCCCTTTGCCGGCGTCAACGGCAGCGGCAAGCACAACAACTGGTCGATCGCGACTGACACCGGCGTCAACCTGCTCGATCCACAGGATGACACGCACACCAACATGCAGTTTCTGGTCTTCCTCTGCGCCGTGATCCGCGCTGTGGATATCCATGCCGACCTGCTGCGTGCTTCGATCGCCGCCGCCGGGAACGACCACCGTCTCGGCGCCAACGAGGCCCCGCCGGCGATCATCTCGATCTTCCTCGGCGACATGCTCTCCGACATCCTCGCGCAGGTCGAGCAGGGCTTGCCGAAGCGCACCATCAAGGGCGGCACGATCGATCTCGGCGCGAAGTCGCTGCCGCAGATCCCGCGGCACTCGGGCGACCGGAACCGCACCTCGCCGTTCGCCTTCACCGGTAACAAGTTCGAGTTCCGCGCCGTCGGCTCGACTGCCTCGGTCGCCTGGCCGACCATGGTCTTCAATGCCATCGCGGCGGAGTCGCTCGACTTCATGGCGACCGAGCTCGAGAAGGCCGCTGGCAACAACCCGACGCCGGCCAAGCTGCAGACGGCCGTCCTCAGCGTGCTGAAGAAGGTCCTCAAGGAGCACAAGCGGATCGTCTTCGATGGCGACGGCTACTCGCAGGAATGGCACAAGGAGGCCGAGAAGCGCGGCCTGCCGCACCTGCGCGACTCCGTCGAGGCGTTCCCGGTCCTCAAGGCGAAGAAGACGGTCGACCTCTTCAAGAAGTACGGCGTGCTTAACAAGGCCGAGGTGGACTCGCGCTACCACATCTCGGTGGAGAAGTGGGTCAAGCAGCTGACGATCGAGGCAGAGATGATGGTGTCGATCGCGCGGACGCAGATTCTCCCGGCGGCGCTGAAGCACCAGACGTTGATCGCCGAGGCCGCCACCGCCACGGAAGCCGCCGGCGTCGATTGCGAGGACACGGTGCAGGCGCTGGAGCAGTTCACCGGGATGGTCACGGAGTTGCGTACCTCCCTCGGCGCGCTTGAGACGGCCGTGGCCCATGAGGACGCCGACCCGATCAAGCACGCGCAGCAGATCAAGACGAAGGTGCGCCCGGCGATGGCCATCCTCCGCACGGCGGTGGACACGCTCGAGACGCATGTCGACGCGACCCTGTGGCCGATGCCGACGTATCGGGAGTTGCTGTTTTTGAAGTAACCGGCGAACAGCGAACAGCGAACGGCGAACAGCGAGATCTGCATTCGCTGTTCGCCGTTCGCTATTCGCGATTCGCCGCTGTCAGCAGCAGCGGTTCGGGCCACCCTCATATCGCGCCTTGAGATAGAGCTCGAAATACTCGCGCTCGCTGGGCATCGGTGTGCCCGGGTGCGCCTGCCGCACGTGCGCGCAGTACGCCGCGTAGTCGGGCATCCCCAGCACCTTCCGGACTCCTGCGATCCACGCCGCGAGCTGATCCCGGCTCATGCCACGGCCTCCCCCGCCGTTCGCTGTTCGCCGCTCGCTGTTCGCTGCATCCAGACGCGGATGCCACTCACCACCACCGCCCACGTCACCAGGACGAAGGCGCCGCAGAGTGCGGCATTGATCCGGTCGTTGAGGATCAGCCGCGAGGCGGTGGCCTGGACCATGGTGCCGTTCGCGGCGTCGGTGGCGAGCTTGGCCGCGTGGGCGAGGAAGCCGATGCGCGGGTCGCTGTGGAAGAGTTTCTGCCACGAGGCGGTGGTGGTGACCAGCAGCACCCAGCCGAGGGGCA
Source organism: Gemmatimonadales bacterium (assembly GCA_038326215.1). GTDB lineage: Bacteria > Gemmatimonadota > Gemmatimonadetes > Gemmatimonadales > GWC2-71-9 > Palsa-1233. The sequence continues at coordinate 8,540 of JBBQJU010000001.1, read as the reverse complement.
GGATCGTGGTCCACGCGTAGCGCGCGCGTCCGCTCCGGATGATGAGCGTCGTCGCCACCGTGAGTGCCACCGCCGCGAGCAGTTGATTGCTGATACCGAAGAGTGGCCAGAGGGCGTTGATGCCGCCGAGCGGGTCCTGCACGCCCTGGAGGAGGAACCATCCCCAGCCGGCAACGATCGCCGCGGAGGCAACCACGGTGGCTGGATACCAGGAGGTGCGGCCGAGGGGCTTCCAGACGTGGCCGGCGAGTTCCTGCACCATGAAGCGCCCGACGCGGGTGCCGGTGTCGACGGTGGTGAGGATGAAGAGCGCCTCGAACATGATCGCGAAGTGGTACCAGAGCGCCGTGAGCGACGGACCGAAGGCGCCGGCGAAGACCTGCGCCATGCCGACGGCGAGTGACGGCGCCCCGCCCGTCCGCGCCAGCAGTGAGCTCTCGCCCATCTGTGCGGCGAGGGCCTCGAGCTGGCCGGGCTGCAGCACGAAACCCCAGCCGCGAATGGTGACGATGGCGGCGTCGATGTTGCCGCCGAGGATGGGGAGTGGGGCGTTCATCGCGAAGTAGACGGCCGGGTCGAGCGACGCCGCGGCGATCAACGCCATGATCGCCACGAACGATTCGGTCAACATCGCGCCGTAGCCGATCAGCCGCGCGTCGGTCTCGCGGTCGACCATCTTCGGCGTCGTGCCGCTCGCCACGAGCGCGTGGAAGCCGGAGATGGCGCCGCAGGCGATGGTGATGAAGCAGAACGGGAAGAGCGAGCCGGCGAAGATCGGTCCGCTGCCATCGGTGAAGCGCGTCAGCGCCGGGAGGCGGATCTCGGGCAGCGTCACGAAGATGCCGACGGCCAGCGCGAGGATGGTCCCGACCTTGAGGAAGGTCGAGAGGTAGTCGCGGGGGCAGAGGAGCATCCACACCGGGATGACCGAGGCGACGAAGCCGTAGGCGATGATCGCCCAGCCGATGGTCATGCCGTCGGCGGTGAACATCGGCGCCAGCGTGGGGGAGGCGGCGACGTAGCGCCCGCCCACGAGTGCGGCCATCAGCATGATGATGCCGAAGATCGACGCCTCGACGGTCTTCCCTGGCCGCCACACCTTCATCCAGAAGCCCATGATCAGCGCAATCGGAATGGTGCAGAGAATGGTGAAGACGCCCCATGGCGAGTGCTCGAGCGCGCGCACGACCACCAGCGCGAGCACGGCGAGGAGGATCACCATGATGGCCAGAATGGCGATCATCGCGAGGATGCCGGTGGTCGCGCCGAGTTCCTCCTTGGCCATCTGACCGAGGGACTTCCCGTCCTGGCGCATCGAGCCGACGAGGATGACGAAATCCTGGACGGCGCCGCCGAGGATGACGCCGATGATGATCCAGAGGGTGCCGGGGAGATAACCGAACTGCGCGGCGAGGACCGGCCCGACCAGTGGGCCGGCGCCGGCGATGGCGGCGAAGTGGTGACCGAAGAGCACCCACTTCGTCGTCACCACGAAGTCGCGACCGTTGGCGTGGCGGTGCGCCGGCGTGATTCGCGCGTCGTCGAGCGCCATGACCCGCGAGGCGAGGAAGCGCGAGTAGAAGCGCCAGGCAATCAGGTAAGAGCCGATCGCCGCGAGCAGCAGCCAGGCGGCGGAGATGGTCTCGCCCCGGTGCAGGGCAATCGCACCCCAGCCGGCCGCGCTGGCGAGGGCGGCGACAATCCAGAGGATGTTGGGCATGGCGCGGAAGGTAGCGCGTGGCGGATCACTTCGCCGCCGGCACCGCCGGGTCAGGACGCATTTCCCAGCCCCCCTCCGCATCCCTCGCCGTTGCACCCCGCCGCTTCGGCCCGTAGCTTCGCTGGATATGCCCCCCTATCCTGGCGCCACCCCCGATCCTTGGTCGTCCACCGCGGCCGCGTCGGTGGCTGAACCGATCCCCGAGACCGAACCCCGCGCCGCGGCCCGTGAGGCCGTCACGCCGGGTCGGGTCGCCGTCGTCACCGGCGGCGCCACCGGGCTGGGCCGGACCATCGCCCTGGAGTTCGGCCGTCTCGGGTACCGGGTCGCCTTCTGCTGGTTCGAGATGGAGGGGCGCGACGTCGAAGCCACCGCCCTCATGACCGAGGCCACCCTCACCACGATGGGCGCCGAGGTCTATGCCGCCCGCTGTGATGTGCGCGACCGTGCCCAGGTCGATGCCTTCATCGCCGAGGTGGTCCGCCGCTTCGGCACCGTCGACTGCCTCGTCAACAATGCCGGCATCGCCCGTGATGGCGCGCTCTGGCGGATGACGGAAGAGGCGTGGTCCACCGTCTTCGCGACCAATGTGGCGGGCGCGTTTCATTGCGTGGCCGCCTGCGCGCCCCACTTCCGCCGCCAGCACTGGGGTAAGGTGGTGAACATTTCGGCACATCAGGCGGCGCGCCCAGGCTTCGGGGTCGCCAACTACGCCGCGAGCAAGGCCGCGCTCGAAGGTTTCACCCGGGCCGCCGCCGTCGAACTCGGCCCCTCGAATGTGAACGTCAATGCCGTCGCCCCAGGCTTCGTCCACACCGAGCGGCTCGACGAACTCCCCACCGACGTCATCGTGCGCGCCCAGAAGCGGGCCGTGCTGGGCCGCTTGGCCGAGCCTGAGGATGTCGCCGCCGTGATCACTTTTCTCTGTTCCGATGCGGCACGCCACGTGACCGGGCAGGTCATCGCCGTAGACGGCGGGCTCTCGCTGGAATAGCTTTCCGCGGTGAAATTCCCCGCCTCCCTCCTTCGCGCCGTTCGTCTCGCTGCCACACTGTCGGTCGTGGCAGCGCCTGCCTGTGCGCAAGCGACGAAGGAGGGGAAGGAACCGAAGACACCCCCGGCCCCGGCACTGCTCCTCTCGCCGCTCGCTGGGCAGTCGATTCCGGTGCTGCCGCTGACGTATTTCGTGGCAGATTCGGCGGCCGGCGCCGGCATGCCGACCGACCTGCATGCTCGGCTGCGCTGGGCCGACTCGCTGATCGGCGAGAACCTGCAGATGCGTGGCCCCGAGGTGACGTGGCTTCTGGGCGACGAACTGCGCCGTATCGCGCGCCGTGCGCCGGGCACCGTCAACGACCCCGACAAGATGGGTCAGGCGATGCTCCGGGCCGACGGCCTCAAGCGGATTCCCGATCCGCTCTTCTCGCAACTCCGCATGCTCGCTGCGCTCACCAATGGCCGCCAAGTGATGGTGCCGGCGGCCGTGCGCTTTCAAGCCGTGCCCGGTGGGATCCGCGCCGAAGTGGTGCTGGTGCTCGCCGATGCGCGCAGCGGCGCCCTGCTCTGGCGCAGCACGCCCTTTGCGATCGCCGCGACACCAGCCGCAGCGCTCGCCGCGGCCGTCGCCAGGATCCTCCCCGATTTCAACTGAGTCCATGACGCACACCATCACGCTCATCCCCGGCGACGGCATCGGTCCAGAGATCACCGAGGCAACGCTGCAGGTGCTCGCGGCCACTGGCCTCGCCTTCGCATGGGACCGTCAGCTCGGTGGCATGGCCGCCGTCGAGGCAACGGGCGACCCGATGCCGGAGGCCACGCTCGAGTCGATCCGCCGGACCAACCTCGCCCTGAAGGGTCCGCTGACGACGCCGGTCGGCGGTGGCTTCCGCTCGGTGAACGTCGCCCTCCGGAAGGAGTTCGCGCTCTACGCCAATGTTCGCCCGGCCAAGACGATCGTCCCCGGTGGTCGCTTCGACGGCATCGACATCGTGCTGGTACGCGAGAATCTCGAGGGGCTCTACATCGGGCAGGAGCGCTACGTCGAGGTCAATGGCGACCCGCACGGGCAGGCCGAGTCAGTGGCCGTCGTCACGCGCGCCAACTCCGAACGGGTGATCCGCTACGCCTTCGAGTACGCGGTGCGGCATGGCCGGAAGAAAGTGTCGTTGATTCACAAGGCGAACATCCTCAAGTTCACCACCGGGCTCTTCCTCGAGATCGGTCGCGAGATTGCGGCGGAGTACGCGGGGCGCGTCGCTTTCAACGACCTGATCGTCGACAACGCCGCCATGCAGCTGGTGCTCAAGCCGGAGCAGTTCGACGTGATCGTCACGACCAATCTCTTCGGCGACATCCTCTCCGACGAGATCAGCGGACTGGTCGGCGGCCTCGGTCTGGCACCGGGCGGCAATATTGGCGAGACGGCGGCGATCTTCGAGGCAGTACACGGCTCGGCGCCCGACATTGCGGGGCAGGGGCTTGCCAACCCGTCGGCGCTGATCCTCGCGGCGGCGATGATGCTCGATCACCTCGGCGAGGACGCGGCGGCCGATCGGGTCCGCCGGGGCCTGGTGGCCACCATCGTCGCCGATGGCGTCCGCACCCGCGACCTTGGCGGGAGCGCCTCCACCGAGGAGTTCGGTCGTGCCGTCGCCGCTCGGGTGGCCTGAGGTCCCCTGTGGCGATTGCGGGCGCCGGGTGCCCGACATCGATTTCAACGAACGGTGCCCGGACTGCCAGAAGCGCTGGCAGCGCCGGGTCACCGTGGTGGCGCGCCGGGCGGCACTGCTGGCGGGAGCGATGACGGCGGCGTGGAGCTGGAGCCGTCCAGCAACGTCTCCTGAGGGCCAGTGGTATGCCGTGATCGCCGTTCCGGTGGTCGCCGCCTTGGTCTACAAGATTGCCGGCCGTGTGGCCGAGGAGATGCTGCGATGACGCGAACCCTTCGATTGGCCATGCTCGCACTCACGGCACCGGCAGCGGTGATTGCCCAACAGCCCACCGACGCGCCGTCGGTCACACTCTTCAATTCCGGACGCGTGCTGGTGCGACGTACGCTCCCGGCGGCCATTGCTGCTGGCACCTCCACCATTTCGCTCCCCCTCGGCCTCTTCGAGCCGGCCTCGCTGATGCTGCTCGAGCCAGGCGTGAAGCTGGGCCTCGTGAACTTCGATGGTGCCTCGACGGAGGACGCGCTGCTGCGCCGATACATCGGGCAGCAGTTCCAGCTCGAGCAGTACGTTGGCTCGACGCGCACGCCCATCAGCGCAAAGCTGCTGGCGTTGCAGCCGGAGCGATGGCAGGTCGGCGAGGCGGTGCTGTTCAGTCGCCCTGGGCAGATTCGCTGGGATCTGGCACGCGTGCCGACCACGCCGGTGACGGATGTCAGTGTGAGCAGCGACCGGGCTCGCAGCGGACTCAAAGTGCTCTACGCCACCAGCGGCGCGTCGTGGGGCGTGAGTTATTCGCTCATCCTCGGCACGGCAGGTCGGATCGAAGGCTCGGCGTCGATCATGAGTGGCACGCTCAATCTGGAGAACGCCGAAGTGCAGTTGCTCGCCGGTGACATCGGCGTGCAGGCCCAGAGCCCCTCACCGCGGGCGTACGCGATGGCAGCCAAGTCGGCCGCCGACGGCGCATACGCGGAGGGGCTCCCGTCACAGGAAGCCGTCGGCGAGGCACGCTTGTACACGCTGCCCGGGCGGATCACCTTCACGCCTGGGACGCAGCTGGTCACGCCACTCTTCGATCCGACGCCGGCGCGCGCCGAACGGCGCTTCACGGTGTCGGGCGGGATCCCGTTCTATGGCGGGATTGGGCAGGAGGAGGATGAGCGCGAGGTGCCGGTCGCGGTCACGTATCGCCTCGAGCGGAAGTTGACGACCGTATTCGGCGATCTGCCGCTCCCGGCCGGCAGCGTGCAGGTCTTCGATACCGACAAGGCAGGGCGGCTGCAGTTGATCGGGATGGGGAGCATCGGGCACACCGCGCCGGGACAGGAACTCAATGTCGCGACCGGTACCGCCTTCGACGTGACGGCGAAGCGGACCCAGACCGCCTTCTCCACGACGCGTGGTACCGCGCCGAACACCAGCCGCACGATCGCGATGGCGTCGTATCGTGTCGATCTCCAGAACGCCAAGGACTCGGCCGTGGTGGTCGAGGTGCGCGAAGATCGCGGCGGCGAGTGGAGCGTGGTCGAGAGCTCGGTGGCGGCGCAGAAGCGCTCCGCCACGCGCACGGTGTTCGCGGTGACTGTTCCGGCGAAGGGGAAGGCGACACTGACCTACCGCGTGCGACTGGTCTGGTGAGCCCCATCACGCTGCTGCAGTGCTCCGACCTGCACTTCGGTCGCGACGCCGATCTGGCGCAGGTGGCCGGGCTCGAAGCCCTCGCCACCGCGCTGGCGCCGTCGGCGGTCGTCGTCGCCGGCGACCTGACGCAGCGTGCCCGTCATGGCGAGTTCCAGCGCGCCCTCGATTTTGTGCAGGCGATGCGGCGGATCTCGCCAACCTTGGTGGTGCCCGGCAACCATGACGTCGAGTGGTGGACCACGCCGTTCGATGTCATCGGCGCCGCGGCGAAGTACGAGAAATACACCCGCTACTTCGGCACCGAGCTCACCCCGACGCTCGTCATCGACGGCGCGGTGCTCTCTGGGGTGTTGACGTCCTACGGCGTCGCCGCCGGGTCGATGACCTACAACCTGAATGACATGGCGGTGAAGGGGCACTTGCCCGCGCGCGAAACCGAACGCGCGGGCACCCGCTTCGCCGAGGAAGGCCCCGAGCTGCTTCGCGTGATGGTGATGCATCAGAATCTGTTACGGGGCCGGATCTCGCAGCGCATGGGACTGGCACGCTGGCGCGCGGCGTGGCGCCAGGTGATGGCCGCCGGGACCGATCTGGTGCTCTGCGGCCACGATCATGAGGAGGCCGCGGGGACGCTACCCAACGGCGCCGTCGTCGCCACGTCGAGCACCCACACCTCACGCACCCGTGGCCACCGCCCATCGGCCTGCAACGTCATTACCGCGGACGACGAGTCGATCACCGTGCGCCACTACATCTGGGAAGCGGCCCTCGGCCTCTTCCAGCCAGGTCCGGCAGCCACCTTCGCGCGTCCCCGCGTGGCCGACGCCGCGGCCGCCCGTGGCTGAGGTCGCCGAGCCGCAGCTCTCCCTGGGGCTCGATGTCGATCCCGAACGTGCGCTGCCCGACCGGCTCTTTCGCCTCGGGCTCGCCCCCGGCACGATGGTGACCCTCACGCGGAACCGCACCGTCCTGGTGAGCCATCACCCGCGCTATGGCCTCCGGCTCCATGCCGGCTACGCCTGGGCGCCGGATGAGGTCCTCTCGGCGATCCTCACCTTCCTGCGCCCACGGGTGCCGAAGCCGGAGCGGCTCGTGGCGCGGCGACGCTTCCTCGCCTTCCCCGTCGATCGGCACGCGCCGTCCCGCACCACGCCGCACCGCGGGCCGCGGCCCGTGGCGCCCGAACACGAGGTGATCATCGGCCGCCTCATGCGGTTGCACGAGATCCTCAATGCCCGGCACTTCCAGGGCGCGCTGGGCACCATCCCGATCCGGCTGTCAGACCGGATGTCGACCCGCCTCGGCGAATTTCGCGCCGACCACGACAGTCGCCCGGTCGAGATCACCCTCTCCCGGCGCCACGTCCGCCGCGACGGCTGGCCTGCCGCCACCGAGACGCTGCTCCACGAGATGGTGCACCAATGGCAGTGCGAGACCGGCCACCCCCTCGATCATGGCGCCTCCTTTCGTCGCAAGGCGAAGGAAGTCGGGATCCGGCCGAACGCGACGGCTCCTGCGGGGTATCCCTCGCATCTCGATCTCTACGGAACCATCGCATGAAGCCGCTCGCCCCGCTCCACCCTGCGCCCCTGCCCCCCTTCCGGCAGGTGGACCTGATGAACACCGACTCCCTCCTTTCCGAGGACGAGCGCGCGCTGCGCGACCGGGTCCGCGCCTGGGTCGATCGCGCGCTGATGCCCAACATTTCCACGTGGTACTTCGACGGCGTCTTCCCGCATCATCTGGTCGGCGAGATGGCGGAGCTCGGGCTCCTCGGCCCGACCATCCCAGCCGAGTATGGCGGACCGGGTCGCTCGGGCGTGGCGTATGGGCTGATCATGCAGGAGCTTGAGCGCTGTGACTCGGGCATCCGCTCCTTTGCCTCGGTGCAGAGTTCCCTGGTGATGTACCCGATCTGGGCGTTCGGGTCGGAGGAGCAAAAGCAGTCGTGGCTGCCACGGATGGCGCGTGGCGAGGTCATTGGCTGCTTCGGCCTCAGCGAGCCGGAGTTCGGCAGCGATCCCGCCGGGATGATCGTCAACGCTGACGAAACCGCCGACGGCTGGACCCTGCATGGCACCAAGAAGTGGCTCTCCAACGGCCCGTCGGCGCACGTCGCGGTGGTGTGGGCCAAGACCAACGGCTCCGCAGACCAGAAGAGCATCCGCGGCTTCCTGGTGCCGACGGACACGCCCGGCGTGACGGTGCATCATCTCACCGACAAGCATTCGCTGCGGGTGTCCGAGTCGAGCGCAATGACCTTCGATCAGGTCAAGTTGCCGAAGGACGCGCTCCTGCCTGGGTCGGGCGGCGTGAAGAGCCCGTTGATGTGCCTCACGCAGGCGCGCTACGGCATCGTCTGGGGTACCCTCGGCGCCGCACTCGCCTGCTTCGACGAGGCGCTGCAGTACGCCTTGCAGCGGGAGATGTTCGGCAAGCCGATCGCCGGGACCCAGCTGCAACAGGAGCGGCTCGCCGAGATGGCCACCAAAGTGACCAATGGG